>CAJXVA010000156.1 GCA_913061055.1 uncultured Pseudomonadota bacterium
TCGTGGGCTCGGAGATGTGTATAAGAGACAGACAACTCGACCCACGTCGAGAACATCTACTTTCCCATGCAGCCGCCGGTGGGTGTGTACCAGGTGTGGGTCAACAACTTCGACGGGCGCCGCGGCGGCCCCTTCGAAATCTCGGTCAGTGGCGAGGCGTCGACCACCTTCACCGGCACGCTGCCGGCCGCCGCAGTGGAGAGCCAGGTCTTCACGTTTGGGATCTGAGCCGGCCGGGTTCCCCCACCAGCGCACGAGCGCGATGCCCCGAACGCGGCCGTGGAACCCGGCCGGCTCAGATCCCGAACCCGAAGACTTCACTGTCCACCGACGAGGCAGGCAGGCTCCCCGTGAACGTAGCCGTGGCCGCTCCGCTCACCTGAATCTCGAACGGGCCCCCACGTGCTCCATCGAAGTTGTTGACCCAGAGTCGATACTCGCCCGCTTGGGGCTGCATCGGGAAGAAGATGTTCTCGACGTGGGTCGAGTTGTTGTCCAGACACTCGCCCCCCACGCAGTCGTCGACGTCGAGCACGCCACCGCCTGCGGCCGGGTCCACGAACGAGATTTCGTCTCCGCCAGGAGTCACGACGTGCAGGTCGAGGTCGCTGACGTAGTCCCACGACAGTGAAATCCGAAGCTCACCGGTTCCAACGCAGACGCCCTCGAAACAGGTGGCCTCCTCGGGGCAGTCCTGCGGACCGTTGCATTCGGCGCCTTCGGTGCTGAAGACGTCGCTCGAGGAGCTGTCGTCCCCCAGGGAGGAAGACGCGTCAGCGTCGGTGTCCTCGCCTTGAATCAGGCGTTCGACACAGCCGCTGGCGGTCCACGCCAGACCCAGTACGAGCAATCCTGCCGGGTAGCGCATCGAAGTCGAACGCTACCACGGCCGGAGATAGATGCACGGATGTCGGCTACTTCAAAGACTTGAGCAGCGCCTCTTGTTCGGCGATCTCTTTGTCTTCTTCGGTCTGCTTGTCGCCGGACATGGCGTCGAGGTCGACGTTGATCTTCTCGTAGCGCACCAACATGTTGCGCAACGCGAGCCGGCTACCTGGAGCCGGGCCCTCGATGTCTTTGTCATCGCCCTTGGCCGGGAGATGAATCTTGCCCCTGGCGCCCTCGATGACGCACTTGTGGGCCTTGGTGACGATGGCTTCCTCGTCCTTGGCGCCGCTCATCCCCTCGAGGATCGGGTAGTCGCTCTTGTAGAACTTGATCAGCATGTCGACGGCGCCGGCCGAACCGCACTTGGCATACAGCGGGTCGTACTCGTCCGGAACGATCGCAGTGCGGCTGTCGATGACGTTGTCCGCGTCGCGTACCGCCCAGTCGGAGCCAGCGGTGGCGAGCATGCCGAAGTCGTGCAGGAGGTGGCCGTAGATCACCGACTGCAGGAATGCTTTCTTGAGCTTGGGGCCGCTGAGCTTCTTCGAGAACACGAAGGTGAGCTCGTTGTGACCGCCGCCAAGATCTTCACGCAGGACCCCGAAGCCGGTCTCCTTGTTGATTTTGACGGACTTGGCCTTGTCGGGAACTCGCTCGGAGCCCTGCATGAGGAACAACGAGTGCGTATCGCCTAGATACTCGAGGCGCTCCCGCAGCTCCTTCATGTTGGTGATCTTGGTGAGCAGCTCCTCGTTGCCTTCGACCTGCTTGGCCCAAGTCGCGAACTGCGGATCCATGGAGTCGGTCCAGGTGCGCGGGGGAGGCTCTTCCTTGCCGAGCTCCTTCTTGATGCCGCGCAGGACGCTGCGGAACGGCTCGTCGTCCGCGACGACTCGGCGCGCGTACATCTTCACGTTCATCCAGTCTTCCCAGACCTTCTCCTTGTTGCCGGTGTAGTAGGTCTGCATCTCGCGGACCGGGGCCTGGAGGTCTCCGGGCAGCGCGGCGATTGCTGCTTCCGCTTCTTCGCCGTTGAAGAACTGCAGCAGCCGGAGGTCGGCGTACAGCGACGTGATCTGGTCGCGCTGTTCCTGGCCGTAGCCACGGAAGACGCGGTGCACCAGGTCGGCGTAGTCGCGACGAGCGTTCTTGCGGAAGGCCCATGCGTCGGCTTCGGCCACGCCGCGCACGATCGCCTTGACGCGGTCGCTGGCGCTCAGGCCCGGCGTCACGCGCACGACCGCCGCGACACCGGCTTCGAGGCTGTAGTTTCCGCCGCCCTCAGGCGCGGCGTCGGCTTGCTCCACAAACGGCACTTTGTTGAGCGGGTAGAGCTTGGCGAGAAGCGGCTCCAGCTTCTGCGCCATCGGGTCCGTGGGCCCGCGCTTCTCGAGCTCTTTTCGCTCTTCTTTGTCGCCCTCAACCTGGTCGACTTGCCGCGCCATCGCGTCGCTGCGGCTGTCGCAGGCTGTGGCGCCGAGAGCGATCGTGAGCGGGATCCCAAGGTAAAGGCCGGTTCGTTTCATCTGGACACGTCTCCCGTGCGCGCCAAGGCTCCGTCCGGGGCCCGCTCACGACACCGCTGGACGGTAGAAAATGCCCGCCTAGGCTGTCAAACGCGGCCGGCGACGACCCGCCGTTGACGAGTAGGCCCGCAGGTCGCATGTTTCTCTCGGTTGCCCCAAGGGGTGACGCAACGTCAGGTTCTGCCGAGACGGCCAGAAACTGCGCAACCCTCGCGAAATTCGCCATGACCACCGAGACCGCACCCGCCCAAGAAGCAGCCGCCCCCGAAGCCGAGCCCGAGATGCAAGCCGCGCTCAGCCTCACCGAGGTGGCGGCATCCAAGGTCGCCGAGATTCGAGACGCCGAGGCGATCGAAGCCCACTACGCCCTGCGCGTGAAGGTCCTGGGCGGCGGATGCTCCGGCTTCCAGTACGACCTCTTCTTCGACGAGCAAGCCGAGGACGACATGGAGTTCGAGAGCGCCGGCGTGAAGCTGATCTCCGATCAGATGAGCTACATGTACTTGATGGGGACCAACATCGACTACGTCGAGGGTCTCCAAGGCGCGGGCTTCAAGTTCAACAACCCCATGAGCACCGGCTCGTGTGGCTGCGGCAGCTCGTTCTCCGTATAGAGCGGCGGCTGTACTCGCTCTAAACTGCTTCCGTGGTCCTCATTCCGGAGCGCTTCGCCGACCGGCTCGATGCCGTCGGCAGTCCGCGGCCGTCACTGTCGTTCGCCGACCCGGTTGTAGATGCGGCCGTCGTCGCGCTGCTGATGCCCGGCGACCGCGTCCGGGAGCGCGACCCGCAGGTCGTGCTGATCGAGCGGGCGGGGAGCATGCGAAACCACGCCGGGCAGGTCGCATTTCCCGGAGGCAAGCCCGACGAGGACGACGGCGGGCTGATCCACACCGCGTTGCGTGAAGCGAGCGAGGAGGTTGGACTCCCCGAGATCGGTGCTGACGTGGTCGGCCGTCTCGCGCCGGTCCCCACACCCTCGGGCTTCTGCATCTGGCCCTACGTGGCATGGGCACCCGAGGGCTGGCAGCCGCGCAACACCAGTGAGAACGAAGTCGCCGCGGTCATGACCCCGCGTCTGTCCGTCTTGGCCGACGCCCACTCGGTCGCCGGCAAGGGCGTGTGGAAGGGATTTGCGTACGAGATGCACTCCTTCGCCGTGCACGACCCTCCGGCGTGGGGCGCGACCGCCCGCATCATGTGGGACCTACTGGAGCGCATCCGGCGATGAACGAGCCGCGGCTGGGCTCGGACGGGCTGGGGCGCATCGCGAAGCGTGCCGACGAATCGGGCCTCCTGAAACTCGGGGTCGTGCGGCTCGACCACCCCGGGTTCGAGCCGGCGGCAGCCGCCCTCGACCGCTTCGTCGAGGCGGGGTTCCACGGCGAGATGGGTTTCATGGAGCGCACCCTCGAGGTCCGCAAGGATCCCGCGCAGATGCTTCCCGGGGCCCGAAGCGTGCTCGTCGCCGCGGTGCCGTACCGAGGCGAACCCGGGACCGGCGTCGCCCGATACGCCCACGCGGCCGACTACCACACGGTGATGTACAGCCGACTCGAGTCGGTCGTCGCGGGTCTGAAGCACGAGGTCCCGCAGGCCGAGGCGCTGATCTGCGTGGACACCAAACCGTTGCAAGAGCGAACCGCCGCCGCGCTCGCCGGGCTCGGATTCATCGGCAAACACGGCTGCGTCATCGTGCCGGGGCTCGGTTCGTACGTGTTGCTGGGCGCGGTGTTGACCGATGCGGTTTGGACCGGCGAGGACCACGTGCAGGAGCTGCGGCGCGCTCGGTGGGACGCCTGTGGAGCCTGCACGCGCTGCCTCGACGCGTGCCCAACCCAAGCCTTTGACGCGCCCGGAGTCCTCGACCCCAGGCGCTGCATCTCGTACCTGACCATCGAGCACCGAGGACCCATCGACGATGCACTCGCAGACGGCATGGGCGGTTGGGTGGCCGGTTGCGACGTCTGTCAGGAGGTCTGCCCCTACAACAGCTCGGACAAGCGGGAGTCCCGGGTTCGCGATGAGGTCTGGCTGCCCCATGTTGCTGGGGGTCCACGCCCGGCCGACCCCGTCGCGCTGGCCCAACTCGGCAGCAGTCGGCACCGAGCGTTCGTTCGCGATACGGCGCTGCGTCGGATTCCTCGCCGTGCACTGCGACGCAACGCTTTGATCGCACTGGGGAATCGGTCTGGAGCGCTGTCCGCGGAGGAAGACGCGGCCGTGGGCGTGGCCGAGGCGGACACCGATCCCCAGGTGCAAGCAGCCGCGCAGCGGGTCCGACGCCGCCGCCGCTGAAAAAAAAACAGCCACCGGGCAACCCAACTGCGGTCCTCACGGCTAATGCCCATCGATGTCTCGCTTCGCTTCGCTCTCGGTCGCTCTCCCCGGTCTCTTCGCGGTTGCCGCACTCGGTTGGAGCGCAGACGCAATGGCGACCGATGGGGTGCATATCGAGGTGAACGAGACGAAGGAGGTTCGCGACGAGGACGGCGAAGTGCTCGAGGTTGTCGAGACGACGGAGGTCCACAGCCACGGCGACCAGACGTGGGGTGGGCTGTACTTCGGCACCGTTGTCTCTCCGTTCCGCATCGTCGGCCCCACCAACCAGAACTGGCGCGTGACCTCCAACCGTGCCCAAGCCTGCCTCGACCCTTCGGGAGCTCGCGGGTGTGGCAACGTCCGCGGGTTCGACACCCGGCTGGTGCTCTTTGAGGCGGACGGCCGTCGCGACTATCCGTGGGCGGTCGGCTACTTCCGTACCGGCTACACGGGCGGCCGCATGAACTTCAACCCGAACTCGAGCGAAGGATTCGCCGAGGGCGAGGCCCGCAGCCTCGCGTACATGACGGTGCCGTTGTTCTTCGGTGGCAACTTCTACGTGTTCGACGACTTCCCGTTGCGCCCGTACGCGGGCATGGGCGCAGGCTTCGATGTCCTGCGGATCCAGTACGACCGGCACGACGCCTCCTCGATCGCCGACGCCTCGGCCCGCATCGGATTCGAGATGCACGCTGGACTCGAGGCCCGCATCACCAACTACGTCACGCTCAGCGCCGAGATCCAGCAGCTGTGGAGCGCGCGTCGGAGGATCGGCGGCGTGCCGGACTTCTCCAACGAGGGCTTCTCGATCGTCAGCGGGGTGACCGTCGCGATTCCCTCCATCGGAGACCGGCGCCGCAAGCATCATCGGGTGAAGACCGTGCGGCGGGTCGAGCGGGTCGAGCGGGTCGAGCCCAAGCGGACACCGGCACCCGTCCCCTCCACGCTGAAGGCTGCGGCGGCACCTCCCGAGCCGCCCGCTCCCGCAACACCGGTCGCGCCCGAGCCTCCCGTGGCGGCGCCCGAGCCGGCACCGCCAGCACCTGCCCCCGCAGCACCGCCCGCCCCAGCGACGCCCGAGGCGGCACCTGTTCCTGCGGCAGCGCCGGTTCCCTCGGCCGCACCCGCGCCCGTTCCCGAAGCGGCTCCGGCTCCTGCAGCGGCAGAGTGACCGAAGGCCAGCGAACCTCGAGCCCCGAACGGGGCACGCCGCCTCAGTGGCGACGGGGCTTCATTCCTCGACACCTCGGTTGGAAAAGTGACGGCCGGCTCTGTCACACGCGGCATGAAGGTCCGAACGATCGGCTTCCGACTACTTCCCGCTCTCCTCTTGGTGAGTGCCTGCGCATCACAAGGCGAAGAACCTGTAGTCCTTCGCAACATTGATGCCGACTGCGTCGAGGAAGAGCCCGCGGATGACGCCTGGGCCTGCGAGGAGACGCGGGAGATTGCCTGCGAGGACGACGCGGACCTCGAGCTCGTCGTTCAACTGGAAGAGGGCGCGTGCGCGGATGCCGACCTCCAGGGAGTCGACGGACCGTTCGGAGTGGGGACCCACGAGATCGAGATCGAGGACGATGCTTCCGGCGAGGTCGTCTGTACCGCGACGCTCGAAGTCGTCGACGAGCACGCTCCAGAGTTTGAGGTCGAGGACATCGAACTGTGGCCCCCCAACCACAAGATGCACGAGATCTCCCTCGACGACTGCATCACCGAGATCAACGACTGCGACGAGGAGGTCGACGCCCGGGTCCTGTGGGTCTCGAGCGACGAGGACGACAACGACAAGGGTGACGGCAACACCTCGGACGACGTGGCGTTGGTCGGCGAGGACCGAGTCTCGCTTCGGTCTGAGCGTCAGGGCGGCAGCAACGGCCGCGTCTACGTGATCGGCTTCGAGCTGTCCGACGATGAGGGCAACACGTCGCAGGGCGAGTGTCGCGTCTCGGTCCCCCACGACCAAAGCGGCTCGGCCGCGGTTGACGATGGCGCCGCCTACGTCATCGAAGCCGACGAGTAGAGAGCGGCCGGCCGTCGTCGGATTCATGCTGGTTGCCCCTCGTCTCGGGGGGCGACCGGACCGTCACGACGGCTCGCATCGCACGTCCGTCGTCGTCGCGCCGCCGGCTTCGAGCAGGCCGCGATACCAGCCGGCGACTTCGGACGCGTAGCCTGACAGGGCACTCGTGCCCCAGACCAAGGACAGCGTCCGGGTGGTCGCATCGTGGGTCTTGGTCCGCTGCGAGTCTTTGACGGCGTTGGCGCATGGACCCTCGGCGTCGTGCAGGCACAGCAGGCCCGAGACTTTGATCTCTTGGCCCGAAGCGTTGAACACGTACGTGCTGTCCTCGGGGGCGAGGTCCACGTGCAGCGGAGCCTGGGCGCGGTCCAGGTCCACGACGCTGATCGGCAGACCGCTGTGTAGAGACACGACGTTGCACGCGTCCACGCTGAGATTGATCGGACGCAGCATCTCCTGCGTGACCGCCTTGATCAGATACTCACTGGCTGGTTTGCCGCGACCGGTGGGCTTGTAGCCGCCGTGCCGCAGCAGGTTGCGGACCTCGGCCTTAATCGCGTCGCTGCGCTGCACCGGGGTGTCGGCGTCCAGCTGCATCAGCGTCCCCAGACTCGGATCCGCCAGCCCACCGAGAGGCCGAGGGAAGGTGGTCTCGAACGCGACGAGTTCGAGCAGCGGGTGTTCGGCAACGCGGACGGCGACCACGGGCGGGAGTCTAGCGAATCACCCCGAGAGGGAGGCGAGCCGGCTCTCGCACCACTGCGCCTGTGCGGCGTGCCCGCGTTGGGCGAGGGCCTTGCCGAGGGTTCGCAAGTGCCGGATTTCGAGTGTGAGATCGTCCTTGATGGGCTCGAACTCGACGAAGATCGTCGCGGCCATGGGGTTCATGCCGCCATCGAGCGCGAAGCCGACCGCGGTTGTCACGGCCTGTGCGGCGGCCTCGGGGTCGCCGCTCGCCTGGAGCGCCCGGGCTCGGCGTAGGTGGACCGCAGGGCTGCGTGGATGCTCGGCTGCGAATGGCGCCAGTGCCTCGAGCGCCGCGGCCGGCTGAGCCTCGAGCGTCTCGTCGATCTCCTCGAGCTTGGTCAGCAGCTCGCTCTTGAACGACAGCGCGCCCTCGCCTCCGGTCATGGCGCCCATGACCGAGAGCGCTTGTCCTGGCGCGAGCCCGGCGAGGTTGGGCGCAGACTCGACGTTGCGGGTTCGGTCCTCGGACCGGATCTTGAGCACGAAGCCGCCGATCGCGACCGTCGTGGTGACACCAAGTGCGGCAAAGAACGCGCCGCCGATCCCGCCCCACAGGTAGCCCAGACCGCCGGAGGTCGCGAACACGAGCAGCAGCCCCACGGTGGCCGTGGGCGAGAGCTCGAGGCTTCGAGGCTCGGAGCGGGATGCCACGCCGCCATGGTAGCTGGAGTTACGGTCCCTCGGCAGAAAGCGGCGCGTCCTCGCGAACACCGGAATTCGGCCTCCAATCGGCTGATCGTTGCGAGAATTCGCTCAGCGGCTATAAGGGCACTCGTATGAACGACAAAGCGATCGCTCTCGTCGCGGCGGCGGAAGAACTTCGGCAAAACGCCGAGAAGAACCGCCCCAGTCGTGAAGAAGCCGAGGCCGCCGTTCGTACACTTCTGCGTTGGGCGGGCGACGACCCCCAGCGCGAAGGCCTCGTCGGCACGCCCGACCGAGTCGTCCGTTCCTACGAGGAGTTCTTTGCGGGGTACGCCGACGATCCGGTCGAGATCCTCAGCCGAACCTTCGAGGAGACCGACGGTTACGACGAACTCGTCGTCCTCAAGGACATCCGTCTCGAGAGCCATTGCGAGCACCACGTGGTCCCGATCATCGGCGTCTGCCACGTTGCGTACCTGCCCGACAGTCGCGTGGTGGGCATCAGCAAGCTCGCGCGGGTGGTCGAGGCGTACGCCAAGCGGCTTCAGATCCAAGAAAAACTGACCGCTCAGATCGCCAACGCGATCGAGTCGGTGCTCGCGCCTCGGGGCGTGGCCGTGGTCATCGAGGCGGCGCACCAGTGCATGACGACCCGCGGGGTTCACAAGCCGGGCGTCAACATGATCACCTCGCGCATGCTCGGTGTGTTCCGAGAGAACGCGGAGACTCGGCGCGAGTTCTTCTCACTCATCGGCAAGTAGGCGTTCGAACGCGGCGCGTCGGTGGGCAAGCACGCCGTCCACCACGACGGGGCGGCCGGTGTCTGTCGAGAGTATGGCGGCGAATCCGGGCGCTTCGGTGAGTGTGGCGCGTAGCGTACCTGCCACCTGAGCTCGAGCTGTTCGGACCTGGTCACGGATGACGAGTGCGACGGCACAAGTGAGGCGCGCGGTTGTTCCTACTCCGGCCTGCTTCAGCAACGCGTGGGTCGCGGTCGGGTAGCCGCCGTGCTCCGCCGCCCAGCGTGCCGTGACGACACCAGGCCCACCATCCAGCCCGTCGGCCTCGAAACCCGTGTCGTCGGCGAGCGCCGCCATGCCCGTCGCGCGGGCAGCTGCCCGCGCCTTGAGCACCGCGTTGCCCACGTAGTCGGGTTCGGTCTCGGTCGGTTCGGGGAGCGAAAATTCGCCGGGCGTGCGCACCGAGATGCCGAGCGGTTCCAGGAGGAGCCTCCACTCCGCGAGCTTTCCCGGGTTGTGCGTCGCGACGACGAGCGATGCTGGCAGCCACGACGGCGTCATGGGGTCTTGGGCGTCTTCGGGGGCTCCGCGGCCTCGGCGGGGGCTTTTTCGCCGCGGGCAATGTTCGTGAGTCGGAGCTCGACGGAGAACGTGCCGCGCTCGAATCGCACGGGCTCGTTGTTGCTGGGCGGTTTGGGAGCCAGCGTCCCCTCGAACGTTCCGGTGAGAGTGCGATCGGTCAGCGAGTCGAGCGTGATCCGCATCGGCGCGTCGCTCTCGACTTCGCTCGTCCATTGGTCGGCCCGGCCCATCTCATACGTGGCGACCAAGCTCGGCTCGCCTTTCTTCGTTTCGCCCACGATGAATGTCGCGGGGAACTCCAAGGTGTCGAGCTTGAGCCCAGAGAGCGTGAAGGCCAGCGACGGGGTGCCCTCGTCGTTCAAGGCGCCGCGAAGCTTCACCCGTGAGACGCCCGTGTCGGGGTAGTGGACCGCAGCGTTGTCTCCGCGCGGAAAGAACACGAAGTGCTGCCGCCTGCCGGAGAGGTCAGCTTCCATCGAGCCCTTCATCGTGACCCGGCGCGGCTTGCCGGGATCCTTCATCACCTCCGGTGAGTGGTTGGGCACCGGGATGCGCGTCGTATCGACGCTCTTCTTCACCTTGCGAGGCGGAGCGGCCGGGGCCTCGTCCTTGCAGGCGCCGAGGAGGGATACAGCGATGAGCAGCACGACGCTTCGCATGGGGTGCAGGGTAACAAGTTGCCGGTGTCAGCAGAGGGGGCCCGGAGCCCCGGGTGGGGGGACGGGAACCTTCCGGCCCGATCTGCGAACCTTCTGTTCGTGTTGGCTTTCGCTTCGCTCGCCGCAGTCCTTCTTGCTCCGGGAGATCCGCAAGTAGCGAGCCCTCGCAAGGAGCCAGAACCACCGAGCTTCGTGAGGCGGGGGTACAGCCTTCGCGGGCACGTCGGGTTCGGCTCTTGCCTTCGCCAGCGGTGCACCGATCCCGATGCCAAGGTGAAGGTCGGTCCCGCGCTGTCGCTTGGCTTCGGGTACCGTCCACTGCCCCGACTCGTGGTCCTCGCGCGCGCGGATATCCAACGCATGGACCTCGACCTCGGACTGCCCGGGGTGAAAACCGCGAACGTCACGCATGCCACAGGTGGAGTCGAGCTCGACGTTCACCCTGTCGCGCGTGGTCGATTCGACCCCTACGTGGGGGCGGGGCTTGGCTACTCGTACTATCGAGAGCGGTGGGATCGAGACCAAGAAAACTACGATGTTCCGGACCTCCGCGAGCGTTACCGGGGCCGTTTTCACCGTGCATACGCCTCCTTGCAGCTGGGGTTCGACGTGTTTGTGTTGCCGCAGCTCGCGGTGGGCCCTCAGTTTCGGTACGTCCTTCCGTTTGGCGGGAGATACTGCACCAC
Source organism: uncultured Pseudomonadota bacterium (assembly GCA_913061055.1). Classification (GTDB taxonomy): domain Bacteria; phylum Myxococcota_A; class Polyangia; order Nannocystales; family Nannocystaceae; genus CAJXVA01. Next base: position 10,816 of record CAJXVA010000156.1, read on the forward strand.
AGAAAACGACTTCCGCACGCTGGGCGACACATCGCTGCGACCGGCCGCAAACGGATGCGGCCCCATCGCTCAGGCGACGATCTCGAGCGAGCGCCGGAGGCTGCCGCATCCGTGGTCCTTCACCCTCGGCCTCACCGGCTACTTGGGCTGAACGGACTCACGTCTCCCTTCCCTCCGCACCTCAGTCGCGCCCGGTGATCGACCGAGCCCGCGACCGCAGGTCCGCAAGCCCATGCTTGGTCACCGACGCCAGCGCTGTCGCCCGTCCCCGCACGCCTCGCCCATAGGCCGCTCTCGCAGCGCTCTCCAGGAAATCAAACGTGGACGCGCGCGCCGGGTACAGCGGCACCGCCCGCATTGCGCGTTCGATCTCCTTGGCGTGTGGAGTGGAGCCCGGCGGTGGTGCGGGGAGTTGGTCGAGCGTCTCGAAGGGGCACACGGCCATCACCGGACCCAGCAGTCGCTCCTGGGTAATGAGCATCTTCGCGTCCACGCCGGTCACGAGCGTGGGCTGGAAGAACGAGCCTCCGAGATCGTTGCGCCGCTCCCCTCCCACACGAAGGGCCGCACCGCGGCTCACAGCGTCGTCGAGGAGCCGCTGCAGCGGCTCGACGCGGGAGGGGGTGATGAGCGGGCCGCAGTCGATGCTGGCGCTCAGCGGGGAGCCAACCTTGAGGCGAGAGATGACGCGGGTCGCCTGCCGGAGGAAGCGGTCGTAGTGCTTGCGGTGCACGTACACCAACGGCGCGCCCCCGTGGAGCTGGCCCGCGGCGGCGAAGATTCGGCGCATCGCCGGCTGGAGCACGTGCTCGGGGTCGTCGTCCCGCCCGACGATGATCGGGCGACAGATCTCGATGCCATATGAAACCGGGGTCAGCGATGCCGCGGCGGCGGCCGCCACCGACCGGCTGGTCTCCGCGGTGCCGACGAACGTGATCCGATCCGGTCCGGCCGATGCGAGCGCCTCCCCGCTCTCGACCGTGCCGGTGACGAGCTGCAGTAGTTCGCGAGGATGCCCCTGCTCGGCCAACACGTCGCGGACGAGCTCGGCGAACTGCAGGCTGGACCACGCCACCCGGTCCGAGACCTTGACCACCACCGCGCTGCCTTCGAGCAGGGCGGGTGCAATCGGAACGAGCAAGTTCCGAAGCGGCAGGTATCCCGGCGTGAAGAAGCCGAGAATGCCCGGGGTGTTCTGGCGTCCGGCTGCGGGAGCGTTTTGCTTCCAGGGCAGACGAGAGGGTCGCGCCCGCTCCAGCAACGCGCTCAGGGCACGACCCACCGGAATGATCTCGTGCACCATCGCGTCGAGCATCGTCTCGCCGCTGTCGTGAGCGGCGACTCGGCACAACTCATCCTGGCTCGAGAGCACCCGGCTGAGCACCGCGGCGATCACCGCGCGTCGCTTGGCGGGGTCGAGCCCGCCCCAGCGTGGCTGCAGGAATCGGGCGCGATGGATCGCCGCGACGACGTCGTCCTCGCCCATACGCGGCACCTCGCCGAGCAGCTCCCCCGTGGCGGGGTCGCGGCAGTCCATCACGTCAGTCGTGCGCAGGTACGGGTCCACGAGCGGACCACGAGCCTACCCGTTTCGGGGGCTCGTGGTGAATGCTAACGACGACGACGTCGCAGCATGAGCAGCGGGATCAGCAGGAGCCCGCCGTTCCAGCCTGAGCCGCCCTCGGTGCAGCCACAGCCGTCATCCCCCCCATCCGCAGGCGCGCCGCCTGAGGACGAGTCGTCGGTCGCCGATGTGTCGGCCGTGGTCGCCGGTGCGGTTGTTCCGCTGTTGGAGGTGGGGCCGGGGCCCGCCGTGGTGTCTCCGCCGGTGGAGGAGGTGGAGCCGCCGCCCGAGCTCGATTCGCTGCCGGGCCGGTCGAATCCCTCGATGGGGAGCTGAAGGACCTGCTCGGCGAGCGTGCTCGGCGTAGCGCCGCCCATCTCGTCGAAGAGCCCCGCGACGTGCGTCCCCGCCTCGCCCGCGTTGTCCTCGAGGAACGAGATGTACTCCGGGGTGTTGATCAGGTAGCGGACCCGAACCGTCAGCTCGAGGACGTCATCACTGTCGTCGTCGGGCGTGGCATCCATCAGGCCGGGGACGCCTGAGAAGTTGTACGTGTTGACGTCGAAGTTCGGCCACGTGCCGTCGGGCAGCAGCGTGTAGCGCGTGCCCACCGGGTCGGTTTCGATGTCGGGCTGGGCGCCCAGCGGCGGGATCCGGGTGTCTTCCAGCCAGTGGTTGTTTCGCAACAGGTGGAACTGCGTGCCGTCGGCGTAGTCCTGACCGATGCCTTCGTAGGTCCGAAGCTGCGGATCGACTTGAAGGCCGTCGGTCGGGTTCCAGCCACCCGAGCTGAACAGGACGTCGTCGCCATAGCGGCCCACGACCTCGACCCACATGACGCGCCCCTCGGAGTATCCGCTGGGGAGCTTGTGGCCGGTGTTGTTGGTGACGGTGACCTGAAGGTCTTCGAGCCCGTCGTCGACATCGAAGGTCTTGGGTCCGGTGACCTCGAGGGAGGCCGCCGTGGCGAGGAACTCGTCCATCCGCTCGATGTTGAGGTCGAAGAAAACGGTGGGGACTTCGCCCTGGCCGGTGTCGCCGTACTCGTTGCGCAGCAGCTCGAGCATGAAGCGGTTGGCGCCGTTGAAGTCGTGGCGCCGTCCGCCGGTCGCGTGGGAAAACTGGTTGACGTGGTCGGAGCAACCCGGCTTGTCGGGCACGGCCGTCATGTGGCAGTCCTGGCAGGACGCGAAGTTCTCGCCGGGTTCGGCGTAGGCACTTCCCAGCCACTCGGAGTACGTGCGCTGCTCGTTGAAGGGGCGGCCCATGCCCATGCCGTCGTCGTCCACGCGCTCCGCGGGAGTGGTGACGTCGTGGCATGTGCCACAGAATCTCGATTGGCCGATGTAGTCGTCAAAGACCCAGTCGTGCGGCGGCTCAGGCACCCCATCGGTGAAGTCCCAGGGACCTCGGCGCGGCACGTTGCTGCCCCCCGGGCCGAGAGTGTCCGAGATGGTGTATTGCGCGTTGCCGGGCGGGACGCCGACGTCTTCCACGACGCGGTGGCAGAACTCGCACTCAATCCCCTCCTGCTCCTGCGGTGTGAGCTCGTTGATGCTGGTGGACTCGGCGTTGCCATCCACGAACGCGCGGGGCGAGTGGCAGCGAACGCAGACTTCTGTTTCTCCCGGGAGGTCCTGGTCTGCGACGGCGACACCCGCCCAGAACACCGGGTCCCGGGCCGCGTTGGCCATCATCGTTCCCTGCCACGTGTTGAACGGGGAGTAGGGCGGGTCGTCAAGACCCGTGGCTGCGTTGCTGAAGCCGTGGCAGAACTCGCACTGCTCTGCCTGGAACAGGCCATTGACCAGCTCGCCGGGCTGCGTGGGCGCAGCCGCGGCGGAGGATGAAAGCAGCGCTGCTGCGCCACAGACTAGGAGACTCGTAGCGCGTTGCAGCATGTGCTTGATCCTGATCCTGATCGCGATCCCGTTGTGAACCTGTCCGCAGTCCCGGTTAGCCGCGCTTACGACGTCGAGCCAGGGGCGCCACGCCGAGGCCCAGAAGCATCAGCAGGAACGTCGTGTCGGTCGAAGGGGTCGAGACGGAGCAACCGCCACCGCCACCGCTCGCGCCAGCGCTGTCGTCTGTGTCCGATTCGGACTCGCTCGTCGAGCCCGCAGTGGTCGGATCGACCGGGCCCGTCGTGGTGTCCGAGTCCGTCGTGGGTCCGTCGCTCGTGGAGCCATCGCCCTCGGTGTCGTCACCGCCGGAGCTGCTGCCGGCGTTGCAAGCATCCAGGCCCTCGTCTGCCTCGTCGTTGCAGTTGTTGTCGTTGCCGTCGCAGACTTCATCGTTGCCGGGGTAGTTGTTCTCGTCGTCGTCGGCACAGTCGGTGCCGTCGGCAACGCGACCATCCCGTGCAATGCAGGCGACTTCGCCGGTTGCCGGGTCGCCGAAGCCGTCGCCGTCCACGTCGAGGAAGAACTCGGTGACGCAGCCTTCGGTGACGTCGATGGTTTGGTCGCCGTCGACGTTCTCGATCGTGTCGACCTGACCCGAGGGCCACGTGATTGTGACGGTGTCGACCGTTTCAGCTTCGCCGAGGCCGAAGTGCTCGATGAGACTGTGGCTGATCCCGTAGCTTTCGCCGCCGCGAATCTCTCGCGTTTGTGTGCCCCAGGGCCCGGTGATTTGGACAACCGCTCCGAGCGCGGCTCGGTTGCTCTCGACGCCAGTGAGATGAACCTTGAGCCAGTGGTTGTCGTTGCCGGGGTTGAGCATCAAACGGTCGCCGATGCTCGCCGACGGCCCGTTGAAGCCGGAGCCGAATCCCGCGATCATGTCGAGCGAGCCGTCGTTGTTGAGGTCGCCGATCCCGAAGCTCTGAATCGTCCCGATGCCAAACGTCAACGCCGCATTGTCGGCGGTGAAGGTCTGGTCGCCGTTGTTGAGGAGAAGCTGCTGGTCGCTGCCCCCACCGGCGGTCGAGATAAGAATGTCGAGGTACGCGTTGTTGTCGAAGTCCGCGAAGATGACCTGGATGCCACGCCCGACGTCCGACAACGCCGTTCGGATGCCAGCAGCCTCGGTGATCGTTGTGAAGTTGTTGTCGCCGTCGTTGACGTAGAGCTCGGAGAGCGCATCGTTTTGGAAGTCGAGGTGGTTGATGACGATCGCATCGAGGTCGCCATCGTTATCGATGTCACCGAAGTCGGTCGCCCAGGTCTGCCCTCCGGGCCGCAGCCCGCGCTCGTCGGCCACGTCGGTATAGCCGCCCGCGCCGTCGTTCTCGAAGAGCTGGTTTAGCCTTCGACCGTCCTGAGGGTCGGCGACACCTTGGCGGCACTTCGAGATGTAGAGGTCGACGTCGCCATCGAGATCGTAGTCACTCCAGACCCCGCCGTAGTTTCCGGAGCTGTCGGTTCCTACGATGGCTGCGGGGTCGAGGGTCCCGTAGTCATGCGTGAGTCCGCCCTTGCCGTCTCCGTGATAGACGGAAGACTTGGTCGTGTCGGCGCAGATGAAGAGGTCGAGGTTGCCGTCGTTGTTGACGTCGGAAAAGCTCGAGCACTGCACGAAGAGGCCGGGCCCGTTGAGGCTGGTGCGCGTGTAGTCGGTTCCATCTTCGTTGGCGAGGAACACCACCTTGTCGTTGAAGGCATCGCCCGCGAAAATGTCGTTGTAGCCGTTGCCGTCGAGGTCGGCGACGGAGAGTGACCACGACTGGAGCATCGTGTCGATCCGCTCGCTCATGGTGAACGAGCCGTCCTCTTGTTGATACTCGATCTCGAGCCACCGGGTGTCGTCGAGCCGAACGATGTCGTCGAGGCCGTCGCCGTTCATGTCCGCGACAGCCATCGGAGCGCCGCTGGTCGATTCCTGGTTGTTCAGGAGCGGGCTCGAGTCGATGAACGGATCCATCGCCATCGCGCTGGTCGGCGCCAGCGCGACGAGTGCCGCTCCTGCGAGCGCGGCCGCTCCTGCGAGTGCGGGAGGAACAACTTTGAGCCCAAGGATAGGTTTGATGGTGCGCATGATCTCCAACTCGACCGGGCCCAAACGTACCAGGCTTCGACCGGAGAAGCAGGCTCACAAGGCCTGCTCTTTCGCACGCGAGACGTTTGAAGGATTCTGAATCTGCGGCCATCAACACGTCGAGAGACCGTCACCGCCAGGCATCGCGCCACGCGTTGCGGCCGCGCAGTGCTGGCAGCCCCTCGCCTTGGAGCAACGCGAGTGCCGCCGGGTAGGCCCACGAAGGGTCGGATGCGACGGCAGCCATGGCAGCGCGGACGGCTTCATTCCGCCTTGGCAAGAGAAGTGTGTTGTGTTCGGTACCGCCTGTGCGGACCGGGCCTGACCCCTCGCACAACGTGACCTGCGACGGAGCGCCTCGACCTTCGTTCAGCTGCGCGCGAAGTGCCTGCACGAGGCGGTGCTCATCAGCGGAGAGCGCGGCGTCGGGAACAGCGCGCGCGCCGAACGGATGTCGCACCCGCGCCGCCATGCGTGCCACGGATTCACTCCACTGCTTTGCGGTGCCGCGGGCAGAGCGACCGCGTTCACGGGGGTTGGGGGGTCGAAATCTGGAGTTTAGGACCTCGGTGAGCCCACTTCGCTCGGTTGCGTCGGCGATGAGCGTGAGCCGTTCACCCAGTGCAAAACCGGCTGGATCTTGGGTTGGGTACAGGGCGGGAAGCGTGTGGCCTTCGGATGCGTCGGATGTGGCGCGGCGAAGGTCGAGCAGGCTGGCCAAGCGGTGTTCCCCGCGATCGATCACGCGGAACACGGGGACTTGCACGACCTTCTCGAGCTCGATGCGACGTCGTGCCGCACTGAGGAGGAGTCGAGCGAAACGAGCCCGCTGGTTGGCATCGAGCGACGTCGCCCGCGGCCCGAATGCGCAGGCCAACCGTACTGCCCCAGCCACAATGTGGGCGATGTGCGGCATTGTCGCCTCGCGGACTCGGGCAGCGCTGAGGTCGGTGGCCTCGCTACCCATCTCGACCGCCGCCTCGAACACCGGCGAATCGGGGACCGTCAGGTGGCCGGTGATGATGCCGTGCTCGAGGATCCAGACATGTGCGGTCTCCCCTTCGTACGGGAGGCCGACGCGCCCCGGCGTCGGCGAGGAGAGCGGGCCGTGCGCGAGGGTCTCCGCCCAGCTGGACGGGATGGCTTCGCCGTCGAGTCGGATGCGCCCGCCGTCGAAACGAGCGACGCTTCGCAACCACGTTCGCACCTGGCGCCGATCGAGGCCTGGGCTGTCGACTCGAACCGTGTTGCGACACCGCCCCGTCGGCGGCTTGCGTTCGAGGCTGGAGCGTCGGTCATCCGCGCGAAGGACAAAGTGTGCATCGGGGGTCTCGACCTCGACCCGCAGCGTCTTCTTGGGAAGGCCACACACTGCAAGGAGAGCCAACCCGCCCGCGTGCTCGAGCGCGGTGAGGGCCGCGTGTCGGGCTTCGTTGCTGGCGCGCGACTGCAACAGGGACGCGGTCGCTTGCAGGACGGTGGTGGAGATCGGGGCTCCGTCGTCGGTGACGTCGATCGATCCTCGCCGGGTGCGAATCTCGACCGACGTCGCGCCACTTCGCAGGCCGCGACGGGCGATCTCCGCGGGGATCTGCCACGGCCCCTGAAGCTGGGCCGAGGAGAGCTTGCGAAGCTCGGAGCCGACGTCGATCGTCAACAGCGAGTCGAGGTCGATCGCGTTCTTGCCGGCGGTGGGGTCCTGCTTCACGGGATCAAGCTCGGTTGGAAGGGAAGGACTCGGCGAGCGCCTCTTTGGCGGCGCGACTGAGGAGGGCAGCTCTGCGCGGACGCTCGAGGTCCAGTCGGTCGGCGAGTCGGTCGAGGAGCATCAGCGCGCCCAACTTCGGATTTTGGACCCCGACCGCGAGCGCGCGATCGATGCCGGCGGCGGCAGGGTCGACGAGGACGATGCGGGAGCTCGGACAGTGTCGGAGCTTTGCGCCGAGCGCTCCGAGATCGAGCACGGTGACAGCGGACGGCATGGCGGTGGCCAGGCTGACGCTCCAGTCTTCACCGCGTTGGGCGAGGGTGGTGTTGACGGCTTTTGTCAGGGGGGACTGGGTTGCGCGGTCGAGCCAGCCCGCCCAACGGTCGAGGTCGATGGCACCGAGCGAGTCGGCGACCGTGCTTCCTTCTGGAGTCGTGGCATCGAGGACGATGGCCTTGGCCTTGATCGCCCGGCGCACCAATGAGGGGCGCGATGCTGTGGTGTACAGCCGCGATGCCGCGGCGAGCTCGCGAGCGCGATTGACCGAGATCGCTTTGCCGCCAACGCAGGGGACGATGGCGCGGGTGAATAGGGCGGACATCTGAGCGAAGGCCCCGGGCTGTTGCAGCACCCCCCGCAGGAGTCGGGAGAGGTCTGGGGTGTCGTCGAGCTTGACCGCGCGCGAGGTTCGGGCGCCGAGAATGGACCACCCGGCGAGGGCGAAAAGAAGCAGCGGGACGCCGCGCACCACCCAGGGGTATCGAGCGTCGAGGCTGGCGACGACGTCGAGGAACGTCTTGTCTTGTTCCACCGGCGACTCCTCGGCTGTGGCGAGCTTGGTGGGTGCGGCTGCGGTTGGAGC
>CAJXVA010000157.1 GCA_913061055.1 uncultured Pseudomonadota bacterium
TCGTCGGCAGCGTCAGATGTGTATAAGAGACAGCATGACCCCCCGAAGCCCCACGATGGACTCCCCCGCTGCGACCGCTGACGACGTCGCCCCAGCGACAGCTGCGCTCGCGCGGGCCCCCAAAGAGCTCGAGCTGCGCCCGGTCGAGGGCATGGCGCGATGGCTCGGCCGGATCCTCCATCCGATCGCGTTCCGCATGGTCAGCATGGTGGAGCAGCCGCTGGAGAACATGTCGGGCCCGCTCAGTCCGGTGAAGGGCTACTTCCGCCGGGATCGCCATCGCCATCCGCAGGTCGATGCCCAGACCTACCGACTCCGGGTCAGTGGCGTCGCCAACCCCCGAGAGTTCACGCTCGAAGACCTCGAGGCCCTTCCCTGGGAGAACCGCGTCCTGGTGATGGAATGCGCCGGGAACGGCAACCACATGATGGGCTCGGCCGGTCTCGTGGGTCAGGCCAAATGGTCGGGTCCCTCGCTCAAGACCATCCTCGACGCGTGCGGAGGGCCGGGCGAGTCCACCCATTTCGCGTGTCATGGCCTCGACCCGATCCCGCTGATTCGCCGTGGCTACCACTACGGCCTCTCGCTCGACGAGTACACCCGGTCGCGGGCGCTGTTGGCTCTGCGCATGAACGGCGAGCCCCTGCCGCGTCCTCGCGGGTTCCCGGTTCGCCTGGTCGTCCCCGGCGTCTACTCGATGTCCCACGTCAAATGGCTGGGGCACATCGAAGGCAAGACCAAGCCTCACAATGGCATCCACAACCGCTTCGTCTTCGTGAACAAGCGGAAGAACGCCGAGGGCAAGTGGGTCAAGGAGCAGGCGAGGTGGATCGGCTTGAAGTCCATGGTCACGCGCTGCCTGCGGGACGGCGAGGACTGGACGCTCACCGGCTGGGCCTGGGGCGCGGGCAAACCCATCGCCTCGATCAAAGTCAGTGTCGATGGTGGCAAGACCTGGGATGAGGCGGAGCTGCAGCCGCCCTCTGCACACTTCGGCAAGCCGGACGGGCTGGGCGAAGACGATCTCGAGCACGCCTGGTCTGTCTGGACCTACCGATGGCGGGCACCCCAGCCCGGTCAGTACCTGATTGCCTCCCGCGCGTTCGCCGAGGATGGGGAGGCGCAGCGGCTGGAGGAAGATCCCGCCGTCAAGGGCCACTTCAACCAGACGCGCGTGAAATGGCGTCAGGTCGACGTTCCCAGCTGAGACGTCGCGAGCTTCGGTAGGCCTCGGGAGCACCCCGCGAACGCCGACCGATTCATGGAGGGAAGGGCGACCCAGGGGAATGCCGGCTTGTTCTGGGTCCAGCTGCGCGTTTACGCGGCGGAGAACACCCCCGAAGCCGGTCCGGCCGAGATAATCCGTAGAAAACCGCGTCGGGATGCAAACTTTCGGCTTCGGGATCGTCGTTGACAACGGCGAGCGGCGAACCCTAGCGTCGTCGCCTACCCGGAGCGCTCCTCAGATGTGGGAAATTCTCGTAATTCTTCTAAATGACGGCCTCGACCCCGGACTCATCGTTGCGATGACCGGTGTTTTGGTCGCTGGTCTCGCAGCGGTCCTCGGCATCTGGATGGAGCGTGATCAGGCCAAGCCTCCCCGCTACGCCTACGCCCTCTCGGCGCTCATCCTCCTCGCCACGGTCGTCAGCGTCATGCAGTCGTACCTGGACGCGAAGGCCGGCGAGAAGATGGAAGAGGACATGGCCCGCATGCTCCTGCGGATGGACACGATCGCGGCCAACTCCGATGACCCTGCCCTTCAGGAACTCATCGGCGCGGAACTCGCGGCCCAAAGCCGTTCCAACCCCGATGTCGTCAAGAAACTCGCCCAGCGGGTGTCCGACGAAGGTGGAGATCCCACCGAGATGCTCGGTCGGCACATGGATGCCGCTGAGGTCGAGAGCGTCAGCCGCAAAGGCCTGATGAAGGTCAAGAAGCCCAAGAAGGCCGTCGGCAAGAAGAAGAAGAAGGGCAAGAAGAAGAAGGGCCAAGCCGGCAAAGGCAAGGGCAAAGGCAAGGGCAAAGGCAAAGGCAAGGGCAAGGGCAAGGGCAAGGGCAAAGGCAAAGGCAAAGGCAAAGGTAAGGGCGGCGGCAAGGGTAAGGGCGGCGGCAAGGGTAAGGGCGGCGGCAAGGGCAAAGGCAAAGGCAAAGGCAAGGGCAAAGGCAAGCCCGCCGGCGGAGCCTGACTCCCACCACCACGTCCAAGGAGGGACCCCGGCTACGGCCGCGGGTCCCTTTTTCGTTGGTCGCTTCGCGGCCTCGCCTGCTAGAAGAACAGCCGGCCGATGAGGGGAAGCACCCCACGAACTCGGCCTCGGGCCTCGGATTCGGGCACCGCCTCGCCGGACGCCAGCGACCACGAGGTCTCGACCCCAGCCTCAGGAACACAACGGATCAGTCCGAAGCTGTCGAGGGCCTGCAGCCGAGCGGCGAGAGATTCGGCCGAGCCATCGCCCGGGTCGAATCGAAGCACGAGCCGCTGCGACCAACGCTTGTCCCGCGTCTCCCGGAGATGACGAATCCAGAACCGATGGATGCTGCGCCCGGAGACGAAACTGAGATAGCTCAGCAGCATCAGCGGCCCCCAGAACTGGATCTGCATCGCCACGAGGATGCCCCCGTGCACGAACAGCCCGATGCTCAGCGCCACCCGCCGACCCAGGCGAAACGGCATCATGAACGCGAACGCCAACTCCCACCACAACGTCACCAACGTGAGCACTGCGAGCACGGGCGCCACCGACGAGAGCACGGGCTCTGCCACCAGGTAGAACCGTGAGTACGTCGGGTTGGCGAGGGCAAACCACAGGGCGGTGCCCTCGTGGTAGTCGGCGCCGTAGAACTTCGAGACCCCCGTCGCGAGGTACACGAGCGCAACCTGAAACTGCAGCAGTCGAACCGGCCACGACTCCATCAACGCCGGTTGCTCTCGGAACGCACGACCCCCGCCACGGATCCGGGCCCGAATCGCGTCGATGGACCACGCGCGGCCGCACGGCATCAGGAGCAGGTAGAACAGCCAGATCCGCGCGACAGAGTCCGCACCGTAGAGCACCGCCGGGTTTCGAACGTGCGTCGATGCGAGGATGACGAAGGCAACGACGCCAGCGGGCCGTGTGAACAACCCCGCGGTGAACAGCAGCGCACAGCCCCCGCCGACGAGCAGCAACGCCGCGATCGCCATCGGCTGGTCGATGGTGTGAAAGATGGACCAATGCCACGGATCCATGAGGGCCTCTGCTGCGTCGGAGGGAAGCCAGCCTTCGTCACTGAGCGCCGCCCGAGCCACCGCGATGCGCTCGAGCAGCATCCACGTGACGATGACACCGACACCGATGCGCATGAGCGCCAAGGGACGGACGTCCCGAGGTCCAAAGAAGAATCGTCTCCACCACGCGGCGATCATCGGGCTCCCGAAGGCGCAGCGTTCGATGCGACGGGGCCGGCCCACAACACCTCGGTCCTCCACTCGATCGCCTCGGGGTCTTCGCCCGGCTGGTGGATGGGTCGCACCATGCAGAGGAACTGAACGCCGATGTACTCGACGCCCCGTTCTTCGGCGGCGACCGATGCATGAAACTTGGCGTAGGACGCACGAAGAAAGGTCGCCCGCGAGGAATCCGATCGCGACCAGCCACACGGCGGGTTTCCGATCATCTGCGTTTCGTCGGTGAGGCCGCCGTCCTCCGTCGCATGAAGCACATCAGGGTCGAGAATCGGCTGCCCGGCGATGTCGAATCCGGTGATGCCCCGGACTTCGATGCGGCCGGTCTCGTGCGGCGCGTTCGGGCCGAACAAGACCCACTGCTGGAACAAGGCGGCAACCCGGACGTAGCCGGTGAGAAACCCGCGAATGTTCCCCGAACCGTCGACGACGTCGGCCACCTCGTGCATTCGAGTCCACCCATCGCCCTGCGTGGGCTCCTGGTCTCGAGGACGGAGCTGGACCATCCCGAAGTTCCACCACAGCAGCGCGATGACGTGGACAGCGGCAAACGCTGTGATGGCGAACCGCCGCGCGCGGCCAGGGATGGGCACCACGAAAACATACACGTCGCCCCGACAGCCGAAAAGCCGGTCGTGTCCGCCGACCCGTCTTCGCGAGCTCCGGGCGCGATCAGCCGCGAAGTGGGTAGACCAGGTTCTTGCAGCCGACGGCCACACAGGCCTGCCGAACCCCATCGACCAGCGAGGGCGTCACGACAAACTTGCGGTCCTTGTAGACCCGGAACGGATACCGCTCCCGGAGCGTCACGTAGCGCGCTCGCTCGACATCCCGGATTCCATCGGACAGAAGCGGGGCCAAAGGGTCGTTGCTCTTTTCTTCCCGCACATCGAGCGCGGCCACGTCCGTCGCAAACGAAGCCATCATCAACGGGGAGTCGCCCTGCGTCTGGCAGGCGGCGGACCACGCCCCCTCCGTGGCATCAGTGCGCGACTCGAGCACGGTCACGTGCTCGCCTTCGTGCGGGATCGAGAAGCGCATCGGCCCCAAAATACCGCGCTGGACTCGCTCCACATGCACGCCTTCGAGCTCGTGAAGACGGATGAAGAGCGTCTCGGCGTCGTAGGAGGCGAAGCGATACACCATGCCGCGCAGCGCCTCCGTGCCCGAGGCGACCTCGCCCTTGGTGTCGAGGTCGACCAGCTTGTGGGACCAAACACTCGCAGTCTGGGTCAGGTCGATCACAACCCGCAGGTAGGCACCAGAGCCATCGAGTTTCGTCAGCTCGACGCGAAAGCTGGCCCGAGACGACTCGGGCTCATGTCGGCGCAACAAGACCCGGTGCTCATCGACCGGAGCCAGCGTGAGCGTTTGTAGGAGCTCGAAGTAGCGGCGCTTCGCGGCCATGCGAGCAAAGACCTCCGCCTCGTCTCGCTTCGCATCGAGGGCGGCTTGGTCCTCGTACCCATCCAGTGCGCGCTCCCCCACCCCACGATCGGCCAACGGTCGCGTGAAGCTGGCCATGTTCGGCAGGCCCGAGCGCGAGTCGAGGTACACGCCGTCGTACAGACCGTGGTGGGCCTGAGCCCCAAGCGCCCGAAGAGTGCCGTCGAGCTGCCGCCGCTCGGGGAACGTCTTGTTGAGGCGCGCGGCCCGAATCGCCCGGCCAAGCATGCCGAGGTAGGTCGAGGAGACCGGCTCGAGCAAGTGCTGAGTGTGCAGCGCGACGAGAGCCACGAGCTGCTAGTCGCCTTCGGTGGGAGCGGGAGTATCACCACGCTGGGCGCGGTTCTTGAGCGCCTTGGCGATCGCTTTCTCGATCCGCTCCTCTTCGATCTGCTTGGAGAACTCGATGTTGTCGTCGAGGACCTTCGTCGTCGTCTCGTCGAAGGTGTCGAGGTCGTTGAGCAGGTCGTCCAGGTTCTTGCGGAAGAACACCTGGGTCTCGCTGACGAACTGGGTCGTAGCGTTCATCGACTCGGTCATCACATCGAGGCTCTTCTTGAGCTCGAGCATCACGACCGACGCGTCGGCAGCCGTGCCGATCGCCTGGATCTGGGCCGAGGCCATGTCGAGCTTGATCGATGCAGCCGTCGTGTATTGCCCGATATCCTGGCCGAGGTTGCGGATCGTCTGAACCAGCTTGCGGGTGTTGTTCTTCAGGCTCGCGTAGCGGTCCTCGGCCGAGGAGTACAGCTGCAGGTTGGCCGAGTGCATGGCCAGCTGAGCGCGCGCCTTGTCCTGCTGGCCCTCGAGTTCCCGCGCATCGACGCTTCCAGCTTCGATCGTCTGCATCTCGGCGTCGATTCGATCGATCAGCGCCTTGAGCTCGAGCACATGGTCGGCGGCGACCGACTCGTTCGTGGCCATCTCGACGATCTTCTCGTTGATGCGATCGATCTCCGTGTAGAGGTCTTGCTCGCTCTGTTTGAGCGTGTCGACGTACTCCGCCGCCTCTTTCACCCGGGTCGCGCTGATCTGATACTGCTGCTTGAGCAGCTCCTCGATCGAGCGCTGGGAGATCGCGATGTTCTTGAGCCCGGGCAGGTGGCTGAGCATCTCTTTCATGCCCGCCCAGAAGCCGCCCTTGGTCGCGGTCCCGTCGATGTAGTCGCCGAACTTGCGAAGCTTGCCGACCTCCTCCGCCAGCGATTTCTGAATCTCGACGTTCCGTTCGCGGAGCCCTTTGAGCTCCTCGACCTTGACGTTCTGGACCGACCGCTCCTCGTGGATGTTCTCCTCGAGCGATTTGACCGAGATGCCTTCGCCGCTATAGGCGACGTCCTTTTGCAGAATGTCGAGGTTGAGCTTCTCGCCGGCCATGGCCGCCACAACTTACACAGCGCCTGGGGTCTGTGTCCCGCCAGCAAGACCCTGGATGTCGAGCTCTGGGTATCCGGTCTGCGGATCCGAGGTGCGGTCAAAACGAAGCCCGGGAAGCTCGAGGAGGACCAGTTCGGCTGTGGTGTGCACGATGCAGCCCACGCAGACATGCCCACCGACACACCGGCCTTCGCGATCCGAGACCATCGCGTGAAGATGCGCACCTCCCGCGCCGACCGTGCCACTGAGACTCACAAGCTCCCAGGGCCCCTTCATCGCGCGGATCTCCGTCGCTCCCGCGAGCCGGATCCGCGCCACGGTCAAGCTGCCGACCGCGGACACGACCCCGGCAGCCCTCAGGGGGATCGAGCGCGCGTGGGCCTCGAGAGCGTCTCGAAGGTCGGCTCCAGGCCGCAGGCGAAGCGCGTGGGCCACAGGAGGCGCGGAAGTCTGCACCGCTTCACCATAGCCCGAGTTCGCGCTTTTCCGGGTGATCTCCGGCGCTTGGAGGGGGCCTGCTCTTTTTCCACGGAAATCCAAAAGGAAACGGTGCGTCCGCGACAACAAACGAATGCGTGGCGCGCCCCTCCGTCCACTTCGGGTCCACCGACCCCGATCCCGCACCGCCCGATGTCGAGCAGGTGTACCGGACGCACGTGGGCTACGTCTTCCGGCTGATCCAACGATTTGGGATCGGCCGAGACGAGGTCGAGGACGCCACCCAGGAAGTGTTCATCATCGTGCACCGCCGACTGCCCGACTTCGACCCGCGCCGCGGCGCGATGAAGACCTGGCTGTTCGCGATTGCGCGCGGCGTCGCGGCCAACCGCCGCCGCGGCAAGGCCCGTCGGCTCCGGGTCGTCGTCAACGGGGAGGCCTGTGACCGCGATGTTCGGCCCAGCCCAGAACAACAGATGCGTCAACGCGAGACGCTCGAACGGGTCGGCCACTTTCTCACCACCCTGCCACCGCACCAACGCGAAGTGTTCGAGCTGATCGACATCGAGGGCATGCGGGGCCCCGAGGTCAGCGAGACCCTCGGCATCAACATCAACACCATCTACACCCGCCTCCGGCTCGCACGGCAGGCGTTCAAACGGTTCGCGGGCACACTGGGCCCGGACGTGGAACGGGGGGCCTCCACATGAACGACGCATGGGATCCGATCGAAGACCTCGAACCTCTCGATCACGACTCGCTGGGCCTGCTCGCCGCGTATCGCGACGCCGCCGGACCCTCCGAGGATGCCGAGGCGCGAATGCTGGCAGGTCTCCGCTCTCGCCTGAGCACCGAGCCCAGCGCTGATGCTCCGGCACCGGCGGTCTCGGGCGAGACGGGAGCCGCACCACGCGAGCCAAGCACCTCCTCGAACGCCCGCACCTTCGCCATTGCGGCCGTCGCATTCGCGGCAGGCGTCGCCCTCACCGTTTCCCTCGGTCGTCCCGGCGAGCCTCAGGATTCACGCGCCGCCGCGAGTCGTGATGCGGACCAGCACGCGGGCCAAAACGCGGGCGAGGTCGCCACGCGCGACTCGGCCGGCCTGCCCGGTCCGCATCGCCCCGACTCGTACGCGCCGGGCTCCGACTTCCCGTCCACCTCAGGCACCGTCGAGCCCATGGCCGAACGGCCGTGGCCGATGTCCGTCGCAGACCTCACCAAGCCGCAAGAACTTCAGCCTGGCCTCGAGCCGGCCCTCCACGGCCCCAACGAAATCGACCCGGAGGACGGTCCGGCACCGCTCGGCGCCGGCCCGACCCGCCAAGGCGAGGGGAATGACGATCCGTCCCGCCCCCGGGGTCGCAGCGCAGATGACGGTTTCGGCGGGACCACAGACGGTGCAACCGCATCCCGCAGCCCGCTTCGCGGGGGTGCCGACCCATCAGCATCCGGAAGAGGAACCGCGATTCAAGGGGCATGGGCCCCATCGGTCAGTGGCGCCCCCGCGGGCGCAGGCATCGGCTCCGCAGCGAGGAATCCAGCCGTCGCAGGACCGTCCCCCTCGGCCCCAAGCGCGGGCTCGTCAAACGCAGGCGGGGAGAGCCCCTCGGACAAGCCGTCAAGCGAGCCCCCGCCCGCCGACGAACCGCCTCCGCCCGACGAGCCCGAGCCTGAGGAGGAAAACGATCCGGAGGACGAGCAGTCGCTCGACGAGCGCTGTGCCGAAGAGTTCGACGCCTGCCTCACGGACGCCGACACGTTCTGTGGAGCTGACTATTCGGGATGCGAATCGGTCCACGAGTTCTGCTTCATGCGTGAAATGATCTGCCTCGGCGAAGACGAGGGATTCCCGTATCCGCACAACCCCTCCGACTATCCGCCGGACGAACCCGATCCGGACGTATGCGAAGAGGAATACAACATGTGCATGATGGGAGCCGAAGCCTGCATGCAAGACAAGATGATCCCCGAGGAGTGTGACGAGATCGTCTGGCATTGCGAAGACATGATCGCGGCATGCTACGGCGAGCCCCCGCCCGAACCGTGGTGGTGACCACGCCCGCACGTCGTTCAGCCCCCCAGGCCTTGCCTCGGGGGCTTTTTCGTTTCCACCGAGCGAAGGACCGCATGCCGGGCCCGCAAACAAAACCGAAGAAAAGTGAGTCGCCGGAGACGGAACGAAAGGACCGAGCACAACAACTCAGACGAAGGCTGCCGACGCCATCATGTCCTCAAGGGACAATAAAGACACGAAAGATCAAAACGATGAACCGCTCCAAACTTCTCATTTCCGCCTTGGGTCTCGCCCTCTCCTCGCTCGGCGCAACCGGCTGCGAGCTCCTCGATTTGCCCATCCCCGGCGATGGAGAACCCGGCGATGAAGGGGGTGACGGCGGCGAAGGGGGTGACGAAGGTGGCCCCATGGACGACTGCGGCGAAGAGTTGGACGCGTGCTACCTGGACGCCGAGCAAGCATGCGCAGAGGATCCCGAGAGCTGTGACGGTGCCTTCGAGGCTTGTTTCGAGCTGGAGAAGAGTTGCTGGGGCGAGCCCCCCGAGCCCCCAGGCGACGAGTGCATCGACGAGCTCGACGCGTGTTTCTTCGAGGCGGAGCAAACCTGCGAGATGGACCCCGAGGGATGCGACGACGCCTTCATCCAGTGCGAGGAGCTTGCCGAGTCCTGCTGGGGCGAGCCTCCGCTCGACCCCTGCAACGAAGAGATCGACGCCTGCTTCTACGAAGCTGATCAGATCTGCGCGGAAGACCCCGAGTCTTGCGAGGACGCATTCCTACAATGCGACGAGCTTGCCGAGTCCTGCTGGGGCGAGCCGCCCGTCGACCCTTGCAGCGAAGAACTCGACGCCTGCTTCTACGAGGCCGAGCTCATTTGCGCGGAGGACCCAGAAGCCTGCGAAGAGCTCATCGCCCAGTGTGACGCGATCGGAGAATCCTGCTGGGGCGAGCCCCCCTACCCCGAGGAGCCATGCGTTGAGGAGCTCGACGCCTGCTTCCTCGACGCCGAGCTCGTCTGCGCGGAAGACCCCGAAGCCTGCGAGGACGCGTTCACCCAATGTGACGAGCTCGCACAGTCTTGCTGGGATGAGCCGCACCCCTGCCCCGACGAGCCCACAGAACCGGACGCCCCCTAGTCACGCAGTCTTGAAGTCCGTTCCGGGTTTCGGAGAGAGGGTTCGGAGCAGGAGAGCGAAGCGTCCCGAAGGGATGCGCAGCGGCAAAGATAGAAGGTACCGAACGCAAGCCTCCCGAACCGAGGGTTTCGGAGCGACCCCACACCCCGAAGGGGGGCGCATAGAAACCCGGCACGGACTTCGGGCGTGAGGTACTAGCCCGCCGCGTGCTCGACGAGCAGCGCGTAGAACTGAACGGCCGAGCGCAAGTCTTCGATGGCGATGCGCTCGTCCGTTCCATGCATCCGGGCCCGGTCGTTGGGAGAGAGGCGAACGGGAAGAAACCGGAACGCGCCCTGCTCGGTGAGCGGTTGGTAGTAGCGAACGTCGGTTCCACCGATGACGAGATACGGGGCCACGACGGCGTCGGGATAGACGGAATTCAGCACGCGCCGTACCAGCGCAAACGCTTCCCCGTCGATGTCCGAGCGCGGCGTGGCCTCTCGGCATTCCCCGGCGCACCGAACCTCAATCTCCGAATCGTCGATGACATCCACGACGTGCTCGAGGACGTCTTGCACCGAGTCGCCGGGCAGCAGACGGAAGTTGACGATGGCGCGAGCCCTCGATGCCACGACGTTGTCCGCAACCCCGGCGTCGAATCGGGTCACTGCGGTCGTCGTTCGGACGCTGGCATTGCTGGCCTGTTGGGTCCCCAAGCTCCACGCGATGAGCGGGTCAAACAGCCACCGATTCGCGAGAACGAGCCGCCACAGCCACGGCGTGTGCGGCGTGATGGCATCGAGCATCAGCCCCGTGCTCCCCCGCGCCTCGGTTGGAAACTTGTCGGCCTCGAGCCGGGCGACGGCCTCGCCCAGGCGCCCGATCGTGCTGCGAGACGGCGGCATGTTGGAGTGGCCCCCCTCCCCCTGCAGGCTGAGCTCAACTGTGGCGTACCCCTTCTCCGCGACGCCGACCAGCGCGACCGGTTTGTCGATCCCCGGCAGCATGTCCGTGATGACAGCACCGCCCTCATCAAACGCGAACCATGGCTTCACGCCACGACGCTCGAGTTCCTGGGCCAGCGTCGCCGCGCCCGCCTTGCCGCCGGTCTCCTCGTCGTGCCCGAGCGCGATGAGGACGGTCCTGCGGGGCGCGTACCCACGAGCGACCAGTAGCTCGACAGCTTCGAGCAGGCCGACGGTCCCCAGCTTGTCGTCGATCGTGCCGCGGCCCCAGACGTAGCCGTCCTCGATGGCGCCAGAGAACGGCGGGTGCGTCCAATCAGACTCGGTCCCGGGCTCAACCGGGACCACATCGGTGTGGGCGGCGAAGAGGACCGGCGCGGCGTCGGCCTCCGTGCCGGGCCAGGTGTAGAGCAGGCTGTCTTCGATGAGCTCGAGCGTCATCGCTCCATGGGCCCGCGGATAGAGGTCGGCGAGCGTGCGGCGCAATCGCTCGAACGAGGCTCGGTCCGCACCAGCCTGCGGCTCTCCGGTCGTCGCAAACACGGTGATCGTCCGGTGCCGAACAACGGCGCTCATGCGCTGCGCGACGGCGTCGGCATCCACCTGGGGCAGGGGAAACGGGTCGCCCGACACCGGTGGCACCGAGACGATCGTGGCCCGGACCGCCAGCACCGCGAACAAGCCACCAAGTGCGACGCCCGTCCAGCGAAGCCCGCGACGCCAGCGGGCCGCGGGAGGCTTCTGCTGCGTGCTCAGGGCGCAGCTCCCGGACCAGCTTCTGTCAGCTCGACGGACTCGATGACGTCTCCGCTCAGCCCGATGACATCGAGATGCGGCGGTTTCCCCTCTTCGAACGTCCACAGCGTCACGTGCTGCTGCGCGCTGAAGGCCTGAACCTGGCCGGCGTATTCCTTGGGCGGCACCTTCGCGTAGTACGGGGCACCGCTGCCGCCGCTGATCACCGAGTAGACCGACCCCTTGGCGCCGGACACGGTCTCGGGACCAATGAGCGCGCGCGAGTAGTTGTGCTCATCCCCAGACACGTAGGCCAACACCTCATGCTCGGCGAGGATGCTCCAGAACCTCTCCCGCATCGTGTTGACCGCTTCGATTTCTCCACGCCACCACATCGCGTCCTTGATGTGTCCGCCCACCGGGAACGATGGTTCGTGACCCATCACGACGATCTGTTTGGCCCCGGCCGCGCGCGCGGCCGAGAGGTCATCCTCCAGCCACTTCATCTGGCCATCCATGACGAAGCCCTCGCGGTTGCCCTTGCCCTCGTTGCGAGGGTGCCCGGGATGGCTGGTGCGCCAGTAGTTCGTGTTGAGCATCACCAGGTGCACGTCGCCGAGGTCCACGGAGTAGACCGTCTCGTCATAGCTCGGCGCGCCGTCCACTTCGGGCGCGGGCCCATTGCTCGGGTTGACCATCAGCGATGCAAAGCGGGCCTCCGCCGAGTCCTTGCCGGGTTTGCTCAGCGAGACGCCGTCGGCCTTCATGTTGACGATCGCCTCGTGGTTTCCCATCCCGGTGTAGATTGGAAGGCTGCCGCCGACAGGCTCAGCCACGCGCAGCCACGTCCGCATCTCATGCACGTAGTCATCGACGTGGGTCGAGTAGCCGTCGATGAGATCGCCTGGGAAGAAGATGGCCTCGACGTCGCTGCGTTGAGCGATGGCGAGCAAGCCCGTCAGGACCGTTGCATTGACCCCCCCGTACGCTTCCCGCCCTGGACCCACGCCACTGCGTGAATCCGAGAGAATCGCGATCCGAACCGGGCCCGTGTTGCTGCGGGTTCGAACCGTTCGAGGAGGTGCCACCGAGGTCTCGACGCCGTCGGAGACGGCCACCTGGTAGGCGTACGCCGTCCCGGCTTCGAGTCCGTCCACGGTGATCTCATGGCGGCGGCCCGGGGTCTTCGAGACACTCGGAGTGCGGTCGGCAACCGCGATCGCGGCGGTCGTCGCAACGTCGGTCTCGAAGCTCACAATGAACCGAGACGCAGAGACCTGGTGAACGAACGGCCCCAAGACGACGGTTGGGAGTTGGACGAGCTCGAAGCTCTCCCCCTTCGGCTCGAGGCGAAACGCGGCCCGGCCCTCCGCGAGGACCGTCGTTCCCGCCTCGGGCTGAAACTGCTCCAGCTGCCAGGAAAGCTCGCCATAACCCCGCTCTCGGGCTCCGTTGACGTCGTACTTCGGCTTGAACAGGCCGGCGATGTTGCCCGAGATCTCGTGGGCCCTGCCGTCTCGAAGGCGCGTTTCCAGCTCCTGGTTGCGATACCGCGGTGGCGAAAATGGATCCTCTTCGACCCGTAGGCCGACATAGCCCGAGCCGGCCGGCGATCGCGTGCGGGTCTCCCATCGCATCGTCATCGTGCCTTCGGGGGACAGGGTGACCCACGGCAACACCGTGAAGTACATCGACGCCCAGTCGACCATGCCAGGCTCTCCCTTGGGGTTGAGCCCACGCAGTGCTCTCCAGTCGGCGATGCGTTGTACGCCTTTGGTCGGCATCGCCCTGCGGCGCCCCGCCTTGCGAGGCTTGGGTTGAAGCGCGGCGGCCCCCGCTGCCGCGAGCGCTGCCGCGCGCAGTCCGGCGACATCGGGCGCGACGGGCTCCGCCTCGGCCTCGGCAGCCGGTGGAGGGACGACTTCCGGCGCGTCTCCCTCGTCGCCAGCGGGGGTGGGTGTCTCGGTCCCGCTCGGTGTCGCGGATTCGGGCGTAGGTTTGCAACCAGCGCAGAGGCTTGCGGCGAGCAGCAGGGTGCGCATCGGGACTCGCATGCGCCAAACCTACCCGGTCATGGAGCGCAACGAAGCCCGAAATCTGCCCCTAGGCGCATCCCGTGCGCACGGGTCGATCCCGGGCTCCTACGACGAGCGGATGCTCAGTCTTCGATCTCGTAGCCGGCGTCGATCTCGAAGTCGAACTCGACGATGACCGGCGGTCCGTCGTAGCCGGGGTACGGCGCTGAAGCCGTCGCGACGCGCAGACACTCCATCAGACCGGTGTCCTTGGGCGCGTCGTCCGAGACCTTGCCATTGATGCCCAGCGGGCGATGGCCCGCGGGGTTGAGAAGAACCTCCATCGTCGCCGTGCCTTGGAGGGTGACGTCGTCACCGGCCTTGGCCTCGTCCACGCATCGATCCATTTGCGCCCGCTGGCGCTCGAACGCACCCAGCAGCACGAACTCGTCGGGCCGCTCTCCACCCTCGGCGACCAGCTCGGTATTGGCGTTCGGATCGAACGTCGGGACCGCGGCCGCGTTGGCCGAGGCAGTGGCGCCGCTGAGGCCGACAACGGAGGCAAAGAAGGCGGCGAGTGCGGCCTGGGCGACCCGTCCAAAACGGAGTCCCACCGCGCCGCCTCGGGACCAGCGGACCTCGGCCTTGGCCGCGAGCGGAGCCGGCTGCCCCGGCAAGGCGAGACTCACGTCCACCTCCTCGCCCACAGGAAGGGAGCCCTCCCCGACGATCTTCGCGCCACCCACGCTCAGATCCTCACTGGTGAACGACAGCGTGGAATCCCCGTGGATCGCCTCGATTGCGACCTGAAGAGGGAATCTCTCGTGTTCTCTCCGCTCTGCGCTCGCCCCGTCCATGACGGGAATCACCATGCCAATTACATGAACAGATATATGTATTTAAAATTACATATCAGGACGATTTCATTGGCCGGAGCGGAGAAAGACGCATCGGGCCCAGAGATCGACTCAGGAGCAGACTTCACGGAACGCTGCGAGCGCCCCATCGACCGCGGCATCTGGCGTGGCCATGCTCAATCGCAAATGGCCGGGCACTCCGAACGCGGTCCCCGGGACGACGATCGTTCGCTTGGCGAGCAGTGCATCTGTGAGTTTGACGTCGGCACCCTCTTGCCCGCGCATCGACTCGGGAAGCTGCGGGAACAAGAAGAAGCCTGCCCGCGGCTCGGCGACCTCGAAGCCCAGCTCCCGCAATCCCGCGGCCATCTTTCGGCAACGGCGGGCGTACACGTCGACGTCGACCCGGCCCTCGGGGGTTCCCAAAACCTTGGGCAGCACCCGCTGCATCAGCGCAGGGGCGTTGACGAAACCCAACACGCGATTGCAGAAGCCCAGGCCGCGAGCGAGCGTTTCGACGCCAGCCATCTTCGGGGACAGCGCGATGTATCCGATCCGCTCGCCGGCCAAGCCGAGATCCTTGGAGTGGCTGGTGAGCAACGCCGTGTGCTCATACAGCCGCATCATCGAGGGGACGTCCGACCCGTCGTAGGTCAGGTCTCGGTACGGGCTGTCTTCCAAGACAACGACCGGACGTTCGCGGGTTTCGTTGACTGCCCGAAGCGCATCCGCCAGCCGCCGCAGTACGGCCTCCGAGTAGATCGCGCCGGTGGGGTTGTTGGGCGAGTTGATGAGGATGGCCCGCGTGCGCTCGGTCAGCGCGGCCATCATGGCGTCGACGTCCGGCTCGAACGCGTCGGTGGAGCGCACCGGCACCAGCTGCGCACCCACGTTTGTGCAGTAGTGGTCGTACTCGGTGAAGTACGGCGCGGGCACCATCACGGTGTCGCCCGGGTCCAAAATGGCCCGGAAGAACACGTTGACGGCCCCCGCGGCGCCCACCGTCATCAGGACATGTCCCTCATTGAGTTCGAGCCCATATCGGGCCGACTCTCGCTGGGCGAGAAAGGCCCGGACCTCCGGAAAGCCCGCGTTCGTCATATAGCGGTGCATTCCCGGGGGTTCGCCCTCGAGGACCTCGACGACTGCCTTTCGCCAGGCGGTGGGGGGCTCGAGGCTGGGATTGCCTAGAGAGAGGTCGTGAACCGGCCCTCCACCGTCTTTTCGGAGCTGACCGGCAAGCTCGAACATGCGGCGAGTCCACGACTCCTTCGACCCGAGGAGGGTGTCGCGAACACGAGAGGAGAGCTGGGCTGCGCCTGCGTCGACCACGGCCCGGAACATAGCAGCGAAAGCCCCGTAGTTGGCCCGGCCGCGCTACACTGCCGGCCGCTAGCCCCATGGACGCCGAGCGATCCCTCAGCAGCCACAACATCGCCTTCCTCGAAGCGATCTACGAGCAGTACGAGCAAGACCCAAACTCCGTCAGTGCTGACTGGCGCGCCCTCATCGAGTATGAGAACGGCCGCAGCAGCAACGGGGTTTCGTCGACGGCCAACGGCCACGTACTCCTCGATCGCGGCGGCGATGCCACCCACCATCTTCCCCCCGGAAAGGAAGTCGAGCAGGTCGCTCTGCAAAAGCAGGTCGATCGACTGATCGAGAACTACCGGCTCATCGGACACTTGCGCGCCGACATCGACCCGCTGGACCGGCCTCGGGCCGTCGTCCGCCAGGGCCTCGACCTGGACTACTTCGGTCTGGGGGAAGAACACCTCGATCGCGAGTTCTCTCCGGGCCGGCTGTTCGACCGGCCGCTCGTCTCACTCCGCGAGATCATCGCCAAGCTCCAGCGGACCTATTGCCGCCGTGTCGGGGTCGAGTATTGGGATCTGCACGACGTCAGCATGCGGAGCTGGCTGCGCGAGCGGATGGAAGCCTTCGAGAACGAGGTCGTGCCTCCGAAGGAAGAGCAACTCGAGCTGTGGCGCTCCCTCGCTCGCTGCGATGAGATCGACAACTTCCTGCACACCAAGTTCTTGGGCGCCAAGCGGTTCTCGATCGCCGGGGCCGAGAGCGTGCTCGCACTGCTGCACACGCTGATCGAAGCTGGCGGTGCCAAAGGCGTCGAAGAAGTCCTGATGGGCATGGCCCACCGCGGCCGCCTCTCGGTGATGATGAACATCCTCGGGCAGACGCCTTCTCAGATCTTCGAGAAGTTCGAGAGCGGCGACCCTTGGGCCAACCTCGGCTCCGGCGACGTGAAGTATCACCTCGGGTGTTACCGGGACTACGTCACGCGCGAGGGTCGAGAGATGTACCTGGCGTTGGCGTTCAACCCCAGCCACCTCGAAGCGATCACGCCGGTCATCGCGGGCCGCGTGCGTGCCAGCCAGGACAAGCTCGCACCCGGGGAAGAGACCAAGGTCCTCGGCGTCACGCTGCATGGCGACGCTGCGGTCATGGGTCAGGGTGTGTATGCGGAGACGCTCAACTTGTCCAAGCTGCAGGGCTACGGCAACCACGGCACCATTCGCGTCGTCATCAACAACCAGGTCGGCTTCACCACCGACCCGAGTGATTCGCGCTCGACGGTCTACCCGACCGCGGTCGCCGACATGCTCAACGCCCCGGTCTTCCACGTCAACGGTGACGACCCGGAAGCGGCCGCCTACGTGGCAAAACTCGCGGTCGAGTACCGTCAGAAGTTCGAGAGCGACGTCATCATCGACCTCGTCTGCTTCCGCAAGTTCGGCCACAACGAGGGCGACGAGCCCACGTTCACCCAGCCAGACATGTACCGACGCATCAAGGACCGCAAGGGGGTCCGCGAGCTGTACGAGCAGCAACTGCTCGCGCGCGGCACGGTCACCGAGCAGGACCTCGTCAACGAACGTGACGCCCTCAAGGCCGAGTTCGAAGGCGCGCTCGACAAGGTCCGCAGCAAGAACGGCAACGGCAACGGCCACGCGAAGTCCCCGATGCATGGCGTCTGGGAAAACTTCGCGGGCGGGCCCGATGCAGACGTCCCCGTCGCGGACACCTCCGTGCCAGCGAAGCGTCTCGACGAACTCTCGGAGCGCATCGTCGCCGTTCCCGAGACCTTCAAACTCCATCGCAAGCTCAAGCGCTTCGTCAAAGAGCTGGGCGAGATGACCCGCGGCGAGGCTCCTTTGAGCTGGGCCGCGGCCGAGCACATGGCGTACGCATCGCTGCTCACCGAGGGGCATAGCGTCCGCATCTCGGGTCAGGACGCAATCCGCGGCACGTTCACCCACCGCCATGTGGGCTGGACCGACACTGACAGCGGCGTGCGGTTCTTCGCGATGAAGAACCTCTCGGAAACCCAGGGCCGCTTCGACTGCTACAACAGTCCGCTGTCCGAGTTCGGCGTGCTCGGGTTCGAGTTCGGCTACAGCCTGGCCTCCCCAGACACGCTCCTGATCTGGGAAGCGCAGTTCGGTGACTTTGCGAACGGCGCCCAGGTCATCATCGACCAGTTCCTCAGTAGCTCCGAGGACAAGTGGAACCGGATCAGCGGGCTGGTCATGTTCTTGCCACACGGCTACGAGGGCCAAGGCCCCGAGCACAGCAGCGCCCGCCTCGAGCGGTTCCTGCAGCTGTGTGCCGAGGACAACATGCAGGTGTGCAACCTGACCACGCCCGCGCAGATGTTCCACGCGCTGCGACGTCAGATTCACCGCAAGTGGCGCAAGCCGCTCATCATCATGACGCCCAAGAGTCTGCTGCGGACCCGGCAGTCGTTCTCGCCCCGCGAGGAGCTGAGCGACGGAGGTTTCCAGCGGCTCATCGACGACAAGAGCATCGACGACAAGGGCGCGAAGAAGGTCCGCCGGGTGATGTTCTGCAGCGGCAAGGTCTACTACGACCTGCTCGCACACCGCGAAGAGCTCGGGCGCAACGACGTCGCGATCGTCCGGCTCGAGCAGTTCTATCCGTTCCCGACCGATGCCGCCAAGGCCGCGCTCACGCGGTACGCCAAGGCGACCGAAGTGCTCTGGGTTCAAGAAGAGCCCAAGAACATGGGTGGATGGTCCTTCGTGCGTCCCTTCTTTGAAGAGGTGGTCGGCAAGCTTCCCCTGCGGTACGCAGGTCGTGCCGCCAGTGCCTCCCCCGCGACCGGCTCCTCCGAGTCCCACAAGCTCGAGCAACAGATGAACATGCAAGGGGCCTTCGCCGACCTTGCCTGAGCTGGGGCATCCCCAGCTCCCCGCAACTCAACTCCCGCCAAGCAAAAGACAATGGCTATCGACATTTTGGTTCCACAAATGGGCGAGTCGGTCACCGAAGGTGTGATCGCCCAATGGCTGAAGAACGAAGGCGACACGGTTTCCGCCGACGAGCCCCTCGTTGAAATCGAGACGGACAAGATCACCGTGGAGGTGCCCGCCGCCTCCGCTGGCGTGCTGCTCAAGCAGGGCGCAGGCGAGGGCGACACCGTCAACGTCGGTGATGTGATCGGCTCGATCGACGGCAACGCC
>CAJXVA010000158.1 GCA_913061055.1 uncultured Pseudomonadota bacterium
CTCGTGGGCTCGGAGATGTGTATAAGAGACAGCCCCATGCCCGCCCCTTGGAACGCTCCTCCCCCGCTCGCCTTCCGCCTCTTCGCGGGTCTCCTAGGACTGCTGCTTGGACTCTCGACTCTCTTGTGCTGCCTAGGGTTGCTCTCGATCTTCGGGCTGGGTGAAGACTTGGAGGGCGGTTCCGGGACGCTGTTTGTTGTCGTTGCCGTATGCACGCCGATGGTCCTCGTGCTGGCGGGGGCGACGTCCGCGTTGTTCGTGTTTGCATTCACGGGGCGTCGCGGGCCCCTGATTCATCAAGGGTCGCTCAGGGTTCTCATTGTGGTCGTCGGTACAGGTCTTTCGGTCGTGCTCGTCGGCAGCCTCCTGGCAGGAGACTGGTTCGCGGCCCTGAGGCTCCTGGGAATCGGCGTCGAACTGGCGGGCCTTTTCTTCCTGGGTTCTGCGTTCGAGACGCGCAGACGTTCTCGCGAGGCCTGAGAGTGCGCCCACGAGGGACCGTGCCCACAGCGGTGGCCGCGCGTCCCTCATCCGACTCTGTCGATCCGCCAATGAGTCCTCATCCATCCCACCCCGCGGCGTTCGAGCTGCGGGTCCAGCTCCTGTCGACTATCCTCGAGCGGTGCTCGTCTCGCTGTCGACCGTCGCTCTGCTGGCGCTGTCCCCAACGTCCCTGGACTCCGAGCCGGTCGAGCCCGTTCCACACATCTACGAGGGCACCGAGACCGACGGCTGCCAGTTCCCGACCACGCTGATGATGGGTGGCTGCACCGCCACGCTGGTGAGCCCACACGTGGTCATCACCGCCGGGCACTGCATGGGCAATAACGACGGCCCGCCCGACTTCCGGATGGGCAACGTCGTCAACGCCCCCACCCAGCTCCTGCCCACCGACTACTGCCGACGCAACCCCGACTACGACCCGAACTTCAACAACGGGGTCAACGGCCAGGACATCACCTACTGCGTGCTCGAGAGCCCCGTCTACGACGTCCCGTTCACCCCGATCATCTACGGCTGCGAGACCGAGATCATCTCGACCGGTCGAGAGGCGTGGATCGTCGGCATCGGGAACAACAACTTCGACGGCGACAACGACGTCGGGTTCGGCATCAAGCGCTATCGACAAACCACGATCGCCGGCATGCCCGGAGACTCCCTGTCCGACGGAATCTACGTGGGGTCGTTTCAAGACGCTGCATGTGGCGGAGACTCGGGCGGGCCGGCCTACATTCAGTACCCCGACGGCAGCTGGCATGTGTTTGGCGTCGTCTCCGGCGGCCCGCCCCCATGCGGCGGCGGTGCCGACCTCTACGCCGTCATGAGCGAGTGGGTCCCGTGGATCGAGGAGGACTCGGGACTCGACATCACCCCGTGCCACGACACCGACGGCACTTGGAACCCCACCGGCATGTGTCAGGGCTTCGAGATGGACCCGCTCGATCCCGACCGCGAGTGGAGCAACTTCTGCCTCGGCGAGGTCAGCCCGCCCAGCGAGAGCTGTGGCCCCGCGTTCGACAGCGAACCCGACGAGGACGCGCCCGCGGTCAGCATCACCAACCCGATGACCGAGAGCACCGTGGACGACGCGCCGTCCCAGCTGCAGATCGACATCGAAGCCGACGACGGAGACGGCTATGGCGTTCGAGCCGTGCGCCTGGCCATCAACGGGCAGGAGCAACCCGCCGAGCTTCGCGAGCCCCCCTTCGGCTTCAGTGCCGAGTTCCCCGCTGGCGTCTACGAGCTGACCGCCATCGCGGAGGATTGGGGCGGCAACATCGGCGAGTCCGAGGTTGTCCGGGTCGCGATCGGGACCGAGTTGCCACCGCTTCCACAAGCCAGCACCGGGGCCGCCGACGCCAGCACGGGCGATGGAACATCCGTGGGCGAGGTCGGCACCGGTGTCGAGTCCAGCTCCGGTGGCGGTGTCACGAGCGACGGCGAAACCTCCGGAGCGCCCGCCGACGGCGGTGAGTCCGGTTGCGGCTGTCGCAGCGATGGATCTGGGCGCGGAAGTTGGCTGTTGCTGGGTCTGCTCGGGTTTCTACGCCGGCGGCGGTTTTAGCAGCCCGTCCCGCCCACGACGCCATAGACCTCGAACGCCAGGTCGCCGGAGAACGTAGTTCCGCTGGGGCAATCCTCCACTGATCCCCACTCCAGACAGGCCTCAACAAACGGTGGGACCAGGTCTGTCTTGACCCGCACGGGGTCTCCCGAAGGTGTCTCTGCGTGGTGCCACCCGAACGACGAGTTTTGGATACTCGGGACCGTCGGCATCACGCTCAACCAATGCGTGCCGGCGCCAACGACGATGGTCATCGAGAGGGCAATGTCGAGACCCCCGTCCACAGCCTCGGGCGTCCCCGAAGCAACCGCTGTCGGAGGCTCGATCGGCGCCGCATTCCCCCCCTCGTAGACCGCGACCTCTGCGAGTTCCGAGGTTGGCGCGTTCATCACGGCACCAGAAGCCACCACCCGGCTGATGCACCAACAGCCATCTTCCTCCGGCACCACGAAGTCGTCGGCCGCCCGATAAAAGTTGTTGTCGCCGATCGCTGAAGGAGTGAGGTCGGTGACCATCTTGGGCGTGGCTTGGCCCACGAGCAGTGAGTCGGGCGCACCACAAGGCTGTGTTTGACCCGTCTCGTCCGAGTTCGTCGTGGCAGAGCTGGTGCCCCCGGTGGTCGTCTCCTCCGCCGAACCCGAGGAGGACGTCGTCGATGTGCCCGACGCGGTCGTCGTGGGCCCAGAGCTTGCCACCGTCGCGGTCGTTGAGCCGGCCGACGAGGTTCCAGCCGAAGCATCGTCCGAGCCAGCGCCATCATCTTCCGAGCAGCCGGCGAGCATGCACAGACCCACCAGAACCCCGGGCCATACGCAGCGTGCTGGAGACATGCTCAAATTGTAGCGCCCGAAGGCAGCGGGCGTCTAGCCACGCACTCGGACACGAACGCCGCGGCGGTGCTCGTCATGTCGCGGAGCCGCCAAAGCCAGATCGCCCAGGGCTCGCCGCGCAGTTCAGATCTGCTCTAGACTCCCCGCGTGTCGGGCAAACCCCTTGGAGAGCGGAACTATGAGCAGTTCGCGACCCGCTACGCGAAGTACGCTGAGGTCAAGCCTCACAACGCGATGTACGAGCGGCCAGCGACGCTCTCACTGCTGCCCGATGTGAAGGGCAAGCGGGTGCTTGATGGTGGCTGTGGGCCCGGCCTCTATGCCGAGGTGCTTCTCGAGCGAGGTGCCGAGGTCGTCGCCGCCGACGTCACTCCGGCCATGGTGGAGATCGCTCGGAAGCGCGTGAAGAACAAGGCCGAGTTTCACGTGGCCGACTTTGCCAAGCCGCTGACCTTCGCCGAAGACGCATCGTTCGACGTCGTCGTGTGTCCGCTGATGCTCGACTACATCGAGGACTGGGACCCGGTGTTCTTGGAGTTCGCCCGAGTGCTTCGATCCGGCGGGCACCTGATCTACTCCCACGCCCACCCGATGAGCGACTACAAGCTCGTCCAGACCAAGCACAACCCGGACGCTCGCTATCGCGACCGCGAGAAGTTCTCCTCCGACTGGGGCGGCTTCGGAAGCCCGCGCCCCCGCGTCGAGACCTATCGTAGACCGCTGGAGCAGATGCTGAATCCGCTGGGCCTGGGCGGCTTCATCCTCGAGCGTGTACTCGAGCCCGAGCCCGCCAAAGCCATGGCGCGCGTGAACCCCAACCTGCACGCCACGCTCACCCGCGAGCCGTGTTTTTTGTGCGTCCGCGCCCGCAAGCCGTAGCAGCCCGTCCCCGTATTCGGGGGTATGCAGAACGCCGTAAGCGGGCCGCGTGACAAGGCGCGAGGATGGAGCTTGTCGGGTACAAGGGACTGACGAGCACGCCGTCATGCGGCTCGGGGGCGGTGTTATGCACTGCGGCCGAATACGGGGACAGCCTGCTAGGGCTCACACGCTGTTGCAGTCG
Source organism: uncultured Pseudomonadota bacterium (assembly GCA_913061055.1). GTDB lineage: Bacteria > Myxococcota_A > Polyangia > Nannocystales > Nannocystaceae > CAJXVA01. Next base: position 3,959 of record CAJXVA010000158.1, read on the forward strand.
ATGAACTCGGGTTCGAGTTCCTTCGACAACGAGCCGATCAGCGTCTTGAGCCCCGTGCTGATCTCGCTACACAGTGCTCGCTTGAGGGCCATCGTTGCCTTGCTCTCTTTCGCCGAGCTGTTGTCGCCGACCTTGTGCGTATAGCTGGCGGTACCGGAGGACTCGACCTTGAACGGCGAATGACAGATCGGGTCCGGCTCGCCCTTCTTGAAGATGACGAGTTGAGCTTCGAGCGCACCACCTCGTCCCACCACTCCGCCCGCGACAGCATTGGCCTGGCGCTCCTGGAGCGGCACCACGACGCCGACGTATTCGACGAACTCCCACATCCGCATCAACTGCTTGACGTTGCGTTCCTTGCCGACGTCAAACTTCGCCCGTGGTGGGTAGCGCAGGTTCGACCGTGTCATGAATCGCACCAGGCTGTTGTTCCCATCCCAAGGCTCACCAAGCGTGTGGCGAAGGCTCTGATACGCGAGGAACGACACCTCGTTCTTCTTGGCCCCCCACTTCTTGATGTCATCGTCGGGACAGGTCATCGGGGGCGCCGCGGGGTCCGGCAGGTTGTCGTGGAACTGCCGGAACGTCGCGTAGACCTCGTCGACCCGGGCGTCGACCTGCTCCTGGGTGTACTGCGGTCCCTTGGCGGCCGGGGGCTTGTCGCCGCCATCGCAGGCAGTGAGCGAGAGAAGCACTGCCAGGGAGACCGCGGTCTTCATCAGGCCAAGAGTAGACGCAGGACTGCAAGGGGAACAACGACGCATGCATGCGGGTTCAACGACCATGCACCCGTCCCTCGGACCGCACGGCGACGCCCAAAGGGGCCCCGTCGATCCGTTTCGGGGGGTGAGCCGGGCCAAAGTTCCCGTTCGCTACGCGAGCCCGCGCGAACGAGCGCTGGCCGAGACAACCGTGCCACAGTGGCGCGACTTGGCCGCGGAGCCAGTCTATGAGGCTCCGTCTCCGGAGGAGCTGCTGTGCCGCGGAGTCAGCTGCGTATCCAGAGTGGTCACAGGCCTGCTGATCTTGCCCGTGCTGTTTGCTCTCGCTGTCGTCGTAGGCGGGTTCGCCGGGAGCCTCATGGCGCTGGAGTTCCTGCACGCCTACGTATTCGCGACCGCGACGTTCCTCCTGTTTCATCTGCTCGCCGGCCTCCTCCGGTGGACGGTCCAGGCCCCGCCGATCGCCTGAACGCCAGCCCCTCGCCGTCACTCCGCTCAGTCGTACATTAGCGCCGGGATCGTCAGGAACCACAGGACCAGGCAGATCAGAATCCCCGAGACGACCCAGAAGACCGTTCGCGAGCGGCTCGTCTGCGACTTCGCGTCCTCCATCGCTGATTCTCCGATTCGAATGTTCCGCCGCCCCATCTGATCTCGAACCTGCCATCCCTCGAGTCGGCGGGCGAGCGGGATGACGCGGGAGGGACAGGTCGACGAGCGCGGCTCCCGATCTGAAGCCTCCGAGGTTCTCAGATCGGGAAGTTCGTTGTGGGCCGAGGCCGAGAACGCCTGGTGTTGCGCGCTGGAACGGATCTTGCTCAGTTCTCCGTCCTCATGTCCGCGCGCTTCCAGCTTTCGGTTCTACTCGTCGCGGCGGCTCTCATCGAGGTTGGCTGTAACTGCGGAAGCGCCTCCTTGGACGGCGCCACGGACTCGGGCAGTGGAGGCGCAGCGGAGGCCGGAGATGACGCTTCCGACTCAGAGGTGGAGAGTGAATCCGCGACCGACACCGACTCTGGCGGGGGCGATGACAGCACGGGGGACGACACCGGTCCGGAGAACTGCGGCTACGTCCCTGGAGGTGCGCTGGCCTCGGTACCGATTGGCTACACGCAGAGCATCGCGATGGGCGACCTCGACGGCGACGGGGTGTCCGACCTGGTCGTCGCCCGAACCAACCACGACCAACCGGGCGCGGTCTCGGTCTTGCTCGCCGAGGCCCCCGGTGAGTTCTTGCCGCCCGTCGACACGGTGGAGGACGTGGCGCAGGTTGTCGCCTTGGGCGACTTTGATGAGGACGGTGCGTTGGATGTGCTCAGTGTCAGCTACCCATCCACCACGTATCTCTTTCGCCACGCAGGTGATGGCGAGCTCGAGCTGATCTCGGAGACCCCCTCCGGAAACAATTGCAAGGACGTCGAAGTCGGCGACATCGATGCCGACGGCCACCTCGACTTCGCGATCATGTGTGTGGGGGCGGAAACCAACCCGACCTCTGGCGGGGTGAGCCTGTTCCGCGGGCTCGGTGACGGAACGTTCGAGCCACTAGGAGGCATGGGTGTCGAAAAACCCAACGGCATGCACCTTGTCGACCTGACGGGCGACGGACGGCTCGACGTGCTGGCCAGCGCCTTCGCCCCGCAAGGTGATCCCGAGCTTCTCGTCTATCAGAACACCGATGAAGGGTTTGTCTTGAGCCAGTCGTTTCCGGTCACTTGGAGTGCCGATGCGATCTCCGGAGACTTCGACGAGGACGGCGACCTCGACGTCGCGCTGGCCCAAGAGTGGGACTCCGAACTCAAGGGCTCGATGCTGTACTTCGAGAACGTCGCCGGCGAACTGGCCGAGCCCGTACAGTTCGACACCGTTCAATCTCCGTTCCGAATCGGCGCCGCCGATTTCGACCTCGACGGACACCTCGACATCACCCTGGGGGGTGAGGGCCTGGTCTCCGTGATGCTCGGCGATGGCACAGGTTCGTTTGTGGAGTCCGCCGTGCACCCCTCCGGCGCCGCGCGAAGACTCTTGGTGACCGACGTCGACGACGATGGACGCATGGACATCGCCTACTCTGCGGCCGGGGGCGTTGTCATCCGGGGCGGTGAGGAGGCCTTGTTCACCGAACTCGAGGCCTTCGACGCCGCGCTCGGCGCTCAGCAGATCGAGCTTGTCGACCTCGATGACGATGGACACCTCGACGTGGCGTCGATGGGAGAGGCGTCACTCGACGTTCGGCTTGGAGACGGCGCAGGAGGATTCTCAGCGTCGTGGGCCGTCGAACTCGAGTGGGCCGAGACCCGGGGCATCACGGCGGGCGACGTGGACGGAGATGGGCAGCTCGACCTCGTGACGGCGCGGGAGGACGGCGTGCAGTGGTACGCGGGGTCCGGCGACGGAACCTTCGCAGCCGCCCAGTCCCTCTCGAGCGGCGCGGCCACCGGTGTGCCGCGATTCGCCGACCTCGACGCAGACGGGGTGGACGACGTCATCGTCCCCCGAAGCAACGGGGTCCTCATCGCGCTGGCCAGCGGCGAGGATGTTCCGTTCAACACCGTGTCCGGCGTCGTCGCGCCAATGGACGTCGATGGAGACGGGACCGTCGATCTGATCGCCGCAGGAGGCACGCTGCGGGTTTCCCTCGGCACAGGTTCCGCCGCATTCGCCGACTCGACCGAGGTCGAGGCCGAAGACAGCATCGCAGACCTGGTGTTGGCCGACCTCGACGGCGATGGGGACCTCGACGCGGTCTCTGTCGGCCCCCACGTTCAAGCGGGCGCCACGTTCCGTGGACTGACCGCGTTCGAGAACAACGACGGTGACTTCTCGCCCAGCATCACAACACTTCCGGTAGGTATCGACATCCACGGTCTCGCCGCTGCAGACCTCAACGCCGACGGCTACGACGACATCGTGACGTATGAGCACAAGAGCACCGCGTTGAGCGTGTGGCTGGGGCCGGACCTGGAACACGCGGGCGTGTTTCCGATCGGAGGTTTTCCGAAGGCCGCTGCCACGAACCTGTCGGCGTCACGAGATGGGATCACAGTAGGCGACGTGGATGAGGACGGGGTCGAGGATGTGTTGGTGGCAGACCCATACCGGAGCCGAGTGGTTGTGCTGCGCGGCGCGTTGGTGACAGGAGAGGCCTGCGAGTCGTGACGGAGGGGCGCCGCAGACGGTGTCATCTGGCTGCGGCGAGGCTGACAACGACTGCTCCTGCTCCCGGGCGATGCAGACTTTGCGGAACAGATGCGGCGGGTCTCCGAGCCCAGCCGGGAGTACGAACGGCTCACCGATCGCCCCGCGCTTCACTCCGAAGAAGGGCAGTCACCGGCGTTGCCGTCGTAGAACATGGTCGCCACAGGAGACGCCGAACGCCCCGTAGGGGTCAGCTTCGCGCCGCCGAGGCCCGAAGCGGCCCGCAGCGGTCCGCTCGCAGCCGACAAAGGTGTTGATGCCTCCACTCCGGGCTGGTAAGACCCGATTTCCTCAACGATTGCGCGACGATGACTACAGACCTCTACTCGAAGTACCTCACCGAAATCGAAAAGCGCCAAGGCTGGGGGCTTCACGCCAAGCCGATCGAGGATGCGGAGTTCGTTGAGGTCTTGATCGAACAGATCAAGGACGTCGGGCACGAGCACCGAGCCGAGTCGTTGCGGTTCTTCGTCTACGGCGTGCTGCCAGGCACGACCAGCGCTGCCGGGGTCAAGGCCAAGTTCCTCAAGGAGATCCTGCTCGGGACGCAGGTCGTCGCGGAGATCACCCGCGAGCTCGCGTTCGAATACCTCTCGCACATGAAGGGCGGCCCGTCGGTTGAGGTCCTCCTCGACCTAGCCCTCGGAGATGACGAGGCGCTTGCCCTCGATGCTGCGAAGGTTCTCAAGACGCAGACTTTCTTGTACGAGGCGGACACCGACCGGCTCGAGGCAGCGCACAAGAGCGGCCACGCGATCGCGACCGACCTCCTGAAGAGCTACGCCAACGCCGAGTTCTTCACCCAGCTTCCTCCCGTCGACGAGACGATTCAGGTCGTCACGTATGTCACCGCGATCGGCGATGTCTCCACCGACCTGCTGTCGCCGGGAAGTGATGCCCACTCGCGGGCGGACCGCGAGCTTCATGGGCAGTGCCTCTTCGAGCACAACAAAGAAGCGCAAGGCGTTCTACTTGCGCTCAAGGAAAAGCATCCCGACAAGCGGGTCATGCTCGTGGCCGACAAGGGCACCATGGGCGTGGGCTCGTCGCGCATGTCCGGCGTCAACAACGTCGCGCTGTGGACCGGCACGCAAGCCAGCCCCTACGTTCCGTTCATCAACATCGCCCCGATCGTCGGCGGCACCAATGGCATCTCCCCCATCTTTCTGACCACCGTGGGTGTGACCGGCGGCATCGGGCTCGATCTGAAGAACTGGGTCAAGAAGCTCGACGACAAGGGTGAGGTCGTTTTGGAGGAGGATGGCGACGCTGTCCTCGACCAGGTGTTCTCGATCGACACGGGCACCGTCCTGACGATCAACACCACGACCAAGAAGCTCTACAACGAGGACGGCAGCAAGGAGCTCTCCGACATCTCCTCCGCGCTCACGCCCCAGAAGCTGGAGTTCATCCGTGCCAAAGGCTCGTACGCGGTCGTGTTTGGAAAGAAGCTCCAGAGCACCGCGGCGGGCATTCTGGGCATCGAGGCCCCGCAGGTCTACGCGGCTTCCAAGGAAATCTCGCACGAGGGACAAGGGCTCACCGCGGTCGAGAAGATCTTCAACAAGAACGCCGTCGGCACCACGCCGGGCAAGGTCCTGCACGCCGGCTCTGATGTCCGGGTGAAGGTCGACATCGTGGGCTCGCAAGACACGACGGGCCTGATGACCTCGCAAGAGCTCGAGATGATGGCCGCGACCGTCATCTCGCCCACCGTCCACGGCGCATACCAGTCCGGGTGCCACACCGCGTCGGTCTGGGACCTCAAGTCGCGGCAGAACATTCCGAAGCTGATGAGCTTCATGAACAAGTTCGGCCTGATCACCGCCCGCGATCCCGGCAACGGCTACAAGCCGATGACCGACGTCATCCACAAGGTGCTCAACGACATCACCGTGGACGATCGCGCCGTGATCGTCGGCGGCGACTCCCACACCCGCATGTCCAAGGGTGTTGCCTTCGGTGCCGACTCCGGCACCGTCGCACTCGCACTCGCCACGGGTGAGGCCACCATGCCCATCCCGCAGTCCGTCAAGGTCACCTTCAAGGGCACCCTGAAAGACCACATGGACTTCCGCGACGTCGTCCATGGCACCCAAGCCCAGATGCTGGAAAAGTTCGGCGAGAACGTCTTCCAGGGCAAGGTCATCGAAGTGCACATCGGCACCCTTCTGGCCGACCAAGCCTTCACCTTCACCGACTGGACCGCAGAGATGAAGGCCAAGGCCTCGATCTGCATCTCCGAGCCCGAGACGCTCATCGAGTCCCTGCAGATCTCGATTGGCCGGATCCAGACCATGATCGACAAGGGCATGGACAACGACCGGAAGCTCTTGCAAGGCCTGCTCGACAGGGCCGAGGCACGGATCGCTGACCTGCGGTCGGGCAACAACCCCGCCCTCACCCCCGACGCCAACGCCAAGTACTCCGCCGAGTTCGTCGTCGACCTGGATCAGCTCGTGGAGCCCATGATCGCCGACCCCGACGTCAACAACGACGACGTCTCCAAGCGCTACACCCACGACACCATCCGGCCCATCTCCTTCTACGAGGGCACCAAGAAGGTCGACCTGGGCTTCGTCGGCTCCTGCATGGTCCACAAGGGCGACATGCAGATCCTCGCGCAGATGCTTCGCAACATCGAGAAGCAAAACGGCACGGTCACATTCAAGGCACCGCTGGTCGTTGCCCCGCCGACCTACAACATCGTCAACGAGCTCAAGGAAGAGGGCGACTGGGCCGTGCTCACCAAGTACGCCGGCTTCGAGTTCGACGACGTGTCTCCCAAGGACACGGCGCGTACGAAGTACGAGAACATCATGTACCTGGAGCGCCCCGGCTGTAACTTGTGCATGGGCAACCAGGAGAAGGCGGCAAAGGGCGACACCGTGATGGCCACCTCGACGCGCCTCTTCCAAGGACGTGTTGTGGCGGACAGTGACGAGAAGAAGGGCGAGTCGCTGTTGGCTTCGACCCCGGTTGTCGTGCTGTCGACGATCCTGGGTCGCACACCGACGCTCGATGAGTACACGTCGGCGGTCGATGGCATCAAGCTGACAAGCTACGCGCCTCCGGTGAACTGAGGCTGATTTGCAGTCGGCTCGGTCGCATGCGGCCGAGCTTTCGCGTCGACATCTCCGTGTGTACCCGCTGCAGCGGGCCCATGCGTGTCTCTCGGGCCGTCACCACAGCCGTTTTCACGCACGCACGGTCTGCGCCGGCCGTTGTCATGAGCCAACGCTGACGCCAGGTCGGTGCCGAGCCAACTTTGGACACAGGCGAGCCCACCCGGACCCGTCCGACACTGGGAGCCCCCAGCTACGTCGGGGTGGGGACCTCATCCCAGCCCATCGAGCCAAGGCCGATGAGCCACGACAGCGCCACCCGTCGTTCGTAGACGACCCCCGCTTGGACGGGCGGCTGGACGCCACGCTGCTGATGGTCGACGGCGAGCCAATGCAAGCGATAGTGCTCGTCGATCGTGTCCGCGATTTCACTCGGCGAGCGGGCGATGGCGTTGGGCACCTTGCGCTCGAACATGCGGCCCGCAACCGAGGGGACATCGCAGATCGCTGTGGGCGGCGCCAGATCCCCAGCGCCCAAAGCCCACTGCAGCAAGTTGAGCGACTCGTACTTCCACGTGAACTCGGGCAGCGCCTCGCGCGGGACGTTTGATGCGGCGAGAAATGCCTCGTCACGCTCGGTGAGCAGGACCGGCTCCAAGCGCGAGCGCACCGCTGAGACCTCGAGCGGATCCCCGCTTGCGCGTGCTTCGGCGACGACGGCGACCAACATGAGTCCGGCCGCGCGCGCCAGGACCTCCTCTCCACTGCGAAGCACGATCTCCGCCTCGCAGGGGGACGGCGGTAGGAACTCCGGGGTGACAAACCCGTTGCCGGCCAAGCGCGTCCGCGTCTCCTCGCGCCGCTGCAGCGCGCGCGGCAGGTAGGGCACATCGGCTCCGGCGGCGCCCGGACCGACGATGACGTTGCCTTCGGGATCACGCAGCGTCGAGTCGGGCATGAACACGACGGCGTTGGAGGCTCGCGCGAACGCGGCCAGTCGATCTTCGCCACCCGCCGGTACGTCGAACGAGTAGTGGTTGTGCACCCGCCACGTATGCTCGGCGGCGTGCGCCTGTGCGGGCGTCGGAGGCCCGTCGCCGGCGTGGGAAAGGATCCACCCGCAAAGGCCGTCCAGATGCTCCGCGAGTTGGGGGTCCGAGCGATCGCGGTGCCCGATCGGGGGCACCGGCGGGGCTGGAGGCGCCGCAACCGTGGCGTACAGATTCACCGGAGGCACGCGCACCAGCGTACCCATGCGAAGCGATCGGCGCCAGGGTGGGTAGCTTCGCGCCCGGATTCACCGTCTTCCCCGGAGCACCAAAGCTGGTCGAGGACAGGCCGGCAGTCAGCAGGAGGGCAGCAGCGATGGCGAAGCTCTTCAATGTTGGTGGGAACGAACGCCGCAGTCCGCTCGGCGTTGCCCTTCCGGGTTGGGCCCGGACGCCGCGAAAGGACCGCGTGTTTTCTTCTCTTGTGCCGCCCCTGACGCTCGTCGAGGTTGCGACAGAAACGCGAAGGGGGTCGTGCACAAGGCACATCTAATCGCTCGACAGGATGACCCTCAGGGCGTCCTCAGCCCAGTTTGACAGTCATCGCGCTCCATCCCGTGACGCCTCGAAATCGGCCGTGGTTGCTAAACTTGACGCATGAAAATGGCCGTATTTGTCGACGTGGAATCCGCGTTCTACGAAGGCGTGCGTGGCCCAGTCATCGTGCATCTGCGTGGACTCGATCTGAAGCGCTGCGAGCTCTTCGCGTGGAGCGGGAAGGGGTCGGAGGACGCGCGAGTGCGAGCCGTGGAGGCCGGGGTCGAGAGCTTGTTCAGCGGCTTCCTGACCAAGCCGCACGTGATCCTGGACGAACACGAGCCTCGCCGCTGGCCAGGTCTAACCGTGCAGCACCCGGCACGCGTGGAGGACACGACAGAGGCCGACTACAGGGCGGCAGCGTTCCCGGACATTCGCGTCCTCGAAGGACTCGAGGCCATTCGCAGGCGGCCCAGCATGTACGTCGGTACCACCGAGAACGCGACGCACATGCTGCACTGGGCGTTGCGCGACCGCCTGGGGCACATTGAAGAGACGGCAGGCGCCCGTGCCGTGTCGGTGCGAATGCTGCCCGGCGACGAATTGGAGCTCGTCGACGATTGGAGTCGCTATCCCGTGAGTGCGGAAGGCCTGGACAAAGCGTGCGCCCATCTGGGACAGAACTTCGAGCTTCCGATCCTCAACGCCCTCTCGCGCCGGTTCGAGGCCGAGGTCTGGGCCGACGGAATCTGGGTCCGAGCGGAGTACGAGCGGGGCCGTTTGGTGCGCGGCCCCTTCGAGTCCAAGGGTCCGCTCGGAACTGGCACGCGACTGCGGTTCACCCCCGACCCGCAGGTCTTCGACAACACCCGCATCGACCCGGCCTGGCTCGCCGCTCGGCTCGAGGAACTCGCGGTACTCGGCGCCGGGGTGACTCTGACGCTCGAGACTGGCGACCAGACACAGCGCTTCTTCGCCCGCAACGGCTTGGGAGACTGGGTCGGGGCGCGTGGGGACAAGGACGCGTCGGTGCGTCGTGGGCTGGTCCGTGCCGGAGAACAGCGGTGCGAAGTTGCCTGGACGTGGACACAGAACGCGGAGGCGCAGGTTCGCGGGTGGGTGAACGGGGTGCGCACCCGCGATGGCGGGTCGCATGTCGAAGCACTGCAGCGGTCAGTGGCTGAGCACGCGCCTTCCTCCAAACAACGTCTCGTGGCCGCGGTGCATGTGAACATGCCGCGCCCGCGCTACAAGGCACCGATCAAGGATCACCTCGACAGTCCAGAGATTGCACCGTTGGTACGGTTGGCTGTTGAGGCGGCGCTGTTTGAGTCCGAACGTCCGGGATGATTGCGTGGCGTTGACGCGCCACGGTTGCTGCTAGTCGCTCGCTAGGCGCTGTTCGAGACACGACGCTCCGGTTCCTTGGGCTCGCAGGGGTCCTCCCGCTGGTCGTGTTTCTGCTCAGCCTCATGGTGCTGTGAGTCGGGCGTTTTTGCGTCTTCGCTCGCGCGTAGGACCCGCTGTGGCAGGGACGCTGCCAAATTCCTACCCTCCTTCCCCAGACAGGTCTCGTCCTTCCCGTCCGCTTGCGTGATCGATCATGTGGGATGAAGCACTACCAGAGCATGATGGGTTCGCTGGCTATGTCCCTCCTTCTCGCCGCAATGGCGCCGGCTCCCGTTGCCCAACCGCTCGGACAAGCGCCCGAGCATGAGGGCGTGGGTCAGCTTTCGATGGGGGCCTTGTTCGGCGCCGGCTGGCTGACGACCAAGATCATGGTGACGATCGCCGATCCATTCGCCGTCCAGGATCCGAACTTCGACGAGCGCAGCTGCGACGAGAGCTGCCTCAACGGTCCGCTGCTCCACACGCTGGGTGCGCCGGTGCTCGTTGGCACGATGGGGTTCCTCGGCGGCGGGATGCGGACGTACAGCCGACATCGAGTCCGCTCGGGACAGGCGCTGCGATGGCGACCCGACGCCGATCCCCGTCGAATCATGACGCTCGGCGGTTCGCTGATCGCCGGCGGTGCTGTCGTTCTGGGGACAGGCCTCGGTGTTGCCTACGGTACGCGCATCGAATCCCGCGGCCGTGTCGCGCTCGTCGAAGGAATGTGGTGGACCACCGCCGGGCTGGGCATCAGCGGCGCGATGCTCCTTGGCATCGGTCACGGCCGGAAGCGTGGGCGTGCAGATCGGAGAACCATGCTCGCACCCGTGGCGACCGGATCCTTCACGGGTGTGTCCATATCGGGCACATTCTGACGCCGCGCGACGCGGATCCGCCGCTGTTCATCGCGTTCGGGCTGTCGATCGCCGCGTGCTTCGCGGATCCAAACGCAGACGAGACGGTGTGGGCGTTGCCAAATCACCCGCGGATCTGCGCCACGTACGGGACGGGGAACCCAAGAGGAACCGGGCGCCACGTACGGATGGGGAACGCAACGGGAACCCGGGAGCACGCGCTCTTGAGCTGCCCGCCATCACGACCCTGCCCGAGGCTCAGCTCCGTGATGCCGCTCCCTCTCGCCCGCCTTGGATGAGGCTCGAGCCGCCACCAACGTCCGGGTCGAGGTCTCAGACCACACTCCCGGGTACGGATGGCAAGGTCGAGCGAAGTGTCTTGAGCATCAGCACATCTTCCTGCCCGCCGTGGAGGTGAACCAGCCCTCGGGGGCAGGCGCCGGGTCGGATGACTTGGCTCGAGCCCGAACTTCCGTAGATCTGGAGGTCGCTGCTCGAGACGTTGAACACGGTGCGGTACTGAAACAAGCCGTCGACTCCGGCTCCGTCGGGGACGACGAGCCCCTCGTACGTCCCTCAGAATCCCATCCGCCCCTCCGCGAGCCCGCGTCCACGTTTTCACAGCGAGTTCCCTTCAGCGCTGAACACCTCGAACCGAGATCACGGCTCTGAATCACGCATGGCGAGCATCTACCCGACGTTCGAAATCAGGCGTCCACGTTCCATCGCTCGCGACTGGGGCACGTGATCGTGGTTGGGTTGAACTTGGCTCCCGCGATGTCGTTGCCGGCGTTGAGAGCCTGGTTTATGGCCCTCACCTCGGGACCGTGAAGCGCGGCGCGTTCGAACAGTTCACGGGGACCGCTGTGAAAGATCTGAACTGCGAGCTGCAGCGCACAAAGGAACACGGGCTCATCTTGGAGTGAACGCTCCTCGCTCTCCGAGACGTCGCTCGAGAGCACAAAGGTCTTTGGAGGGTCGACCACATTCATGTGCGCCAGCAGCACGCGTCCGAACGCGAGTGGCACAAGGGTCGCGACCTTCCATGGGTCTATCCGGGTGTTGGTTGACCGCTCGAACGCCGCGACCATCGTCTCATCGGTCACCTCAGCAAGATTCCCGACAACCTCGAGTATCTGCCGGACTGCCCTCTCCTGCTCTTCGCTCCATTGCGTCATTGCGATGCCCGATCTTCTCGAGCGCTCATGCGCCCAATACACCAGCCTCAGCTGCGACCTCCGGCAGCTTAACTGGCCTGAACTCGAAGCCGCAACCGTCTGTCAGCGGGGCCAACGGAACCACAGCGCGGCCCGATCAGGCATCTGCCCAGGAGGCGCCAGCCCAAGCCATCGCAGCGGTCCCTACACCCCAGGCCGACAAGCACTGGGCTGCTCGGGCTGACCGCTCCGAAGTCGAACGAGCGATCGGGTTGTGGACTGAAGCCGCGGAGCGACATCCCGACGACGCAAGGGTTGCTGTGATGCTGACCCGCGCTCATGTCTACGTGCTCGACGCGTTCGAGCCCGGCAACCCCGGAGGAAAGCTCCTCAGGGATACGGTTCGCTGGGGCGAGAGTGCGGTCTCACGGGTCTCGCCCGTGTTCGCCGACGCAGCAAAGCGCCTCGCGCTGGAGCTCTCCGCCGTGGTTGATGAGCTATTCTGACGAACACTGAGCGTCCCCGTCCGTACGTGGCGCAAAGCTCATCGCCCGCGTCTTTCGCGTCGACACCTCCGTCTGTACGCGCTGTAGCGGACCCATGCGCGCCAAACGGTGGCGTGGCGACGGGCGTGGGCGAGCAACTCGAACCAGCTCACCAACGAACAGGAAATCGGAACGCCTGCTCACCCACGGACGGGGAATCGCCCCTGCAGGGAATCGGGGTGGCCTACTGAAAGTGCGCGGCCATTGCCGAGTACCCCGCTCCGGCCGCATTCCGGCGCCAGCTCGCGACCGCAGTACCGCTTGGGTGCACTTCGACCTGGGGGCTCGCATCATCAACGCCGTTTTCGGAAGCGATGACCAGCTCTCCACCCCATGTGTCGGAGGTCGGATCGTAATGGCTCGCCAGAATCTCGTTGGCTGAGGCGGCGTCGTTGAACTGAAACCACACGGCGATGCCGTTGCCAGCGTTGTTCTGATCAACGCGCGGCGTACTGGCGACGCCGTCCCCACTGTCCAGGAGTACGGTCCGCGCCCAGGTGTCTGACGTGGCGTCGTAGCGACGCGCAAAGACATCGCGGGAGAGAGGTGATTGGCGGTGCCATACCGCGATCGCATTCCCACTGGGCGATACCGAGAGGTCGGAGAACCGGGCGTCACCAACGTCGTCGGGGTCGAGCAGCATGGGGGCCCCCCACGCATCGGCGACCGCGTCGTAGCGATTGGTGTAGATATTCCACTGGGCGGGGGCGACCCCATCCCGTTGGGACCATGTTGCGATGGCGTTGCCGTTGTCGTCGATGCCCACGGATACCTCGAACGCATCGGCCGGATTCAGCGCCTCGATCGGCACTGGAACGCCCCAGGCGTCGGCATCCGCGTCGTAGTGGCTGGCAAAGATGTCCCTGGGTTGGCTCTGACCTGGCGTCGTTTCACTGGTCCACACGGCAAAAGCCGAGCCGCTTGCATTGACCGCAAGCTTGGAGCCCTGGACGGAGACATCTCCCGACTCCAGGCCGACGGAGCCTTGCCACGTCCCCGTCGCGGCGTCTCGTCTGACCGCGAAGAGGTCGGTTGTCGAGCCATCGGGCAGGGGCACGAGGACGGTCGCGTTGTCGGCGGCGTCGAACGCTACCGGAAACGCAGAAAACCCGCCGCCATCGGGGAGAATGACCGTGATGGGCTCCCACGTTCCGGTGGCCACGTCGTAGCGCCGCGCCACTGCAGCGATCGGCGCGTTGCCAGGGGTCGTGTCGCCCCACACCGCGATGGCGTTGCCTACGGTGTCCATCGCGATACTTGGGATACCGGCGCTGTCCGTAGCTGCATCGAGTTGCGTCGCCTCGCCCCAGGTGTCGGTGGCGATGTCGTAGCGTTGGGAACGGACGCCGTGCGCGAAAGATCCGGCGTCCGAACGCCACACGACGATGGCGTTTCCGCTTGGGTCCGTCGCCAGCTGCGGAGCACCGATGAGCTCCGGGCCACCGTTCTCGAGCAAGCGCGGCATGCCCCATTGCGCCAAGGTGCAGTCTCCGCTGCACACACCGTTCTTTGCAACGCCATCGCACTCTTCCCCTTCACTCGGTTGCACCACCCCGTCGCCGCACGCCGGGAACCGACAAGCGTCGGTGCAGCCGTCGTCCTCATCGCCGTTGCGGCCGTCATCGCAGTCCTCCCCCGCGGCCTGGTTGATGACCGCGTCCCCACATCCGGCCGCCGTGCAGTCGGCGTTGCAGGTCGCGGACTCGCCCCCAGCGTCGCAGTCCTCCCCAGGTTGCACGGTGCCGTCCCCACACTCCCCAGCAAGATCACCACTGCTCAACCCCGAGTCTGACTCGCTCCCCGTTGTGGGGCCCTGGGTCTCGAGCCCTGTCGATTCGGTGGCACCCATCGTTTGTGCGGTGGCTGTGGCCGGTCCCCCTGTCCCGGTGGTCGTGGTGGAGTCGGTGTCTTGCCCGGTGACGCCCCCCGAAGAGCCGCACGCAGCAAGCAAACAAATCCACGCCAAGCATGCGCGCTCCCCCATCGTTCCCAAAGTCATACTCAACCAACGAACTCCGCCCGAAAGCGGACGAACTCAGCCTATCGAGGAGGAGCTCATCTTCCAAGGGCCGTCTGTCGCCGCACAGCCACTTGTGGTGAACGGCCGTAGGGGTCCTTCGGCTCCGCTGTAGCGCAACGAGTCACCGGACGGGAGCGTTGAGCTCGATCGCGCGTGCGCGGACGCGCTTGTGGTCGCGAGCCTCGCCTCGGGCGCGGTTGGCCTGACGCCGCTTGGCGCTGGGACCTTTGAGAGCGGCGCTCACCGCAGGACAGGTCGACCAGCAAGCGAGCTTGTTGCGAAAAAACTGTCGTGTGCGGCCGACGCTTGGCGAACGGCCCGGTCCGGCGGCTCGGCCCTAGATCCAGGAGAACGGAGACCCTACGTCCGGTGCCCACTCCGGTGCCTGTCTCTTATACACATCTGACGCTGCCGACGAGCGATCTAGTGTAG
>CAJXVA010000159.1 GCA_913061055.1 uncultured Pseudomonadota bacterium
CGCACAGGCGGCGGCACCGGCAGATACCCGGGAGTGACCTTCGGCTTTGGAGGCGACATGAGGCAGATTGAGAAGCCTCCGACCGAGAAGCAACTCGGCGTGCTCCAGCACATCCGAGCGTTCCGGCTCGCTCACGGCTACTCGCCGAGCTTCCGGGAGATTGCGGACCACTTTGGCTGGGCCTCCACGATGGCACCTGCCACGCACATCGAAGGTCTGGAGAGACGGGGCCTGCTGTCCCGGGTCTACGGAGTCGCGAGGACAACCCAACTCACGGAGAAGGGGGAGGCGCTGTGTTCACCATGATCGCGTTTACCTGGGCGGCCGCGCTGGCCGGCAGCCTCATCCTCGCCGACCGCCGGTCAAAACAGCACCGCCGGACCGTCCACGACTTCGCCGAGAGCATGGCGACCAGCCGGCGAGTCGAACTGGCACGACGCGAACGCCTGAGGCGCTGGAATCGTCGAAGTGCCTCGGTGGCCGGGGAGTTCGAGGCATGACCGCGTACGCTCTCACGATCCACCAGCCGTGGGCTTGGGCCATCGTGGCCGGCCACAAGCCGGTGGAGAATCGCAAGTGGATCCCGCCGCGGGAGTTCGTGGGCCAATGGCTCTTCATCCACGCGGGCAAGACGTTGGACATGCCCGCCGTGGAGAAGGTCCGTGCCGAAGTCGGCGGCCCCGCTCTGCTCAACCCTGAGCGCGACCTCGCCACCGGGGCGATCTTGGGGTGCGCTCGATACGTGGGGACCGCGACCGAGGACCCGCAGTTCCGGGTGCCTGGAGTGGAAGTGTCGGACCCAGAGCCGCACCTTGAGTCCCCCTGGTACGTCGGCCCGTTTGGCTGGGTTCTCGCGACCCCCGTGAAGTTCAAAGACCCCGTCCCCGCACGCGGGATGCAGAAGTTGTGGAAGCCACGAGAGGACGTCCTCGCGGAGTGCCGAGAGCAATGGAGACAGTCACGATGAACGACACCAGAATGACGCCTGACCGCCTGGTCATCCTTGAGTCCCCCTACGCTGGGGAGGTCACCACGAACGAGGACTACGCGCGGGACTGCATGCGTGACTCCCTGCTCCGCGGCGAGGCCCCGTACGCGTCACACCTGCTCTACACGCAGCCCGGCGTCCTCGACGACGACGTGCCCAACGAACGCTCTCTGGGCATCGCGGCTGGGTTCGCCTGGCGGCGAGTCGCTCAGGCCACAGTCGTCTACACCGATCTTGGGATCAGCCACGGGATGGAGCTCGGAATCGCTGACGCGAAGACCCGCGGCGTTCCGGTGGAGTTTCGTCAGCTTGCAGACTGGGCGCCGATGCGCGGGCCGGAGGTGTCCGATGCCTAGCTCCAAGAAAGACCTGGAACGGCTGCTCCGCAAGAAGTTCACCGTCGCGGACATCGCCGACGTCTACGGGGTCAAGAGCGCCACGGTCCGCCGGTGGCTGAAGGCTCACGGGCTCAAGGTCGCCGCCAGGCCGACGCCGGACGAGCTGCTCGAAGAAGTGAGGAGACGAGGGTCCTGCCGCGCTGCCGCCGACCACCTGGGCCTCAGCTACCAGGCGGTGGCCCAGAGGCTCAAGCGGCACTTCCCCCACTGGTCCGGATCCACGAGTGGGGTCCGATACTCGGCCGCCGACCGCTCACGCGCGATGTCCCTCTACATCGATGGGGTTGAGATCGACGAGATCTGCGCACGAATCGGCTGCTCCCGCACGACGGTCACCGACTGGGCGCGGGAGGACAAGGTCGGTCGAGGCGTTGGCCGACGGCGCACGTACGAACCCAAAGAGGCGGTCGAGCTCTACGAGAAGCTGGGCTCGCAACAGGCTGTTGCCGAGGTCCTCGGCGTGTCACCGACGTCGGTGTGGCGAGCCCTGCGGGAGGCCGCATGTTCGACCTGAGTCTCGCCGACAGCGCGATCACAGCGGCCGCGACTGTTGTCGTCGCGTGGGTCACAGCGAATGCGGGGCAGGCGAACAAGCGCATCGCAAATCTGACGGGACGTGTCGAGGAACTCGAAAGGTGGCGAGACGAAGAGGAGGACGCCGATGTTGACGGCTGAGCAGCTGCAGCAAGAGAAGGCGTCGAAGCCGAGGCCCGACCTCTTCCCCGCATCCGTCCGCGCGGCGATTGGTCGTGTCCTCGGTCGCTCGATGGCGAAGCACGGCCACCCAGACGATTCCGCCCGGAACCCCCAGCACCCGAACGGAACCATCGAGGCGCACGTCGCTTCGATCGAGCGCCACTGGCTCGCCTACCTCAGCGGCGAGACGACCGACCCAGGCAGCGGTGAGCACCCTCTTGTTCACGCCATTGCCCGGATGGCGTTCATCGCCGAACGGGACCCATTGCTCTCATCGCAAACCCACGGAGAAGACTGATGCCAACCAAGAAGCGATCAAAGGGAAGAACAGCCAAGCCAACGAAGGTCAGCCCTGCTGCCCTCATCGGAGACCTTGTGAGTGCAAAGGGAGCGCCCCCTCCCGCCACGCTCGATGGCGAGGCGCGGGAGTTCGTCGAGGGCGTTCTCGCTCACAATGACGTGAACCCTCGCAACCTAAGGATCTCTCGCAAGCGAACGGTCGACACGCTCGAGGAGAAACTTGGCACCACGATCTCGGGTGTCGCTCTTGAGAACTTCGTGCAGCGCGAGCTGGGGAGGTCTTCATGGGGAAGAAAGTAGACAGCCTGGTCAGCGGTCTCGCGAAGGAGACCGAGCAGGACGCGGAGCGGGAGCTGAACCTCAAGCTGCGTCGGAAGCTCGCCAAGTCCGAGCATGCTCGGAAGATGGCCGAGTCTCGCTCGTCGGACGCAGAACGGCGACTCGAGGACGCCCAGCATGCACTCGACATCTCGCTCGCCACATCGGAGCCGCGCGAGTCGGTCTACAAGATCGAGAGCCGGGAGCCCAGCGAGCCGCACGAAGCAACGGCCGTGCTGCTGGCTTCAGATCTGCACCCTGAAGAAACGGTGAGCCCGGAAACTGTCTCGGGGCTCAACGAGTTCAATCTCTCGATCGCCCAGGAGCGGATGACCCGGCTCTTCGTCGGTGCAAAGTGGATGGTCGATGCGCTCCAAGAGAAGGGCGGCCCGGGGTTCGTGATCCGGGACTTCATTCTCGGGATCCTTGGCGACCTCATCACCAACACGATTCACCCGGAACTGCTGGAGAGCAACGCGCTGGGGCCGGCGGACGCGACGATCTACGTGACCGAACTACTGCGGGGCGGTATCGACTACTTGCTCGCTGAGACCGAGCTCGAGCGCATCTACTGCCCGTGCGTCCACGGCAACCACGACCGGATGACGCCGAAGATGCGACATTCGACGAAGGCCGCGAACTCGCTCGCCACGATCGTCTACCACCAGCTCGCGCAACTCTACGCGGACGAGCCGCGGGTTGAGTTCGACGTCGCCCGAGGGTCGCTGCTCTACACGGAGATCTACGGGCACACCATCCGGTGGACCCACGGGGACGACATCCGGTACTGGGGCGGCGTTGGAGGCATCACCATCCCGCTGCGAAAAGCCATCGACAGTTGGGACAAGAGCCGGCAGGCGCACCTCACCTGCCTCGGACACTTCCACCAGGTCACCGACCACCGGGACTTCGTCGTGAACGGGTCTCTCATCGGCTACAGCGCGTTCGCCCAGGCCATCAAGGCGCGCTTCGAGCCGGCGGCGCAGGCGTTCTTCCTGCTCGACCGGCGCCGAGGCAAGCGGATGTTCTCGCCCATCCAGGTGCAAGACACGGGAGGGTGGTCATGACCGCTTGGTACGACGACTACCCGTTCCGGCGGTTCGCGAAGCTCCTGTGGCCAGCCGAGTTCGACCTGGCAGTCCAGCTCGAGGACGGCAGGCACCGGCAGAAGGGCGCCAAGGCGGCGAGCCGAATCATGGCCGAGCGACAACGCGGATTCCGTGCTGCGCTTGAGCTCGCCAATCTGGCAAAGGATGTCGAGGCGTTGCAGGCCGAGATGGCCAGGAGGGTTTCATGAGCCTCCGTCGACGCACCCCGCTCAAGCGCTCGGGCGGGCTGAAGCGGAAGGCCAGGCTCCCTCGAGCAAACGCCCAGCGGGCGGCTAAGCGACGGGCCGACGCGTTTGGCCCTCAGGCCGAGTGGTGCCGCAAGGCTCCGTGCTGCGCCTGTAGCTCGATCGGTGTGGTGCTGTCCTTCGGCAAGGCTGAGGCTTTCGCGATTCAGTCGGACCCGCACCACGTGCGGAGCCGAGGAGCCGGGGGCACCGACAAGGACTGCGTGCCCCTCTGCCGCGAGCACCACCAGGAGGTTCACCGCATCGGGCGCGACACCTTCGACGCGAAGCACGGAATCAGTCTACGCAAGGTCGCGGACGCAATACACGGATCGCTGACCGGAGAGAAAGGCGAGAGCGAATGACGAAGCAAGCAAACATCATCGGCAAGCCCCCCGAGCAGAAGCGGGGGGCGGTGTTCGGAGACGTGCCGGCTGGACAGGGGAAAGAATCCGTGTTCCGGAGGCAGTGCGGAACTTGGTGTGCCCGCATGAGAGCCACCATCCCGAGCGCTCGGAAGGCGTATCAGCTGGACGACCTGGTCATCGTCTACCCGGACGAGGACGAGCCCGTTACCCTGCTCGCAGGGCCCCCGCCAGACCCTGCGGTGACGACGTACGGGGAGCTGGAGGCCGGCGAGTGGCGCTTCGATGACGAAGGCGAGCTGACGCTGTGTGGTCAAACGGTCGATGTGTCCATTAGCGGGCTGGCCGTGGACCACGCGTTCCATGACGACCTCGTTCGCCGCGTCTCCCCCATCGAAGCCGCAGCCCACGTGCTCGGCCCGGACGCAGGGGCGTCCGTCGTGGTGCACGAGGAGCCGGGGGCCGAGCTCCGGGAGGCACAAGCGCTGT
Organism: uncultured Pseudomonadota bacterium; assembly: GCA_913061055.1. GTDB lineage: Bacteria > Myxococcota_A > Polyangia > Nannocystales > Nannocystaceae > CAJXVA01. The sequence continues at coordinate 4,888 of CAJXVA010000159.1, forward strand.
TCATGCAGTTCGGACTGCGGCTCGTGGATATCGTCCGGCAAGGCGCCACACTGCTCAGCACACGCGAGCCCGCGACCGCCGACCCGGAGCCCAGCACGTGGTACGAGAGCGAGGCCCGCAAGAACGGCCACGCGGAGGGCTGTGCCCGAACGAAGTGGGACACGAACCCTTGCACGTGCCCGGAGCTCGCGGAGGACCGGACCAAGCCGGCGCCAGGGTGGAAGGTGAGCAGGGCTGCAAGCTGCGATTACACCCTACGCCGGCCAGACGGCGTCGTCTGGGCATACGATATCAACTCAAAGGCTGCCGCGGTCGCCATGTCGTGGGAGCGATGGGACGCCGAGCAGGCACGGAAGGCCGGTGGCGAGTCGTGAGCGGGCCAGCGACATGCCACAAGTGCGGCCGCATCCACTACGGCCGATGGACTGAGCCGTGCAAGCACTGTGGGTGGCCATGGGACACCACTCGCGCAGCCTCTGCGGGGTGCGTGGGGACGGGGGATGTCGACGCACGTTGCATCCCGTTCGTCGCATGGCTGAGACAAATGGGGTTCCCGCACTACGAGCTGTCGGCCAAAGGCTGCACAGCAGACGAAGCCCTCCGAGCGGAGGTGAGCTGATGAGCATGGACGAACTGCTTGGCTCCGACGGCCCGGACACGTTCCGCCTGACAGCGGCCGGCGAGGGGCGGAAGCGCGAGGCGACCCGGCTCCGCGCTGAGGTGGAGCGCCTCCGGTCGGGCATCGCAGACCTGCGCGCTGGCCTCATGCGGGGTTGCAATGGGGGCCGATGCGACCCTTTGGACATGACGCCGCTGGCCCCAACGCTCGCCTGCCTGGACGCCCTCACCCGAGAGGACGGTGAGGGGTAGTGGTTCACGGAAGAGGAAACCCGTGGGAAGAGGAGGAAGACGACCGGTGCCCCGCATGCCTGGTCTCGCTCTCTTGTGGCTGCGGCTGCGCAGAGGCTGCTTCGGCCGAACGGCTGCGCATCGCCGCCACTTGGACCGACGGCCCCGACTCCGAGTCAGCACGTGCAGCACGTGGGGAGGGGACGAACACTCCGATGCTCCGGGCGACAGTGCTCCGCTGGATGGCCGACCGGTTCGAGTTTGAGGCCAATCTCCCAGAGGTATCCGGTCAAACCTTCGCGTTTGGTCATCTGCGAACGGCCTCGATGCAGGGCGCGAACCTATGGGCCGCCCGGAAGCTTCGAGAGCTTGCCGACTCAGACCTGCTCAAACGCTGGCCCGAAAAGGCCAACCCCAGGCCCGACCCCGCTCACGTTCCGGCAGTCCGCCGGGTGGTGGCGTGGGTGCCGGCGAGCGAGAGTGACTCGGACATTCTGGATGACCCGTTCGACGCGTACAGCATTGAGGCGTCAAACCGCATTGAGGCGATGTTGAACCACGGGCGCGGCACCGACTACTGGACATGGCGCTCAGAGGTCGGCGAGGCGTACGCCGTGAGGGTCCAGGACCGATACGCCGCCTGGCTCCGCCACCGGGACGAGAAGGCGGGGTGCCTGTGAGCGCGATCGAGGCCGTCTCCGCTCGCGTCTTCAAGGGTGGAGGGCGGCGGTTCTTCTCGCGCGCTGCAGCGTACAGAGCGGAAGCAAAGGCCCGAATGTTTGCGCAGCGCCCTTGCGACTGCGACCCGGGCTCACCTGAGCACTACGGGGCGGATGGCAACGCCTGCGAGCTTCACGACATGGACACGGTTCGGTTCGCCCGCCTCCGCGACCGCTACGCCAGAATGCTCGCTTGGAAGGATCGCCGATGAGCCGCAACCCCCGCCAAGACCTCGCCCGCAAGCGCCGGCTCCGACGACGTAACGAGGCGTGGGAGGTCTTCGAGCAGGTGTTGGCAGAGATAGACGAGCGCTTGAACCACGAGTCTTACCAGGACGACTTGGAGCGCTGGTCCTATGGGCCCGGGATGTTCGACTACTAGCCACCTCCTAACTCCCCTCCGATTAGTAGGAGCCACCCCGCCGCAAGGCCCAGCCCGCACCCCAACAGGGGCCGGGCCTGAGGCCGTGTGTCCAGGCAACCAACGGTCCTTCACATGTTCGCCGGTTCCGGAGGCGGCGCCCTTGGCTTCCATCGAGCCGGCTTTCGAGGGTTGGGGGCCCTCGACTTCAACGCGGCCGCGTGTCGAGACCTTGAGCGACTCACCGGAGAGTCTGCCCACGTCGAGGACATTGGCGCGATGGAGACCCCGGCCGCCCTGGCCGCACTCTGCCCTGAGAGCCCCGACGTCGTCTTCGCGAGCCCGCCGTGCAAGGGGTTCTCCGGCTGCCTCCCAGAAGCGAACGCTAGGCTCGACAAGTATCAGCGGCTCAACTCGCTGGCATTCCACGGGCTCTGGCTTGCTCTCGAGGCCTGGCGCCGTCGCCCCCGACTGATCCTGCTCGAGAACGTGCCCCGCATCCAGTCGCGGGGTCGGGAGTGGCTCGCTCGGCTGGTTGGACTGCTCCAGAAGTACGGCTACGCCGTCGACACGTCGGTCCACGACTGCGGCGAGATCGGAGGCCTGGCGCAACGGCGCAAGCGGTTCTTGCTGGTGGCCAGGCACATGCCTCAGGTCGAGTCCTTCCTGCGTCTCCCTTCAGAGAAACGGGTTCGTTCGATCGGCGAGGTGCTCGGCGAGCTTCCAGTGCCGGCACCCGGCTCAACTGCCGGCGGTGCCATGCACACCCTCCCCCGTTTGAGCGCGCTCAACTGGGTCCGGCTGGCCCTCATCCCTGCGGGGAAGGACTGGCGCGCCATCCCGGCCGCTGTACGCCTCGCAGACCGCAAGGGCCGCCCCAACGGACCCTACGGAGTCGAACCGTGGGAGTGCTCGTCCCATGCCGTCCTGGGCCACACCACGAGCCGCGACACATGGGGAAGCGTCTCCGACCCCCGCGTCCGCTGCAAGCGTCGAGAGGGCGGTCACGGTGTGCGGCCGTGGGACGGCCAGAGCGCCGCGGTGATCGGCCACCCGAGCATCGACAACTTCCCCGCCCAGATCGCTGACCCACGCATCGACTACCAACCGCACCGGGGCTGCATCGGTGTCGCGAAGTGGGAGTCGCCATCGGGAACCATCAAGGGGGCGCACAATGTCAGCAACGCCACGGGATCGCTTGCGGACCCTCGAACGGTGGATGCGTCTCACCGAGTGGAGGCATCGGCCGATCCACACGCCATCCTGGGAGACCACCTCGACCTCGCATCGAAGAAGCCCCGCCACGTCGTGATCGTTGCGGCCGATGGCAGCTGGCACCGGCCAATGACAACGCTCGAACTCGCGGCGCTACAGGGCTTCCCCACCACCCTCAACGGTGAGCCGCTGGTCCTCGACGGCAAGAACCACGGCGATTGGCGTGAGAGGATCGGCAACGCCGTCCCGCCACCCGCCGCGTTCGCGATCGCCCAGGAGTGCGCCGCAACTCTCGCCGCCGCCGCTTCGGGTACGTGGACGTTGGGCGAGAACCCTATCTGGGTCCGCGAGAGATTGCGCCGACATGACGGGCGCCCATGGTCCGAGGTGGCGGCATGAACTACCAATGGAGGGCCGACCGTCGCCCCGCACGTCACGGCGCCAAGGCGACAGGCCCGAAGATCGATCGCCTCGAGTACACGCGGTGCCCGTCGTGCCACAAGGGCGTCATCTTCGATGCACTCTCGAGGTCGACGCCAAGATGCCCGCACTGCGACGAGGCCGTGGGGTAGCTACGCCCGCGCTGGCTCTCCAAGAACGATGGCGACCGCTTCGACGTAGGGCTCGACGTGCTCCGGTCGCTCGTCTCGCACCCAGCGCTCCGCGAAGTCGATGAGCCCCAACACCTCACCGGGAGAGCGCGTGATCCATGGGACGCCGGGCCCGACAAGTCGCTTCGAAGAGTCCATCGATTCCCTGGTCGACCGCCCCGGCGATCCGTTGCACGGTTTCGGAAGAACACCCCGATAAACGCCCTTCGTGGGCTCCCTATACTGGTCGGCGGACTTGCCATGCCCGCATCTACGACCGAACTCGACCTGATCCTCAACCGGATGCGCGGCATCGCGGCCCCCGCCTTCGATGCGCAGATTGCCCTGTACAACGGGGATCCTCTAGGCGCGGGCACCGAGCTTTCGGGCAACGGATACGGCAGGTACGACCCCGCAGACGCAGACTGGACCGCGCCCGCAGCTGGTACCCCCAACGGCCGAATGATCGAGAACGACGGCGAGTGGCTCTTCGGGGAAGCCACCGCCGACTGGATTGCCGCCGACTACTTCGCGGTCGTCGATGGCTCCGGCGCTGTCCGCTACAGCGACACGCTGAGTTCCGCGATCACGGTGCTCAGCGGCAACCGAGCCCGCATCCCGGCCGGGGCTATCCGTATCCGCATCGGCGACGCCGCGTAGGCAGTAGGCACCCGTGCCCGCGCTGCAGCCCTACACCACGGAGGGGTCGCCCAGCGGCACCACGTCCGACGTCTGGGAGGACGCACCGACAACCCCGTTCGCGGGGACCTCGGCGACACTCCCAGACGCCACGGAGATGCTGGTCGTCGCCATCGGCCAAGCCCGGAACGACGGCGGCACACACCAAGCCGAGCTCGAGGCACGCGTCGGCAGCACCCGCATCGGGATGGTGGGGCATCGCCAGACGTTCTCGGGTGGCAACGGTGCGACGAGCGGCGGTCAGCTCTTCGCGGTTCGACGCATCACCACCGGCATCGGTGACGCGCTCAACTTCCGGCGCCGGTCGAGCTCAAGCGGGGCCGGCACTCTTCTTGATGGCCTCCAGGCAGTCGCGTGGCCGCTCGCAGACATCCCCACGACGCTCCGCCACCACAGCGAGAGCGCAAACGACGATGCCATCGCATCCCAGCCGCCCGACGTTGCGGGCTGGGTGCCGGTTGGAGTCGAGGGGGCTGGCCAGCTTCGGTTCACCGCCGCGGAGACCGGCAACTACCAGGTCCTTGCGTCCTGCGAGCTGTTCCCCCTGACGGGGATGCCCGCAGCCCGGTCGCTCACCGCTCGGCTGGCGTATCGCGAAGTCGGCACCCCAACGTGGACCTTCGTTGACACCAACGACTACTTTTTCCGCGACCCCGACCCGTCCCTCGACACGAGCCGAGTCTGCCAGGGCTTCTCGGAGCCGATCGCACTCACGACCGGCACCGAGTACGTCATTGCGATCCTCTGCGAAGGCGACGAGTCGAACGGGCTCATGGGCGTCGGGCGAATCGGCGTGCATGCGTTCGCCCCAAGTGCCTACGAGTCGATCGACACAGGTGTCGCGGGAACGACAGCTGTGGGTGGTTCGGCCACCGTGGACGTTGCCGCGGCAGCGGTGATGGCTGCACCCGGCGCTGGGACTCGAAGCTTCCTTTGCCTGACGACGTTCGCGGCGTCCGGCGGAGGCATCGGCTTCTGGACGGACCACTTCGTTCGGAGCGACGAGGGGACCCCCGGTGACGCTGGAGACGACGACTCGGGCTACGCGTACAGCTACGGCGGCGACAACTTCGACGCCGACCAGAACCTGCGCATCATGGCGATGCGATTCCTGAACGGGATTTCCGCTGACACCATCGTCACGCCGAGGATCACCACTCTCGGCGGCGCAGGGAACAACTACGACCGCATCGTCTCATCGACGTTCTCGCTCTACGCTCCGGACCCCTCAGGTTCGTTCGTCGACCTTGCGGGAGAGGCTGACGCTGACGTCAGCGCAAGCGGAGCGCTCGCGGTCGACCAGGCGCTCAGCGGCGAAGCCGACGCGGGAGTCGACGCATCGGCATCGATCTCAACCGCAACCACGACCGTCGAGGTATCCGGGCAGGCGGCGGCTATCGTCGAGGTCTCAGCGGCAGCGTCCGTAGACCAGGCCCTCTCCGGAGGGGCGTCGGCCGGCGCCGAGGCATCTGCGTCGGCCGCCCTTGACCTCGGAGTAGCTGGCGAAGCCGAGGCGGGCGTCGCTTCAAGCGGGACTGTTCAGCTCGACATCGCCGTCGGCGGCGAGGCGTCAGCGTCGGTCTACGTGTCCGGCTCTGCGGTCGAGGCTATCGAGGGGGTGATCGACATCAGCGGCGAGACTGTGGTCGTCGTCGAAACGGTTGCCTCGCTGGCGCTGGACCAGGCGGTCGTTGGCGAAGCCGCGGTTGAGGTCACCTCGTCGGCCGCTGTCGCGGTCGACCAGTCCATCGCTGGCGAAGCTGACGTGGTGGTCGACGTCTCCGGAAGCGTGCTCGGACCCAGCACCATCGACACGGACTGGGTCGAATCGATCCTTTCCGACTCAGACCCCTTCACCTCGAGGACACCGTAGATGGCCAAGCCTGATCACATGCGCGTAGGAGACTTCGCTCCCGTCATTCGCCGCGAGGTTCTCCGCGGCGGATCCGTCGTCCCTCTACCGGACGGGACCCTCGTGACCCTCAGGGCGCGGCGAGACGGCGAGTCCCTCGTTCAAACCTTCGTCGGCGAAGTCGAGGACGCTGCCGCCGGACTGGTCCGATACCCGTGGGCCGAGGGCGAACCGATCGCGGATGCTGAGGAGTCGGTGACCTTCTGGGTCACCTTCGAGGTCGAGGTCCCGGACGTCGGCCGCATCACGATTCCCACCATCGGCGAGGACGCTCTCGTCGTCCACCCGAGAGGTCCGTGATGCTCATCCTCCCCACGAACGCCAGCGTCCTTGAGTACGTCCGTTCCCGCTTCGGCCTCATCACCAGCAAGCTCGCCAAGCTCGACGCCGAGCGGGAGAGATTGCTCGACGCGGACGGCGACGGGGTGCCCGATGCGTGGGTCGACCTCAGAGGGCAGCCACGGTCGTGGAAACAACGCCGAGGGCGCCCATTGGGGACGAGGCCCATCACCGACGTGAAGGCCATCCTCGTCCACCAGGCGGCGGCCGTCATCCCGGCGGACGACCCTCGCCTGCTTTCCGTGCCCGCCCACGACTGGGTGGACCTCGAGGGGCTCGTAGCGCTTCTCAACTACGCCACCGACTACATGGCCCACGCCCATGCCGCCAACCGGTTCACCGTCGGGCTGGAGTGCGGATGCCGGGACAGCGGGCTCATCGACGAGGAGAAGAGCTTCTGGCTGTCCAAGAAGGAGCAGCGGCGTGGGCTGACGATGGCAGACCTCATCCGGCCTCCGACTCCAGCGCTCATCGACTCCGCCATCCATGTGGCGGAGTGGCGCATCGATCGAGTCGGCGAGCTCGGCGGAGAGATCTCCGAGGTATGGACCCATCGGCAGGGGCACAGCAGTAGGGTCGGTGACCCTGGCGAACGGCTCTACCGACTGGTCGTTCAACACCTTGTCGCCAAACATGGATTCCGCCCGGTGATTCTTGCCACTGTGGGAACGGGAAAAGCAGTACCCGACCGGTGGAGCGGTTCGGCAAATGGGCAGCGATACTCGTGGCGGGTCGCATAGGGCCAGTGACAGCGCGCAATGCGCGAGCCCCGTCCCGTTAACCGAAAAAGTGCGTCAGGTCAAAAAACAGCAGACTTTTTCTTCGAAACTCCATAAAATCAAGCACTTGGGAAACCCAGTTTTGGTCCCAAAAACCGTTCTAGATCTTGACAGGAGGGCACAGACAACACATGTTCTAACCAGCTCATCCACCATGCTGTGGAAGGAGTTCAGGGGGCGTCACTAGGGCACACGAGGCCCGAAGGCGCCCCCGGCTTTATTCAGGAGAACTGTTCCCAGCGGCTGCGAAGCTTGCGACGGCTGTGCAACTTCGCAACGAAGTACGCGGTCCATGGCAACACGTACTCTCCGCGGTCTGTCAGCACGACGAGGTAGTCGAACGAAGGTGTGGCCAGGTGGATCCTCTCCTGCCGACCACGTCGCTCCAACCACCGCCGAACTTGTGTTGGCTCTCGTTCTGCCTTCTCAATGAGGGGCCTGATCCAGCCGATACGCTCGGCGCGCGCAAGGTCCAGAGTCCTTGACGCCTCCTCCGTTCCGTTCGTCGTCAGGTGGTAGAATGTTGCTTCTCGGCCGTTTCGAAGCGGATGCGCCTTCAGCCCAACGCGCTTGCCCTCCCAGTGCCAGGTGGGGCCAAGAAAATCCCGCCGAAACCGCTCGTACAGCGCATCTTCGAACTCGGGGTCTGAGCCGTAGTGTGCGCGTTCGATCAGCGTGGAGCTAGCAGCCGGCGGTCCATCCGGCACGGCCGCGCCCCCCTTCCCAGTGGAGAATGTTGAACTTACGCGCCCGCAGGAGAGTGCTCTGCTTCAGCGAATAACCCGACAGCGCTCTCAGATGATCGACGACCTCCGCCTTCGCCCCAGTAGAGCCCGGGTGGCGGTTGGCATACCCTAGAGCACCAGAGAGGAAGTCGGCAAGTTGGACGAGGACCACATCAGACGAGCGCACTGTTTCGACCGTCTTGATGATATCTCGATTGAAGTCCTGGTGACTGTTGCAGAGGACCTCGTGGAGCTTCCGAGTCTTCGGAACTCCACGCGTATCTTTTTCGTCCAGGAAGACGCGAAACGCTCGGTCGGGATAGAGAATCCACTTCAACATGTCGAAGTAGATCTTGTAGTACCAGTCGTCGTGGGTCTGTCCGAATGACTTGTGATCAAGTTGCCGCTTGTCCACAACCATAGCCCGGAAGTTCAGGCCTTCTGTGTCCCAAAACAGGTCCACAAGTTGCTTGAAGTAGTCGAGCTTTGAGTTCGAGACCCGGGTCCACTTCAGCTCAGCCAGTCGGTGAATGCCGTGTCGTGTTCGAAGCGCCCTGATCTGTCGAGCCGCCCGACGAGCCACCGTCTTCTCGCACCACACGGCCCCTAGAACCATATGGGTCAGTCCATCGTTCTCTAGATGAGCGCTCTCGTCAGCGTAGATATGGTAGGTGTCGAGCATTCGACCTCGGAGCGAATTGCGCAGACTGCGCTGCCCAAGTAGGCAGGGCGCACCAGCGTACCCAGAGGTAATCATGGGACCTGGATCTGTCAACCCCGGCCCCGCTCGCTTTTTTTCGATCCGCCCTTTTATCACATGTCCATCGCGGACACATGAACAAGAGAGCAGTCCGCGAGGCGCACGGGCAGGTCGCGCAAGCGGAGGACATGACTCTCAGGGCCACATGAACGCTTGACCAGGAACAAGTCGTCCATCACGCTTCTTGGAGTGGAAACCGTCCCGCACAGCCGTCTTCCTGAACTGATCGAGCGTGTCGAACATTGGGAGAGGAGGGTTGCGCTCCTCAAACAGCCTATTCGCGAGAAAGAAGCCTTGCAGCGCCTAGCCGGCCAACACTCGCGGGCGCGGGAGCTCACCCACACAACCCTAAAGCGGCTGGCCGTTGAGGTCGAGACGGCCGAGCGAAGTGCCGAGGCTGAGCGACAGAACCTGAGAGTAGAACTTGCGGAGTCGCTCGGCTACAGCGAACCGGAGGATGTTGCTGACTACGGTGAGTTTCGCGAACTCAAGGGTAAGAACTTGTACAGGCTCTTGGATGCTGCACTACAACTCCGCGACTTCAGAGAAAACCGCTAGGAGGCCATCGCCGCCAGGCTCCCAAGCGGGTCGTCATCGTCGACCAACAGCTCGGTCACCGCGTAGACCGCCGCATCGAGACGGTCGTCGTGGTCCTTCGGGTCGTTGAGGTCGACGCTCACCATCTGCCGCTCCATCTCCGCGAACGGGTAGATCTCGCTGTTCGCGGCTGGGCTGAGCGCGTCGTCGAGGTCCCACACGTGGTGGACAAGGCCCTGCTCGTACAGTGTGGACACCGGCTCCGCGCGGGTCCGCTTGCCCTTCTTCGCGTGGATCCGCCGCACCGGAAGGTGGGCGTTCGCGGAGCGCAGGGTGCTCTCCACCATGTCCCCGCCGTTGTTGGTCTCTGCGACCACGAGGTTCGCGCTCCACTTCCGGTATGCGTTGCTCACGACGCGCGCCCACTCGTGGGGTTGGCCCCGGAGCGAGAGGTCGTCGAGGATGTAGGCGTGACCGTCGGCGCCGAGGCCCGCGACCACGATGCCAGTCTCGTCGGACTTCGGGCCGTAGCTCGCGGCCGGGTCGACAGCAACCACGATGCGCACCATCTCGGGGAGGTCGCGCCGGCTTCGGCGAAGGCGAAGGATGGTCTCGTGCCTCCACTGCGCCGCGGGGTTGTCGGTGAGGATCTTGCCGAGAAGCTCCTGGTCTCCGACGCGGGTCCCCAGGTACTTCTTGCGCAGCTTCGCCAGCGCCTTCGGACTCAGGTTGTCCGAGTTCTCGAAGGTCGACCCCTGGGTGTCGACGGTGTCGTCCTCTGCGGAGATCTCCCTGCAGAGCTTCGTGGGCAGAGGCGTGCACGGGATGACGACGCGAATGTCGCCTTTCTCCCGCATGCCGAACATGAGGTTGTCGTAGGCCGCTTCGGCGTGCCCCCAGTGGAAGAGTTCGTCGAGGATAGCACCGCCCCCCTCGAAGCCTCGAAAGCCGTTGGGAGCATCCCCGTACCGAATCACGCCGACGACCCCGTTGGGCCAGATGATCTGCCGATTCGATGGCTCGTACTTCGGCCGAAACCATGGCGGGCTCGTCGCGAGGATGCCGCTTGGGCCCTCGATGAGAACCGAGCGGACGTCCCCCGCGGTTCGGCCCGCGATCAGGATCTGCTTGAACTTCTTCGCCCGCGCCCACTTGTTGGCCGTCTCAGCCCCTGTGCGGGTCTTGCCGAACCCTCGCCCAGCGCGAATCAGCCAGGTGAACCAGTCGCCCTCGGGCTCGAGCTGCTTGTCTCGGGCCCAGAACTCCCAGTCCCAGAGGATGCGCTCGGCCTCATCCGGGCTCAGGCCGAGGATCACCCTCTTCCGCTGCCCCATCGGGAGCGACCGAAGATAGTCGGCTGAGTAGCACCTTGCGGGCATCGATCTCCACTTCGAGGGGTCCACCTTCTCTGCCGGTCAGCTCAACACGCATCGCGCCCTTGCCGTACCGTTTCGGGTGCCGACGCTCGAGGAACCACCGCTTGTCTTCCGGGCGAGCATCCTCGTCGAACACCAGGCTGCGCACGAGGCCGCTCTCGACGTTGGCCTCGGTCTTCTCGACCTTCCGAAGAAACACCGCGTAGGGGCCGAGCTTGGATTCGTCGAGGTCGTCGTCAGGCCCGACGTCAGCCTCAGCCGCCTCCAGCTCCTTGCGCCCTTCGGCGAGCCACCGACGCAGCGTCCGATCGGTGATCCCGGCGCGCTTGCATGCGGCCTCGCGGAAGTTCCCCATCGCGAGCCACTCCAAGACATCATCGCAGACCTTCGGCCCGAACCGCTTGTTGTGGACCTGCCGACTGCTCTTGCCCCTACCCATCGGCGTGCTCTCTCAGCATTCCTCGGACGAGGCCCCGCATCACCGACGCGGGGTTGGAGCCCATCTTGAAGCACAGGTGATCGAACTGGTTCCGCTCGGCAGCGGTGATCGTCGTGTGGGTCCGAGCGAGCTTCCCGTCCCCCGGGTAGAGGTCCTCTTCGGCCACGCCCGCACGCCCGAGGAATCGCGTCAGCGCCTGGCGCTGCTGTGGGTTCGCGTTCGGGTCGACGGAGTGCCGAGGCATGCGGTTATCGTGACGTCGTGACGTCGCCCGCGAAAGTAGACAGGCGGCCACTGAGTGCTCGCCTAGTAGACACCGTCGCACCGGAGGCTGGCCTCACGGATACTGACCGACCCCGAGGCGGCTGCCGCTGACGCGTAGCGCAGCAGGAATGTCCGAGCACCAGCCGCAGGCAGGGTGTAGTTCGTCTCGATGGTGATGTCTCTCGGCTGGCCAGCCTGAAACTCGATGGTTCGAGACTCGACGACGACGCCGGCGGTGCTGTCGTAGATATCCAGGACCCCAGACGTCGCGGTCGTTTTCTCCATCTCGGCGACCGCACGAAGCCGGACGATCCCCGCTCGCTTCGGGGCGTAGCTCCCGAACGAGGCGGTGATCTTTGTGGACTCCGCCGAGGATGCCGTCGAACTCGTGGACCTCGACTCACCGAGAAAGCTGGCGAACCCGCCCGCGGACGCGTGGACGCCTCGAGTCTGGGCTCGTTCGCGGAGGTACATTCCGCCCTCATCGTCCCCGACTGTGGAGCGTGTCCAGACGTCGCCGTCCTGCAGCGTTGCTGGGTCTGATGAGACGCCGCGAACGTAGAGGGGCGCACGCTCAGGGTTGGATGGGCTGAGGAGCTCGCACGCGTACCCGTCACCGACGATCACCGCACGCATTGCCGTCGCTGCAGAGCCCGACGCGCTCCCACCGCTTGCGAAAAGCCCGGCTCCTGCTGTCGTGCCTGCAGTCGCGGCCTCGGCATACATTGCAGTACCTCCCGCCGCGGCACTGCTTGAGTAGAGGCCGTAGGTCCCGACAGGGGCGTCAGCGTCGGTCGTTGTCCGAATGCCGTGTGCGTCAGCCTCGTCCGACGATGACGCAAGGATCCCCGGGCGCCCGTTGCCGCCAAGCGCGTCGATTCCGGGGGCGGAGCCGACCGCCTCCACGGAGATCCCTGGCCCGGTGCCGTTGCCACGAGCCCGAATCGCGGGCTGGTTCAGGCCAGCGTCGGCGAAGATCGCGACGTCGCTCGTCGAACCGTTGACCACGAGCGTCGGCGCTGCCCCGCCGCCGCTGAACTCTGCCGCCGACCCCGTGGCGTTGGTGACGTTCATCGCCGCGTCCGGGGATGCGGTGTCGCTGTCGATCTCCAGGAACAGGCACGAGATCTGCCCGGACGAATCGGTCTCGACGATGTGTGCCGTGGCATCAGCGTCGCTAGTGCCGTCGTTGACCCACACACACCACTCGTACGTGAGGTTCGTACGCCAGTTCTCATAGCTCGAAGACGGGGCGGCGTTGGCTGCGTGGCCAGCCTGCTGAATGCCAGCTGGCGGGGTGATCCGGTTGTCGCCGGCGGTGTTCCAGGCGGGAAGTGTGGATGGTTTCGGCATGGCTCAGGTCTCCAGGGTGTACGCGTAGAGGCCCTGGTCGTAGCCGGGGCCGATGTCGAATCGGAAAGCGTTCGCGCTGTCCTCAAGGACGAGGGTCTGCATGCGGACCCCTTCAGGCTTCGCCGTGCGCAGCAAGGACTCCCACCGGCTCGCCGTCGCCGCTGCGATGTCTTCGAGCGTGTACTCGTAGGCGGCTGGGGGCCACTCTTGGTAGGAGCCCGTAGTGTCGTTTCCTGCGAGCAGAAGCGTCAGCAGGTCGAGCGCGAGGGGTGGCGTCCGGCTCCGGAACAGGGCCGCGAACTTGACCTGAAGCTCGACCCGGTACTCATCGTCGGACAGCCCAGCTCGTGGCAGGAGCAGGCCGCGACCGTGCTTGTCGAGCGACTCCCCCTCCCCCACGGCGAGGGCAGCGGAGGCTGCACTTGTCACGGCCACGTGTGCTTCTGCCAGCTGCTCAGCGAGCCACTGCGTTAGGGCGCGAACCTGGGGGCGATCGCGGAGGACGGTTGGCGTCCGTTGGCGCAACAGCGCTGCGAGTTCGCCCATCTTGCCCGACGCGGTCAACGTCAGGGCCGCAGGGTCAACGCCGAGCGGTGACAGCGGCCAATCCTCGACGGTGGGGGCGAGCCCCGGCGTCCCATGGTGATCGTGCAGGATGAGAGGGACGTTCGGGTGGAGGAGGAACGAGCACGTCTCCACATCGACTGTGTTGGTCGAGACGATAGGCTCGTCGCCATCCGGCGGTTCCCAGTCCCCCGCATCGTCCGGGAAGGAGTTGTTGTCGACGACGGCCGCGAGCCAGGCTCGCTCAATGCGACAGCGACGGACGATGCAGTTCGCTACGCTGAGGTCGAAGTGCGCGCCGATCTTGTAGGCCTGCAGCGTGCAGTCCTCAACGATGATTCCCTGGTTCCGCGGAACCAGCGTGTTGAGGTAGGGGTTCGCGCTGTCGCCGTTCCACTCGCAGTTGACGGAGATCTTCGTCTCGGCCCCGATTCTGCAGCGGCGGATCACGACGTCGCGACTGTGTTCGCAGTAGACCCCTACCCCACCAG
>CAJXVA010000160.1 GCA_913061055.1 uncultured Pseudomonadota bacterium
TCGTCGGCAGCGTCAGATGTGTATAAGAGACAGACGAGGGGCTTGGACATGACAGGTGCGGTTGCCGGGGCCGCGGCCGCCCGGGCGGGTTGGGACATCGAGGCGATGCGTGGACGCTCGACTCGTGCCGGTTTCAGGTTCGCGCCGCAGATCGGCGTCCGCAGGGTGGGCTTCCCCGCTGCAGGGAGCTCCGGAAGATCGGGGTCCCAAGCGTGCAGGTCGACGGGATGCCCCCAGGCCGCAAGGGCTCCCAGCGCACACGCGAGATCGAGCAAGCCAGAGCGCTTCCCGGACGACGCATCGATGGCGCAGGTCTGGGCTCGGTCACCGGCGATGGCGGCCACCAGCCCGGACAGGCGACGGCCGGGGCCAATCTCCACGAACGTGTCGATGCCGTCGGCGAGCATCGCCTCGATGCATCCGACGAACTCGACCGGCGCGGCGATCTGACGGGCCAGCGTCGCCCGCATTTCGGCCTCGGTCCCTGCATATGGGGCGCCCGAAACGTTGGCGAACACGGGAAGGTCCGGCTCCGCGAAGCGGACGAAGCTGAGCGACTCGGCGAACGGAGCCTGTGCACCAGCGACCAGCGGGCTGTGAAATGCAGCCGCAACGTCGAGCCGACGCACCCGCACGCCCTTGGCTTCGAGTGATGTCGCGGCGGCTTCGATGTCGGCGGTGCTGCCGGAGCAGACCATCTGCGTGGGGCTGTTGCGGTTCGCGATGACAACCTCGGACAGGCCGGCTTCGCTCAGATGCGTCTGAACCTGCTCCAGCGAAGCGGCGACGGCGAGCATGGTGCCGCGGTCCCCTGCCCCATCGGCCATCAGCTCACCGCGGCTGCGCGAGACCCTGCCGAGTGCTTCGATCGGGAGCGTGCCGGCGGCACACAGCGCACTGAGCTCGCCATAGCTGTGCCCAACCGCGGCGTCGAAGACCACATCGAACCCGCGCAGCACCTCGAGCGCGCCCATGCTGACGGCCCCAAGCGCCGGCTGAGCGTTTTCGGTGGCCGTGATCGCTGCGCCCTGGGCCGCGCGAGCGTCGTCGGTCCAGGCGTGCGGGGGATACAAGGCGCCTGCGACCTCGGGAAGATCGGCCAGCACGTGCTCGACCGTCTCTCGCATCCGTGGGAAGAAGCAGGCCAAGTCGCTGAGCATGTGGACGGACTGCGCCCCTTGCCCGGGGAACAGCGCGGCCAGCGGACCTCGTGCCTCGCCCTCGCCAAACGCGGCGCCCTGCGGTGTGGTGAACCGCCTACGGCTGTCCGAGGTCACCGCCGTTGCGACCTGGCCGAGCACAGCATCGACATCGTCTCCCCGGGTCAACGGGACCACGACCCGGCAGTGCGCGAGGTCTTCGAAGGCCGCACGGGTTCCGTGGGCGCGGCGTCGGAGGTCGTCCCATGAGTCCACGCGGAACCCCCGGAGCGCCGTCGCCAGCCCGTCCCGGCTCGCCGCGGAGAACGCAAGGATCTGGACGTCTCCATTCCACGCTGGGGTCCCAGCGCCATCGGCCTCCTCCAGCACGCAGTGGAAGTTGCTGCCCCCGAACCCGAAGGCGCTGACGGCCGCACGGCGCGGGTGGTCCGGCGAGGCCAGCCAAGGGCGCTTGCTGCCGCTGACGTAGAACGCCGGCGCGTCGTCCAGCGCTTCGTTGGGCTGCGAGACCTTCAACGTCGGCGGCAGGACCCGGTGATGCAGGGACAGCGAAGCCTTGATCAGCCCGGCAACGCCGGCCGCCGCCTTGGTGTGCCCGATCATCGATTTGACGGAACCAAGGGCACACCACGGCTGCGCGTCGGCTTCGGCCCCGTAGACAGATGCGAGCCCCCGAAGCTCGGTGGCGTCACCGACCTTGGTGCCGGTGCCGTGTCCCTCCAGCAAGCCGATCGTCCGCGGCTCCACGTCCGCCTGCGCGTAGGCCTGCCGCAACGCGCGGGCCTGACCGTCCGAGGCTGGCGCGTAGATCGCTTGCCCCTTGCCGTCGCTCGAGGTGCCCATGCCCTTGAGCACCGCGTAGATCCGGTCGCCATCGCGCTGCGCGTCCGCAAGCCGCTTGAGCACCACCACCCCCACCCCCTCGCCGAGCATCGTGCCGTCGGCGTCATCGCTGAACGGACGCGCGTCGCCGCTCGCCGACAAGGCCGGCGTCTTCGAGAAGCAGGTGTACATGAACACGTCGTTGAACGCGTCCACGCCTCCCGAGAGCATGAGGTCGGCGCGGCCCGTCTGAAGCTCCAGCATTGCGAGGTGCAAGGCCGAGAGCGAGGAGGCGCACGCGGCATCGACCACGCAATTGGTGCCATGCAGGTCGAGCCGGTTTGCGATACGGCCGGCGGTGACGTTGCCGAGCAACCCGGGGAACGAGTTTTCCTGCCACGGGACGTAGCCATCGGAGATTCGGGTGATGACATCCTCCGCGACCGCTTCGTCCACGCCGGCCTCTCGCAGGGCGCGGCGCCACAGCGGATGTCCGAGGCGGGCGCCCAAGGGCACGACCAGCTCCAGCGCTCCGGTCACGCCGAGCACGACGCCGGTGCGCTCTTTGTCGAAGTCACGGCCGCCGGGGCCCAGGCCCGCGTCTTCGAGTGCCCGCGCCGCCACGTGCAGTGACAACAGCTGGGTGGTGTCGGTGGCTTCGAGGTCCCGCGGCGCGATGCCGAACTTCAGCGGCTCGAAGTCGATCGGAGTGATGAACCCGCCTCGGCGCGCGTAGACCATGTCCGGCGCCTTGGGGTCGGCGTTGTAGTGGTCTTCGGGACGCCAGTGGGTCTCCGGCACGTCGGTGATCGCATCGACGCCGTCCCGAAGGTTGGCCCAAAAACGCGTGGGCGAGTCCGCTGCGGGAAAGAGACAGTCGAGGCCAACGATTGCGATCGGAGAGTTGGAAGCGGTCACAGGCAGAGTTCCTCGAGTTGGGCGGTCGGACGGGGGCGAAGGTCGAGCGAGTCGGCGGCGACGTGGACCCCTTGGGTGCGCAGCGCGGACAGGCGGGTGAGCACGGCGGCGCCATGCAGCAAGCTCAGGGAGATCGGGACGACGCGGCGCTGCGACGGTTCTGCGAACACGGTGTCGGCGGTCCACGCGTTGAAGCCTCCGATCGCGGGTCCGCACCAGACCTGGAAATCGGGTTCACGCTCGGTCAGCCCGCGGTTGGCCCAGCGCGACGCCTGGCCGAGGTATGCCCGAAAGCAAAGCGCCATCTTGTGTTTGGGGTCCCGTTGCGCCTTGGCGACCTGCTCGGGGTCCCGGTCCGCCCAGAAGCTGGCGGTGTCGGTCCAGACCTGCACGAGCGGCTTACGGAAGATGGTGCGCTCGAGGCTCTCGCGCTCGGCTTGCGGGATCGCATCCAGACTCGGGTGGGCGCGGTACAGCTCCCAGAGCTTGCGGGCCCGCATCGGGAACAGGGTGCCGCGCCGCAAGACCTGAAGCTCCACGCCCATCTCGAACATGTCGGCAGCCGGCGCCATGGTGACGTCGGCCTCGCCCGCCTCGGCGAGCCGTGCTCGTACCGCATCGCTCGTACCGGACTCGACACACGCTTGGTTGATGGTCCCCGTGACGACATAAGCCGCCCCCATCGCGAATGCTGCCGCGGCAGCATGCGGCGTCCCGATGCCGCCCGCCGCTCCCACCCGAATCTGGGCCGCGCCGGGGTGCATGCGGGCAACCTCATCGCGCAGCGCGATCATCGAGGGGATCAGCGTCAACGCCGGCCGGTTGTCTGTATGACCCCCGGAGTCGGCCTCGGCGGTCAAGTCGGTGGCGACCGGAAGCGTCGCGGCAAGCTCAGCCTGTGCGCTGGTGAGCGCGCCGGACTCGACGAGCGCCCGCAGCCACTTGGGCTCGGGGGGAGCCAGGAATTTCCGGGCGACCTCGGCTCGGGACACCTTGGCGACAACGCGGTTGGGTGCGTGCACCCTGCCCTGCGTATCCGCGGTGATGCCGGTGTAGCGGTAGCGAAGCAGTGGAAGCGTCAGATCGAGGTAGGCCGATGCGGAGACGGTCCGAACCCCCTGGCGCAAGTACAGGTCGACGACGGCCTCTTCGAGCTTGGGCTCGTAGGGGCTGTGGATCAGGTTGCTGCCCCAGGGACGATCCAACAGGCGGGTACTGAGCCCACCGATGGCGTCCTCGACCTCCCGCAGTCCGAGGCCTGCCGCGCCGTAGAACGCCAGCATTCCGGCCTTGGCGAACGCTTCGACCATCGCGACGGACGCGATGCCGCCAGCCATGGCTCCACCGACCAGGTTGAAACGCGCCCCGTGCTCCCGCGCGAAGCTGGGGTCGCCGAGGTGCTCCAACGGTGAGGCCGGGATGACCCCACGCAGGTCCAGCGCGTCATGGTCACGGCCGCCCAAACGGGCCTCGCCCTGGGCCGTGAGGGCGACGCGACCACCGTGCTCGACGACGTACAGCGGAACGTGCACACGCCCGAGCAACTCCGCAACAGACGACGGGTCATGAACGAGGTCGCTCGCGTCACCGAGCCAGGTTCCGAGAGGACCGCGGGAGTGGGCTGTCACCGTCATCGAGGCGGCTTGGTCGTACGGCATCGGCCGACACGAAACAACGGAATACGGCCCGTTCGGCGGACTTGGAGGCGCTTGTGGTCACGAGCGCGCGGACCCTTTCACCACCTCGTGCAATCGTGCCCCATCCTCGGTCGAGGGTGACATCGATTGGTGCCACCGTCGTCGAAAACGGGCGCTGGCCGCGACCGCTCTCGCCGAGCTCAGCCGGCCGCGGGACGCCAGGTGATCGTCCACGCGACGTCCCCACCGCTGACATGCAGCACGCTGGAGCCTTCGTGTTTCACCAGGTGGGGCAGCACCGCGATCGACTCGCCGATGCCCTCCAGGTACACCGGCTCGTCGACGAGGAGCGGCGGCAGATCGATACCGACGACACGCACGGCATCCTCGCGCAGGGGTTCGACCGCGAGGCCCCCCGCGTCCCGGAAGATCTGCTGGTACCCGCGTCGCGCCAACCGGATGAGGCTTCCCGGATTGCCCCCCAGCAGTCGAAGTCCGGCCCGAATGAAACCACTGAGTAGGGGGGTCTCGGCGCTCGCCAGGATGGAGGCACGCGACCAAGCTACAAATGCCTGATGCCCGGCGTGGGTGTGGACCAGCCGCGAAAGCTCGACGTCGACCTCGATGGGGAGCCACTTCGAGCGCGGCGCGGTCTCGATCTCGGCAACCCGCGCTTCTCCGAGCTCCGCGCGGACCCGAGCATCGACCTCCGCCCCGAGGTCTTGAACGCCCTCGAGGTTCTGGCGGACATGCACCGCACGCATCGCCGGGCCCAGCACACCTCCAGTGTGCCACGAGTGACCAGCGAGGGCGATGGTCTGGACCGTTTTCGGCCGGCCCGATGACGCCCGCTCAGGATTCGGAAACGACCGCAGTCACGACGTGGTCCCCCAGCGTGGCGAACTGTCCGCGTAGCACGTCCCCGATCTTCCAAGGGGCTGCATGCTGACGGAACGTCGCCTCGAAGCCGGTCAGACCCGGATTCACCGAAATCCACATCGCCGAAAATGGCAGAAACAGCCCTGATGCGGGGTACTGGGCCTTGTACGCCGCCTCCTTGGCGCCGAACATGCGCTTGGCGACCCGCGGACGTGACTGCTGCGGCCATGACTGGAGGTGACACATGTCTTCTTCGGTCAGGATGACGTGCCAGTACTTCTCCTCCAGCGGCTTCGCGAACTCGATATCGAGCCCGACCCCGGAGATCCCCGGTGCATCCGTCATCGCGACCCCAACCCAGGGCCCGCAATGGCTGATCGAGGCTTGAAGACCGTCCGGCCACGGAACCGCCCCATGCTCGCCACGGAGCAACGGCTGATCGGGCACCCCGAACTCGCCCAGCATACGGCGCGCCAGCAACCGGCCCGCAGCGAACTCCCGCCGGCGCTTCGGCACCGCCTTCGCGATCAACGCCTGTTCTTCGGGCGGCAGCGCGGTTGGGTCTGGATCCCCGATCGGCTCGATGCACAACCGCACCCGCGCATCAAAGAGGCCCTCCACCGCCGCCAGTGTCTCCCAGCCGGAGCCGGATGATAAGTTCGTCCGCATGGATTCGGCGCAGGAGCAGCCTACGGTCCCCAGGGATGCCCACGGGCGCCCGCGGCCTTCGAAGGAGCCCGGTGCGGGGTGGCCACTTGACTATGAACGAGAGTTCAACGCCTCCGCGTTTGGACCGGCCCTCGCCGCGTTCTTCACCGCCGGATACATCTCAGGAGACTTCGCCGCGCCGCTGTGGGGTCTGGTGGTTCTGCTCACCGTGACGCTCGTCCCGACCGTCCCGACCCTCATCGAACAGCGAAAGGACATTCGGTTTCGGAAATGGGTTCTCAACCACTGGGACGCGATCGATGCAGGTACGGCGGTCTTGGACGGACAGACGATCGGGCGCGACACGGTCTTGGGCTGCTACCCGCTCATCTGCTCTGCCGTTGTGATTCAGCTGCGTGCGCCGGGTCGCCCCGTCTTGCTCGGCACTCCAACCGCCAGGTACGCCCGGTGGACCTCGGTGATTGCCGCCGCAGTGGGAGGTTGGTGGTGCCTGCCGGCAGGACCATTCGTGACGCTGAGCGTCTTGCATCGAGGTCTTCGCAATCAGCCTGTCATCGTGACGCTCGAGGATGTGGCGGTTTCCGTCCTGCGAGGGACCCCTCTCGCAGAGGTCGAAGTCGATGCGTGAACCAGCATCCGGCGCGCCCGCAACCGTCCCGCAGCGAACTCGCCCCGGCGCTTCGGCACCGCCTTCGTGATCAACGCCTGTTCTTCGGGCGGCAGCGAGGTTGGGTCTGGATCCCCGATCGGCTCGATGCACAACCGCACCCGCGCATCGAAGAGGCCCTCCACCGCCGCCAGTGTCTCCCAGCCGGAGCCGGATGATAAGTTCGTCCGCATGGATTCGAGCCGTCCGGTCGAGAACCGCGTCGCCGTAGTCCGTGGGGACATCACGAAGCTCGAGGTGGACGCGATCGTCAACGCCGCAAATGCATCGCTGTGCGGCGGCGGCGGTGTCGACGGCGCGATTCATCGCGCGGCCGGACCCGCCCTGCTCGAGCACTGCCGCGCCCTAGGCAGCTCGAGACCGGGCGAGGTGACGTTGACACCCGCCTTCGAGCTGCCGATGACAGCGATCCTGCACGCCGTCGGCCCTGTGTGGAGCGGAGGTGGGCGAGGCGAGCCCGCACAGCTGCGCTCCTGCTACGCGAAGGCCTGCGCCCTGTGCCAAGAACATGGGCTGCAGAGCGTCGCCTTCCCCGCGATCTCGACCGGCGCGTATCGTTATCCGCGCAAGGACGCGGCCAGGATTGCGGTCGAGACCGTGCAGAGCGCGCTCGACGAAAGCCCACTGCCTGGCCTCGTGGTGTTCTGCTGCTTCTCCGAGGGTGATGCCCGGATCTACCGAGACGTCCTGGGTCGCTGCCCCCCCAAAACCGCCGTGGACAGCCGCCCTCGACCGGGCTAGGTTCCGTGCGCCTCGCCTCGGCGAGCGCCGCTCGCATAGCTCAGTCGGATAGAGCAACGGTTTCCTAAACCGTAGGCCGCAGGTTCGATTCCTGCTGCGAGCACTGAGTTGGCCCCCGTTATCGGGGGTTTTGCTTTTTCGGGGGTGCGACGGGGTAACACCGGGGTAACAAGGGGGGCTCGGCTAGCCCGCTCGCTGCGTGTCAACCGCCCACCGTCGGGTTCCCCTGCATGCGGACCTGAGACACCTTGCCGTCGACGAAGTCGATGTACGCGCCCGTCATGTCCGAGTTCATACAGCTGTGGCTCGCGAGTTCC
This sequence comes from uncultured Pseudomonadota bacterium, assembly GCA_913061055.1. Classification (GTDB taxonomy): domain Bacteria; phylum Myxococcota_A; class Polyangia; order Nannocystales; family Nannocystaceae; genus CAJXVA01. The sequence goes on from CAJXVA010000160.1 coordinate 7,811, forward strand.
GCGCCCGTGTGGTCCTTCCGCCGAGAGGTCACCGTGCACGCCTCCCCAAGCGCCTCCTCCACCTGCTCGACCGTCCAGCCGAGTTCGACCTTCCCGATCTCCTCGGCCGTGAACCGGCGCAGGCCTGCTTCGTACTCGGCCTTGTCCGCCGCCTGCTTGGCCTTGTACTCGGCCGCGAGTTCGCGCTGCTCCACGTGTGTACAGGCGTAAGTGTTGCCGCCCTTGCAGGCCCGACGCATCACGTTCATGGCCGCTTCGCGCTTCGACTCGACCTCAAGCTCGGCGCTGACCTGGTTCATGAACTCCGGGTAGGTGTAGATCTCTGCGCACCCAGTATCGTCACCGGCTTTGCATCGATCGAACGCCGCCGTCATCTTCGCCTTCCTCTCGGCTGCGTAGTCGGGCTCAGGCTCGGGCTGTATGGTCGGCTCGGAGCTGAAGAGCTGGCAGGCACTGAGAACGGAGACGGGGAGGAGAACGAGAATCCTTCGCATTGTGCGTGAACTATAGTTTGCGAACATCGGAGGCAGGCGGCCCATCGTCGGTCGGTGGACGACGAGCGCCTGCTTGCCGAGCTCGGCAAGAGGATCCGCGCGGAGGTCGAGCACAAGGGCGCGTCGATCACCGTGACGGCCGAGCTCGCCGGGATCACGCGCGAGTACCTGCGCAAGGTCATGGCGGGGAAGCAGGCGCTCACCGTGCCAAAGCTGTACGCGATCGCAGAGGCTCTCGGAGTCCGGCCGGTTGACCTGCTCCCGTAGCGATCGCTTCGGCCTCGCCCCTCCTTGGATACGCGGAAACGCCACCCTACACTTGCAGGGTGAGTGCGCTTCCCGAAATCTACTTTGACGATTCTGGCAACACTGGGGACGACCTCGACAACGACGCCCAGCGCAACCTGTTCATCGCAGGTGTCCTCATCTCGCCGGACGCAGCCGAGGCGCTGACACACGCCACGGACGCACTCTGGACGCAGGCGGCGGATGCCTGCTCGTTGTCCGGCGTGGAATGGAAGGGCGAACAACTCTACGGCGGAAAGGGTCCGTTTCGCGGGGTGCCCGGAGGGACTCGGAAGCAGCTCCTCGGTGGTCTCGTCGACCTCCTGCTGGACCACGAAGTTCCCATTCTCTGGCAAGGGCTACCCAAATGGCAGGCGAAGGCAAGGGGCTTGGATGAGGCGGTCTGGAAGAAGGTGTTGTTCGGGTACTGTTCGTTGCTACACGACTACCTCGAAACGGAGGAGATGGGCCGCACGCTGGTGATTGGGGACGAGAACACCTCCGTCCGGGCCTGGCACCAGTGGGTGGCACCGCCACAGAAGCCGTGGCCCTTGTTCGAGGACGGCGCGGTGAAGTTCATGCCATCGGACAAGGTGCGGGGCCTACAGATCGCGGACGTCGTCGCGCACACGCTCTACCGAGCGAACAAGGCGGAGTGCCCGGATCCGGAACGGGGAACACCTCGGCTCTCCAACACGGACGTGAGCGCCGTCGAGTATCGTGATCGTCTTGCCGCGGGCGGCAACTGCAGGACACTCCTCGACCCGGTACCGTAGGATCGCAAGCATGCCCCACGAAGGTCGACCGCCGCGTTCCGCTGTTGCACCGAAACCAGCTACAGCGCCGCTGCGGCGTACTCGGCACACTTCCCGCGCGCCGATGCTGTTGCGGCCTTCACCCTCGCGAGCAGGTCAGCGCGGTTGGGCGCTGCACGTTCCACGGCTGGCTCCCCCGGGCTCAGTGCCAGCGCGACCCTGGCCGCCGCGACCGCGGACTTCGGGTCGCTCGCGGCCATGCGCATCACGAGCTCGAGGGTCGAACGAGCCAGCTGCTGAAGCTCCTCGACGGAAAGCTCACCGCTGTCTAGGTCGGCAACCGGCCCCGCGCCAGCCACCACAGGGAGCAGCGACCGACCCCACTGCGGGCCATGCTGCGCCCGGAGTTCGGTCAGCCTGCGCTGAAGCGTCGACACGCTCACCGAGAGCTTCTCGGCCACCTCCGCGTGGGGCATGCCCACCGCGAGCAGGGCTGCGATCTCGTCGGGGCGGACGGTCTTTCGGGGCCGGCTCATGGGATCGGTTCGGAGTTTTGACGTTCTGCGCCTCGATCGCGCTCCGTGCTGGCGGCATCAGCCATGCAATGATTCTGCGACAAACACGCAGCCTCATCAAGAAGGCCCCCTGTCCCCGAAGTACACACTTGCGCTGCTTCCCCACCCCTGCGCTTTTTACCGCCCTAGATCTATGTACTAGGACGGTAAAAGTCGCTGGGGTGGTCTGGGGCTAGGCGTCAGGCTGCGCTCGTCGTCTTCGTGGCGGTACTTGGCAGGTCGTCTCCGGTCGGCGCGATGACCAGCGCGCACCCGTCCTTCTCGCGCTTGCGCAGCCGGCAGCCAAACTTGGCCAGCTCTGTACGGACCCAGTCCTCGGCCTTCTCCGGGCTCGGCAGCGGTCCGAGCACCTCAAGGCCCGAGAGGACAGGCACGCCGACGTACGGCGCGAACACGAGACCGATGGACGGCTCGGACCTCGTGGCGCGCTTGTAGAGCTCGCGTCCCGCCAGGGCCGTCTCTCGCCGAAGCTCGCGCGACGACAGGTCGGAATCGCTCTCGTTGCACCAGCGTGGATCGGGCGGATCCAATACGTCCCGCCACCTGTGCATCCGCTTGACGAACTTGCCCGTCCAGTTCGCGACGATCTGCTCCTCGCTCGGCTCGCGTCCAAGGAAGTCCTTAACGTGTGTGTACGCCGACAGGCCTTCATTCCTGCCCCGCCGAGCGAACTCGATGTCGGCGATCTTGCGCGCGGTCTCGTCCCGCTCCCGCACCGCACGCGCCACGCTGGTCCGGTCGTGGCAGTCGATCCACCCCCACCCGCACCGCTCGCACGCGTCGCGTAGGTCCGCGGCGTTCCACTCGTCCGTCTGCCGCTCCCGCACGTCGACGTAGCTCTGTGCGATCTCCGGGTCCACGTCCTGGTATGGCGCGTTGGGGTACGCGTCACGCGACTGAAGGAGCCGATGAACCGCGTCGCTTCGGCGGTTGCTTGGATGCCACTGCGGCTTGCCGACCAGGATGCGTGGGTCCGCGAGCACACGGGCCCGGCCAGCCGCCTGCATGACCTCCGAGGACCCAAGCCCGCGGTGGGCGTAGGTCATGAACAACTGCTGCACCTCCACATCGATCGAGACCCCGGCCGACGCGGCCGTGTTGAACAGCAGCACATCCCAGGCGCCGTCCTCGACGTCGTCGCGGCGTGTACCGTGGATCGCGCGCACGCGCAGCCTCGGCCACCGCAGCAGGAGCGATTCTCGGAGGGTTTCGAGCTCGCGGGGCGAGTGGACGAAGATCGCGATGCGCTCGTGGTCCGCCCGAACCTCGAGAGCCTCCTCGATCGCCATGCGAGCCGCGGCCTGCGAGACCTCCAGGATGGTCCGTAGGTTCACCCGCTTGTGGGCGAGGTCAACATCCGCGACGTCGCGCCCTGACAGAGTTCGGAGCCTCTCGATGTCCTTGGCCGTCATGTCCGCCGACATGGCGAGCACCCGCTCGGCCTGGCCCAGCAGTTCCTTCAACGCGCGCAGCGTCGCACGCTTGTCTCCCTTCCCTTGGTGTAGTCGGGCTTCGAGCTGCGGCCACTCGTCAAGCACGACTACGGCCGGCCACTGGATCGCGCCGTCGCGCATCTTCGCCACGAGCTTGTGCAGCGAGTCCAACGAAGTCGCGTTCTTCGGCCCGAACGGAACCGACGAACGCTCCGCCGATCCGTCCTTGAACGGCCAGTAGTGCTCGTGGGTGTGTATGCCCAGGCGAGCGCCCGCGTCGGCAACGAGCTTGCGGCCAGGCGCGACGTACAGCGCCGCATCGACCTTCCCGATCTCTTGATCGGAGGTCCACGTCTTCCCGATGCCCTTGGGTGCTGAGATCGCTAGGACCGGCGCCTTCGCACTGGCCACCGCGTCCGCTAGCTCGCGGCGCGCCTGGTCGATGTCATCAGGCCGTGCGGGCTTTAGCTCGGGCCAGAGGGCGCAGCCTGGATCGTTCTCCCGGTGCTGCAACGCGTTCTCATAGCGCTGCAAAACCTCGCCCTCGTCGAACTCGGTCCACGTCTCCTTCGTGGCATACGCGCGGGCTACGGCAAGGAAGCTGTCCTCATCGAGCGCGAAGTCGATGCACCGTTGAGCGAGCTCAAACGAGTGCAGCTTCTTGCGCTTCTCGATCGAGCGCGACGCCAGGGCGATCCGCTCGCGCATCGGCACGCCCGCGATCTGGTCGGGCCGGACCTTGCGTGGCCGCCCTCGCTTCGGCGGAGGGTAGAGCCGCACCGCCTCATCGACATCGAGCACCTGCGGACCATCGAAGCGACGGATCTCGGGACCGCACGAGCGCGCCTCGCCCGTGATCGGCCGATACCAGGCCTGCGTGTCTTTGAAGGACTCGTCGGCGGGTCTGTAGCCGAACATCTGCTGGCCGAGGAACTCCACGCATGACCGATACTCAGCGGCGTTGGCAGGCGCTCGGCTGGCGAGGACCACCCCGCGAAAGCGCCAGTCCTGCTCGGTCGCCGATGCGCTCGTGTAGAGCACCGCATAGTGCCCAGCGAGCACCTGCTCGCAGCGCTCGAACACCTGCCGGTTTGTAGCGCCCGGGGGTGGCTTGTCGAACTCGAACACGACCAGGTTGCCGCACGGCGCGGCGGTCCTACCGCCCTTCCCGGTCGTGATCCCGACCTTCGTCGAGAACGCCTGCTCGTGCTTGTTGGTCGTCTCGATCGGCGTCGCGATCCACACGAACTCGGACCACGGGCAGGTCACCGAGCGTGCGTCCGCGTTCGCACGACGCTTGGGCGGGTAGATAGAGAACTGGACGGTGGGATCGTCGCTGGATCCACCGATGGGGGTGTATACTGTCACTCGTCACGCATCCTTCTCCGTCCCCCGCGGACGGCTCTAGCGCCCCGCTCGATCGCACCCGAGCGGGGCGTTGTTGTAACTGGCCTACTCCGGCGACCGAGCGCCGAAGAACTTCATCGGGCGCTCGAGTTCCGGGCCCGCGCTCGGGTAGAGCTGGCTGATCCAGTCCGCTTCGAAGAACTCCTCCGGCGATAGCCCGAAGAGCTCAGGGGTCGCGTAGTAGCGCCTCCACACCACAGCCGCGTGAGTGTCGAAATAGCGTCCGACGTCCGCGGCACGCTTGCGTGGGCCCTTGTACAGGCGCTTCCGCGGACCCCAGTAGCGGACCGCGTCTTCGGGGATCACGAGTTCGTCGGCGAGCGCGCCAACCAGTGCATCCGGAGGTGCGGCCGAGCTCGCGATCAAGAGCGCCGATCGCCCAAGAACTACCGCAGCGGTCGCAGCGCAGCGCAGCCAAGTCTTCTCGTACTTGTCCTCGTTGCGCGCGATGGAGACCTGCTTCCCCACGACAAGGGCGCCTATGCCCTCAGGCAACTCGACCTCCTCGAACGTGATGCCAAGCTTCTTGCCGAGCCACTCGACGTCGGTGTCCCAGCGCCACCCGTGCGCGCGCTGCCGTCGGTGCATCGTGTCTCGCAGCCCTGGGCGCAAGAGGTCCCAGAACGATAGGGGCTTTGGGCTTGCGGGCGGATGAGCGGCCGTGTACGTTGATGAGGATCTGTCGCTGACCGGCGTTTTGTTTCGACCCTCGGAGTTGGCGCTCCGGGGGTTGATTGGTTCCGGGATCATGACGTCGTTGGTCCTTCCTCGAGACCGAGCTCGGCCAGGACCTCTTCGCGCTTGTAGAGCAACCGCCCCCCGACGCGGCGCGGCTTGGGGCCAACGCCGCGAAGCTTGCGATCGTACAAGGTCTTGGGGCGGCAACGGCGCAGGGCGCAGTACTCTTCGACAGTGAGAAGCGGCGGGAGCCGCGTGGGCTTGTCCATGTCCCAACGGTACATGGCGGCAGTTGTCCAACGGTCGCTAGCGGACATTGCCTGGGCATCGGGTCGAGGAGTCCCTCGTTCTACGAGTTTTGACTCTTCGCCTGGCTGCGAAACCGGTTCCACTTCGCTCTGACGTCCCGTACTGGGACATAGACGTTGCCCACGTAGACGCCGTCGGCATCAAACTCGGCTGAGAACTCGTTGAAGTCGTGCTTGTGGAGTTCGCATAGCTTCCCCCATGCCGGCTTGAACGTGAGTTGGATGAGTCCCGGCATTTCATCCAAGACCGCCCGCATGAGTTGTCCGAGCTCCGTTCGGGGAACTCGACTCTGCTTGGCTGCGGCTCGACGCTGCTGCCGGTCGATCCGGTTGATCTCCGTCTCGATAGCGTCGCGGAACGACTGACCGCGTTCAACCTCAAGCCACGTGTCACGCTCGTATTTGCGCTCAAGACCGTCGTTTCCTCGCAGCAAAGCGCGTAGCTTCACAAGATCCTGCTGCACGAGTTCCTGAATCTGCCGCAGATAGCTCCTGTAGGTGCTTGGAACCGTTACCTCCGGCCGGGCGGGCTCGCTGGCGAGGGAGAGTTGGCGATACGCGCGGCGACAGGACTCGATGAGACCGGCGTTCTCGACCTCCGCGGGCGGACGCTCTCCGCTCACCCTTCACCTCGCAGCCGCCGAAGCACTTCCTCGGACACGCCGGCCGCCGCCCGCTCAAGGTGCGCGTACCGATGAACCGCCGACGCGTTGTCGACGTCCGCGCCTACGACCGCGAGGGGTACACCGGCCATGACCGCCTCGGAGACGTAGGTGTGCCGTCCTGCAACGTAGAGAGTCACATCCTCGGCGAGCCCTGCGGCGTCGCGCACCCGCTGAAACGTCCGCGACAGCTGGCCCGAGCTGACCTGCTTGCCGGCTGTGTTCGGAAACACCCAACCGAGACCGCCAGTCAGCTGCGCCTGGTCCTCGATGAGCTCGATCGCGGCGCTGTTCAGAGTCCGGCGCTGGTTGGCCTTCTTCGTCCTGCCATCCCCGCTCGCGCGCCACTCGGCGATCCACTTTTTCTCGCCGCCGTCGATCGCGCGACGGATGTTCTCGTGTCGCATGGTGCGGATGTCGACTGGGCGCATCCCTGTGAAGATCGCCATCCGGAACGCGTTTGCGTACGTCTTGGAGATATGACCCCGGGCCTTGGCTGGCCTGCTCTCCGCGTCGGCGATCGCCGCGAGTAGGCTTCGCCGCTGGTGTTGCGTGATCGTTGCGGTCCGAAGGTCTTCAGCGTTGCGTCTGAAGCCGGCCGCCTTGTTGAACCGAGCGGGGTTCTCACGGACATATCCAGGCCACTCCACCGTTGCCCACGAGAAGAACGCGCGAAGCGTCTCCACGACCCGGTTGGCGCCGACCTTGCCGGACGTCGACTTTGCCCGGGCCAGTGCGGCCTTCGCCTTCTCCAGCCTGCGCAGTGCCGTTGCCAGCCGCGCCGCTGCCTTCCTCCGGCCGGCCCTGACTCTCGCCTGAGCGTCCTTCAGTTCCACCTGCGCCGTCTTCATCGCCTTGGTCGCCTTCGTGACCGCCGCATCGCGGGCCGCGTCAGGAAGCGCCCTATGGATCTTCCGAACCTGCTCCGGCGTGACCTCCGAGAGCCTGCGCTTCCCGAGCGCTGGCAGGACGTGTGCGGTCAACCTCTGCTTGTAGGTCGCTACCGTGCGTGGGGCTCGGTCCAGGCGGCGAAGGTACTCCCCCACCGCCTCTGCAACGGTTGGCTCGTCAACTCGCTTCTGTCGCTCGTGGGCCGGGTCGACCCCCCTTGAGACGGCCGCGATCTGCTTCTGCGCCTCGGTCCGAGCCTGCTTCAACGAAACCGAGGGGTACGTGCCCAACACGACCCGACGCTGCCGTCCTCCGATTCTGTACATCAGCGCCCAGGACTTGCGCCCGGCCGCGCCAACGCGCAGCTGAAGGCCCGGTACCTTGCCATCGGCGAGATCGTAGCGATTGCCCGTGGTCTTCGCGGCGCGCACGGTCGCGGTGCTCAACATCGGCCGACGCTCCGGGGTAACGGCGGGGTAACAGGCGCGCTCCGGTTCGGCTCGGAAGTCGTCGGAATTGGGCGGTCACGCTCAGCATCGCGTAGGCGTACACGCGTGTACGAATTCGGCACTTTAGACAGCATCCAAGAGCAGTATCCGGTACTCGTCGGAGGCCGTCAAGATTCTCCGATGCACGTTTTCCTAAACCGTAGGCCGCAGGTTCGATTCCTGCTGCGAGCACCCACCCAAGCCCCCACCTCGGGGGCTTGGTCCTTCGAGCGTTGTGGTTGCCTCCGCCCTGCCCTACTGCGGGGCCTGAGCGCACCTCGTGCTGCCGTCTTCGCCAACCCTCCACGCGCACACGGGCTCGGCGTCGCACTCGAGCTGGGTCAGAAATGTGCACTGAATGCAGCTCGCGGTGCCGCCATCCCAGGCGCAACTCTGGTCGTCGTTGCAGGCGTCCACGGAGTTCCACGCGATACAGGGGACGGACAGGCCTGAATCATTCGGGCTGTCGCACATCTGCGAGAGGTTGAGGTCGTCGATGAACCAGCCGCGCTCGAACCCACAGCAGGCGTCACCGGTGTCGTAGGAGAAGCGAATCTGTCCCTCCATGTCGGCATAGGCCGCGGTGTCGATCGAGATGTCATCCCAGTCCTCCGCGTCGCGGGTGTTGACACCGGTGCAGAACGGGAAGGCTGAGAGGGCACCGCCCACGCTGCAGTCGGCCAATGGAATCCAGGTCGTCCCTCCATCGACGGTGAGTTCGATCGTCTTGCGATCGGCCCCCGCTCCGCCCTCATCCTGATGCCAGGAGCGAAACACCAACACATCGCTGAAGGTGTCCGGACGGGTCACCGCGGAGGCGTTGCTGACCTCGCCGTTGTCATCGCCCGCCCCCAGCGTACTGCCGTCGATGCCAAAGAAGGGAGCATTCGTCGGAAAGAGCGTGCCGTCGTTGTTCTCGTTGTTCGGGATGTTGGAGAACACCCGCCAGTTTCCACCGGCGAGCGCTTCAAACTCCCACCCGGACGTTGCCGCGAGGAACGGCGAGAACGTCATGGGCTCGAACGACTCCAGATCCGGCAGGATTTCGCAGTCCTGACACGCTCCGCCGGCACACCCGACGCAGTCATCTCCGGCGCCGCAGAAGTCGCAGGCGAGCACCTCGTTTTCGCCTCCACCGGCGTACGAAGCGTAGTTGTCGCCCACCTGGCAGTAGCCGAAGCCGTCGCAGGTATCGGCAGCGGTGCAGGTGTTGTCGTCGGCACTCCCGCACGCCATCCCGGCCGCCACGGGGTCGACGTTGCACCCTGCGTTGGCTCCGCAGACGCCCGCAGCACACTCGGACCCGTAGGGCTCGCAGGCCTCATTCGCCGTGCAGGCGCACTCGGTCGCGAAGTTCGTGACGTCGATGTACCAGCCCTTCTCGAACGAGCAGCAGCCATCGAACGTGTCGTAGGCGAACTCGATGATGCCGACCTGTCCGATGAGCGGCGCCGGAAGGTCCAGCGAGATGGCATCCCAGTCGGCAGCGTCTCGCTCCTCGACCCGCTGGCAGAACGGAAGCGCCGGGTCGATCACGCAGCTGATGATGTCGGTCCACGTCGCCCCACCATCGGTCGAGATCCGGATGATCTTGTTGTCGAAGCTACCCGCCCCTTCGTCGAGGTGCCACGACTGGAACTCCAGCGATGTCGGGAGTTCGGTGGGTGGCGTACGGGCGTAGGAAAACTCCATGTGCCCGCCGGGGTAGCTCGGGCCGTTTCGGTTTCCATCCGTACCCAGCACCTGGTTGCTGAACGGGATGGCGGGGTACAAGGCGCCGGTTTGCGAGTTTTGGCTCGCTGGGGCCTCCGTGTAGAGCCCCCAGTCGCCGGAGAGTTCCCACCCGCGCAGCGACCGATCCGTCGAGAACAGGTTCGTGTCTGCATAGGCGACGCATTCGCCACAGCGCCCGGCCGAACAGGTGCACTGCCCGCTGTCGCAATCGTCACAGTCCATTCCGTCGGCGGCGACGTTCGCGAGGCAGGACCCGTTGCCATCACACGTGTCGGCGGCATCGCACCCGGTGTCGGAGGCGTCGCCGCACGCGGTGCCTTCGGTCGCGTTGCTGACCTCGCAGATGCCCTGCGCGTTGCAGCTCGCGACCTCGCACTCGCTCGGCATGTCTGCACAGTCCTCGTCCCCCGAACACTCGGGCGGATCCCCGGTGTCCTCGGCTGCGGTCGTCTCGTCCGCGGTCTCCCCTACCGTCGTAGGCCCGCTCGTCGGGTCCGAGCCCACGGTCGGATCCGAGGACATCGTGGTCGCGGGTCCGGCCGTGGACCCCGTCGCTCCGTCGTCCGTATCCACGGGGACGGGGTCCGGGTTGAAGCAACCGGTCGTGGCGAGGCCCACAACCATGAGCAGATTGCCGGCGGAGACGTTGGCCATGTGAGCACCGTACGAAGGAGCCCACGGGCCCGCAATCCTCCCTCGTGTTCCCGCGCGAAGACCCCGCGCTCGAAAACCGGCACTGCCGCATGGCAGCCCCCAGACCCGTCCGCACCGGCGATCTGCGTCCGGCCATCGTCGGGTGCCGCCAAGGACACCTATAGTGTCGATCACAGGAGGGAAGTCTGATGGGTTTGTTCGATCGAAAGCGTCCTGAGGAAGAAGACATTGCACCGCAGCCGGCACCCGCAAAACCTGCGGCCGCACCGGCCAAACCGGCGGCGCCGAAGAAGGTCGCTGTGGCCAAGCCTGCAGTCCAGCCCGCAGCGGAGCCCGCCAAGCCGACCTACGGGATCCAGAACGCGATCGAGCTGATGCGTCAGCTTCCCAGCGACAACGTGCCGCTGGTCGTCGAGGTCGTGAAGAAGACCCTCGAGTCCCTGCACGTCGACATCGGCAGCATCATCGCCGACGCCGAGCGCAAGCGCGCCCGCATCGATGACCGGGTGGTCAACCTGCAGGCCGAGATCGACGATTTCGAGGAAGAGATTGCCGCCCGCAAGGATGAGATCGAGGCGCTGACCGCTGACCGAGACGAGACAAAGACCGTCAAGGAACGCCTCGAGCTCGCACTGCAGCTGTCTCTTATACACATCTCCGAGC
>CAJXVA010000161.1 GCA_913061055.1 uncultured Pseudomonadota bacterium
ACGACGGCATGGGCTCTGGGGGCGCCGCTATGGCCGTTTCACCGAATTGGGGACGACCCCTAGGGCCTCAGAGGCACTAGGGCGTTCGAGTGCGTAGCGAATCGACCGCGTGCACCGGAGCGCCCTCGCCCTTCATCAGGTGCGCGATAGAGCTGAGGACAAGTCGCTGGGCCTGGACGCGGTTCTTGCCTTCGAAGGCCTCGGAGGTGACGTCGAGCGTGTAGTGTCCGCCTCCGCCGTCCACCTGCACGGTGGCGCCGGGAATCGCTTCCTCGATGGAGGTTCGGAGCTGGTCGAGGATCGAAGCAGTCATGCGCCGCAGGCTACTTCGCTTCGAGCTGCTGGACGAGTCTTGGCCCGATTCTCGTGATCGAGCCCGCACCAAGCGTAAGGACGAGGTCTCCAGGACGGCACAGGGACGCGAGCTGGCCGGGGAGGGCCTCGAAGTCACTCGCGTGTTGCACGGGGCGATCGGGGTGCCGTGCGCGCACTGCGTTGGCCAAGGCCTCGCCGTCGATCCCGGGGATCGGGGATTCTCCCGCCGGATGCACGTCTGTGACGACCACGGTGTCCGCGTCGTCGAGGCAGGCGACGAAGTCCTCGAAGTTGTCGCGCAGCCGGCTGTACCGGTGCGGCTGGACGACGGCGACGATTCGCTTGTCGGCGAAGCTGGTCCGCGCGCCGCTGATCGTGGCCCGGATCTCGGTGGGGTGGTGCGCGTAGTCGTCGACGACCATGACGCCCTTGACTTCACCCTGCAGGGTGAAGCGCCGCTGGACGCCGTCAAAGTCGGTGAGCCCCTTTCGGATCGTCTCGGAGGGGATCTCGAACAGGTCTGCGATGGCGATGGCGGCCAACGCGTTGGCGACATTGTGGATGCCGGGCATCGCGAGGGTGAACGTGCCGCGGTCGTGGCCTTTGCAGAGCACGCGAAACGAGGTCTTGGGGCCTTCGTGCCGAACTTCGGCGGCGACGTAGTCGGCGTCCGTGCGGGCGATCGCGTAGGTCGTGATCGATTTGTGGAATTTCGGGAGCACCCCGGCGACGTTGGGGTCGTCGATGCACACGACGGCGCTACCGTAGAACGGCACGCGGTTGGCGAAGCCTACGAAGGCCTCGAGGACCCGCTCGAGCGTGCCGTAGTGCTCGAGGTGCTCGTTGTCGATGTTGGTGATGACGGCGAACGTGGGCGTGAGATAGAGGAACGAACCATCGCTCTCGTCGGCTTCGGCGAGCAGTAGGTCGCCCTGTCCGAGGCGTGCGTTGCTCCCGAACTGGTTGACCTTGCCCCCGATGACGACCGTCGGGTCGAGGTCGGCGGCCGCGAGGATCGACGCGATGAGCGACGTCGTCGTGGTCTTTCCGTGGGACCCGGCGACGGCGATGCCCTCTTTGAGACGCATCAGCTCGGCGAGCATCTCGGCGCGAGGGATGACCGGGATCTTGCGCTGTCGGGCGGCGACGACCTCCGAGTTGTCCCGGGTCACTGCGCTGGAGGTGACCACGACGTCCGCATCTCCGAGGTACTCGGGGCTGTGACCGCGGTAGACCTTCGCGCCCAACTCGGTCAGGCGACGCGTCGTGTCGCTCTCGTTGATGTCCGTCCCGGTGACCCGGTAGCCGAGGTTGACCAACACTTCGGCGATGCCGCTCATGCCGATGCCGCCGATGCCGACGAAGTGGATGTGGGTGTCGCGCTTGCGGAACATGCCGGTCCTGAGCCAGACGTCTTAGCCGACTCGCCCATCGCTCGCCAAGTCGGGATGGCCATGCCAGGCTCTGGCCCGTGACGGATGCCCCGGATTCGGCCCTTGCGACCGCGCTTGCGGTCGATCTGACGCCCTGGTTCGAAGCCTCCCACCGCGACCTCACCTGGCGCCGGACTCGGGACCCCTACGCCATCTGGGTGTCGGAGATCATGCTGCAGCAAACTCGGGTGGAGACCGTGGAGCGGTACTACTCCGACTTCTTGGAGCGCTTTCCGACCGTGTTCGCGCTCGCGGATGCGCAGGAATCCGAGGTGCTCGAGGCGTGGAGCGGCTTGGGCTACTACCGCCGAGCTCGGCTCCTTCATAAAGGAGCGCGCCACGTGCGGGACGAACACGCGGGGACGGTCCCGGACGGTGGCAAGGCCCTGCGCGCGATCCCAGGGATCGGTCGGTACACGTCGGGAGCCATCGCTTCGATCGCGTTTGACAGGCCCGAGCCCTTGGTCGATGGCAACGTCGCCCGGGTGCTGTCCCGGGTCTGCGGTATCGAAGAGCCCAAGCGGCAAGATGCGGGCGCGGCCGGTCATTGGGCGCTGACCGAGGCGATCCTGCAACGTGGGCAGCCGAGGGTGCTGGCACAGGCCCTGATGGAACTGGGCGCGACGGTGTGCGTTCCCAGAAACCCGCGGTGCGAGACCTGCCCGATTCGCCCGCACTGCAACGCCCATGCGACGGAGCGAACCGGGTTGATCCCAGCGCCCAAGAAGCGGGTCGCCCAGCCCATCGACAGGCTTTGCGCACTCGCGGTCGTCAGTCGAAATCGGCTGCTTCTGGTGAAGCGTCCTGCGACGGGGTTGCTGGCCAGCATGTGGTGCCTGCCCTTGGTCACCGACGAAGACGGACCGACGGAGTTGGGCACGGTCTTCGTCAGCCCCGACGCGCTCGATGACTGGAAGCTCCTCGGAGAGGTCCGGCATGTCTTCACCCACCGGATCTGGGAGGTGCGAGCGATGCGTGCCGGGATGTCTCGTCGGCCGAAGCTCGCGGATGACGTCGAAACCGCGTGGGTCGCGCCCGGCGAGCTTCCAGAGGGCGGTATCCCAGGGATCACCACCAAACTGCTTCGAACGGTCGGGTTTGCGGCCGAATCAGACTGAGTCGGAACACCCTAGAAGTAGTAGCGGACCTTGACCGAGATGTCGCCGGCCCGCGCGACGAAGCACGCATCACGTCCGCCGCACGGCCCGTAGATCATGTACGGCGACCAGGTGCCTTCGAGCACCGTGTCGAGCGGAACCTCTTTCCAGTGGAACGCCAGCCCGATCGGGGGCTTCACAATGAGGCCGGCCTGGTTGCTGTCGAAGCCGAGTGCGACGCCCAAGCCGAAGTACGGCATGAAGTCGAACGTGCTGTTCGAGACGAACACGCCGGGGGTCCAGAGGTAGTCGACGCCCACGCCCCCATCGCCGAGGTGCAGGGGCAGCCATGCGACGTGGAACTGCAGGGCGTGCGCGGGGTGGAAAAAGTGTTTGACCGACAGCCCCATCGGATCGCCCAGGCTCAGACCCACGCCCGTGTTGCCGCCGCGACTCGCGATGTGATTGCCCGGTGAGGGCGCAGCTCGAGCCTCCGCCACGTCGCCAGCAAACGCGGCGACGCCAGCAACGGCTGCAACAAACAGGGAGGCGGTCGTGGTCTTGGCTCGGCGTCTCATCGCGTTGTGGGGCATGCGTTGGACCGTCTGGGGCCGACGTTCATTGGCGGGCATCCGCTGCAATCGGCCTTCGATCGCACTAGCTGCACGTAGTGTAATGCGTCCCACGTCCCATGCCGTGGCGCTCGAGGTGCCCATGTCGGACAAGCTGCCCGATGTGGAAGCGCAGCTTCCTCCGGCCGATGCCCGTGAACTCTTCGAGCTGCTGCATCGTGGCGGTCTGCATGTTGCCGACGATCGGGATCAGCGCTTCGGCAGCTTCTTCGAGACTCATGGGCTCGTCGGCGTCGAGCTTGGACTTGAGGGCCTCGAGTGCGGCGCTCGAACTGCCGCCGCTGTGCTTCTTGGCTGCGGCCGCCTTGGCTTTCGTCGCCGGGGGAGCTTTTGCGGAGTCACCTTTTGCGGCCGACTCCGCGCGTGGCTCGGGCTCGGTCGGGACGGCGGCCACCTCGTCGGCCTTCGCCGCCGCTCCAAGGAGGGCATCGGCAAAGTCCTGCAAGGTCAGCGTGCCCATTGGATCACTCCAGCCGAGCGCACGTGCGGCGTCGACGAGCTCGCCGACTGTAGCCTCTTGGGGGACGCTGTCCGACAGCGCTTGCAAGACGGCGCGGCGCTGCTCCTGAAGAAGGTGGCGCTCGAAAGAAGACTGGAACTGAGGTTCCACGGCGGCGGAACCTAGCAGCCCCCGGAGCTTCGGGCCATGTCCGTTCGCGCGGCGTTTCACACACCGCGCGGCGCTAGAAGAACGGGGTGAGCGCGTCTTCGACCGCCTCGCCGGCCGCTTCCATGGCGGCCTCGGCCTGCTCGGCCTTCTCTTCCTCGGTCAACGGCCGCTCGTGATAGCCCTCCAGCACAGAAGACCGGCTGCCCCGAATTCGACCGCGCGTGACTTCGAGCGGGATGGGCTCCACCAGCTCGTACTTGTAGCCGCGGGTGCCGATCTTCATGTGGTAGCTGCGTCCGTCCACGTCGAGGTGGCGGCCAACCCCGACCGGGATCTGCCCGATGCGGGTGTAGTCGCGATGTTGCAGGACGAACGCGAACAATCGCACGGCGTCCATGTTGTACAGGCGGTGACATCCGTGGGAGTAGCGCCGCAGGATCGACATGTAGTCGACGCTGCCGTGGGTCCGAATCGAGTTGTCGAATTCGGAGACCACATTGCCCTGTGCGTCCTTGGACTGCTTGATGTGGTACGCGGCGACCAAGCCGTAGGCGGAGCGGAAGCCCGGTCCGATCTCGTCATAGTTGACGCCGCGGCGGAACTTGCCGTTCTTCCACTTGCCCTTGACGAGCGAGGCCGGCGGCGTGGTGGCGGGTGGAATCCAGACCGGCGCGGCGACGATGTCTTTCCAGACGCGAGCCCCGACGTCGGAGTTCTTGTACTTGAGCATGATCTCGCCGTCATTGGACTCGCTGCGCCATGCCCCGATGGTTGTGCGCCAGTGCACCAGCGGGATTTTCTGGTCGGCGTAGTGCACGTAGACGGTGATGTGCGGATAGCGAGCACGCGGCTGTGACTTCTTGCGGCCGTCGTCGGTGTACGGGAACTCGTACCAGACGTCCCCGCGATCGATCAGCGCCGAGAACGTCATGTTCTCGCTGTAGTACGCCGGCTTGGGCGGCATCTTGATCGCGACCAGGAGGTTCTCGAAGTTGCCCTCTCCGAGATCCGACAGCTTGGCGAGGGAGGCCTGCGCGGAGTCGGGGGTCTGCAGTCCGAGGGCTTCGACGGCTGCGGCGCTGTACTCGGTGACGACGTCCCGCAGGGGGTGCTCGTTGCCATCGGTGTCCTTGTATCGATAGTCGTCGCGCTTCCACTGGGCCGCGGAGCCGTCTTCGATGATGCCGGCAGAGGTCACCACCCGCTCGGTCAACACCCG
The DNA here is from genome assembly GCA_913061055.1 of uncultured Pseudomonadota bacterium. GTDB lineage: Bacteria > Myxococcota_A > Polyangia > Nannocystales > Nannocystaceae > CAJXVA01. The sequence continues at coordinate 5,307 of CAJXVA010000161.1, forward strand.
GAGCAGTCGCTCGTGGCTGGCCTCGTCGGGCATCAGCGCCAGCATGTCGAGGTTGTCGCGCTTGAAGTGGCCCCAGCCCATGAGGTCGTGCTTGCGCTCGAACTTGGCCAGCGCGTGCGTCGTCGCGGAGTCGTAGATCCCGCTCTTGAACTTGCCGCGACCGCCGGTGCCGTTGGTGAACAACCGCTCGCACCGGAACCGCTTCTGCGCGTTCTCGATGACCTCGACCTCGTCCTGCATCTCACGCCAGCTGGCGTACGCACTCTTGGTCCGCGCGTCGGTCTTGGCGGCTTCCAGGTCTTCGGCGACGTCGAACTTGAGCTTCGCCTTGCGCATCGCCTTTTGCAGCCGGGATTTGCGAGCCCGCGCGGTCTTGTTGCGTTTGTTCTGACCGGACTTTCTGTAGACGATCTTTCCGTCGAAGCGGGTGAAGGCGCCGGGATCGAACCCTGACTCCTCGAGACAGGGCTCCACGTCAGTCTCGTGTTCGTCCCACTCGGACTTCACCACCGACAGCGAGGGGGGGATGCCGTACAGCTCCAGATAGTTGTGCCCGTGGTCCCCAAGCGCATCGCCGTCGGAGTCGATGCGATCGTTGGCGAGCCCGATGTACTTCTCGCGGTACTTGTTCTTGGTGGAGTCTTCGGCGCCCGGCGTCTTCTCGGTGAAGATGTAGGGGGTCCAACCGTTGGAGAGGTCCACGATTGTGTAGCCGCGAGCCTCGGCCTGGCCGATGTCCATCTGCGTGGGCTCCTCGCCCGCCGTCATGACCCAGGCCTTTCCTGCGGGATGCTCGCGAAAGCTGACCTTGGTGATCTCGCCCAGCGGCAGGATCGCGTCATCTTCGGCGTCTTCGGCGGCAACCTCGGCCCCGGGATCGGACCCCTCGGCGTTGCCGAACGCGGTCGTGCGACCCAGCTCGGAGTCCGCCGGTTTCCCCTCCTTGCTGGCGCCCGAGCAGCCCAGCGCCAAGCACAGTGTCCAAGCCACCCCTCGTGCCAAGCGTGGTGTTCTTCCGAAATTCCGGTCTTTTTGGCGCGTGGTGCCCTCGTAGCGCATCGATCTGATCCTAGCCTCCACCCCCTCGACGCGCCAAAGCACTGCGAGATTTCAAGGGGGGGCACAAGAGGCTGTTGCAAACCCACTGTGGGGGGGCTGCGGGGCGTTCTGGGCGCTTTCTTGGTGCGGTCCAAGGCGCCTGCGCGGAACTTTACATCGCCGCCCGGCCGTGCAACCTTCTGCTCGGATCCATGCGGTCATTGCGAGTCCTTCGTTTTCTTGTCCTCAATGGCCTCGCTGTAGGCCTCGGTGCCGTCGTTGCGACCTCGTGCATCGACGTCAACTACCCCACAGTTGCGTTTCGCTGTAATCCGCGCCAGTCGGATAACTGCCCTGATACGCACTTCTGCTGCTCAGACGACCCTGCAGCAGTCGGTGGCGGTCTACCGTTCTATACGAACATCCCGGGCACGGCCGACGGCGGCACGGCCTACTTCTCCGGCGCCAACAACGGCCTGGGGACCAAGGGCATGTGCGTGCGAACGGCCGACCTTCCGTCCGGCGCCGGTCTGTTTGAGGCTACGGCCGCGAACTGCCCCGTTCCGTGCAACCCCACGTGGGATGCGGAAGACAAGCTGGCAGTCTGTGGGGAGGGGCGCGCGTGCTGCCAAACCGTTGCACTCGAACCCGAGGATTGCATCCAGGATGACGACGGAACGTGGCGGCCGGCCGTCGGGACGGACATCCTCGCTGGGCGGTCGGACTGGAAGCCCGCGCGACACGAGACGCATCAGGACCCCAACGGTCAGGGTTGCGGAACATTTGCTGGAACCGCCGACATCGGGAACCCCGACTTTGCCGGGTGCCTTGATGCACTCACGGTGGCCGATCAGCGCGGCTACTGCAGAGCACTCGGGCCGAGCGAGGCCTGCCCGACTGACATCGAGGGCTACTTGAACGCGTGCGAGCAGATCAACGCGGGCCTCATCGCCCCCCCCGTCGCCGGCGTCTGATCCGACGTTTCGAGCTGCGCTAAGGACGCTGCGGTAGGCGACAAACGCGCCTTCCCGCGGCGTTTCTCGTTCGACAGCCCTCACCCGGCCCTTCGCTGGGGGTGAGGGAAAGTCGGCGGGAAACCTCCATATCTCGGACCCACTGGCCTTCGTTGGCCTCCGTCCTGCGTTTTGTCGTCCAAAAAGCGCTGATTGCGCGTTGGCGTTGCCCGGCAAAGCGCATACATTCGCGTCCCACCGGCCCCCCCAAAAGGCGGCCTTTGCGCTCCCCGCGCTCGAAGTACACCCGATGGCCACTGCCAAGAAGAGCCCCTCCGCGTCCAAATCCTCCAAAAAGGCAGGGGGCACGAAGAAGAAGTCCACCAAGAAGAAGGTGGCAAAGAAGAAGGTCACCAAGAAGGTCACCAAGAAGGTCGCGAAGAAGAAGGTGGCCAAGAAGAAGGTGGCCAAGAAGAAGGTGGCCAAGAAGAAGGCCACCAAGAAGAAGGCCAAGGTCGGCGGGAACGCTTCGGGCCGTCAGCTGGTGATCGTCGAGTCTCCTGCCAAGGCCAAGACGATCAACAAGTACTTGGGTGACGACTTCGTCGTTCATGCCTCGGTGGGCCACATCCGCGACCTCCCGGCCAAAGCGCCCAAGGGCGTGAAGATGCCGGTGCCCGGGGTGGACCTCGACAACAATTTTTCGCCCACCTACGAGGTGCTGCCGGGCAAGGCCAAGACGGTCAACGAGCTCAAGCGCCTCGCCAAGGACGCCAGCGAAATCTGGTTCGCGACTGACCTGGACCGCGAAGGGGAGGCTATTGCGTGGCACCTCGCGGAAGAACTCGGGGTTGAGCCCCGCGACGCGAAGCGCGTGGTCTTCAACGCGATCACCAAGACCGAGGTCCAGCGCGCGTTCGCCGAGCCCAACGCGATCGACGTGGCCAAGGTCAACGCGCAGCAGGCCCGCCGTATCCTCGACCGCATCGTCGGCTACCAGGCCTCTCCGCTGCTGTGGAAGAAGGTCGCTCGGGGACTCTCCGCGGGCCGGGTGCAGTCCGTGGCGGTTCGCATCATCGTCGAGCGAGAGCGCGAGATCGAAGCGTTCGTCCCCGACGAGTACTGGAAGGTCACCGCTCACCTGGCGCTCGACCCCGGCAAGGCACCCAAGCTTGAGAAGAGCTGGACCGAGTTGCTCGCGGAGCGCGACGAGAAGAACAAGCCACCTACGCTCAAGGTCCGCAACGCTTGGCTGGCCGAGAACCAAGGGCTCAAGACCGAGCTCGTCTCGATCGATGGCAAGAAGTTCGACGTCAGCTGCAAAGCGGACGCCCCCGAAGACCTCTCCAAGCAGATCGCCGCCGTCGCCAAGGCAGTGGGTCTGACCGACGTCAAAGTCGAAGACACCCCGGATCCCGACGGCAAGGGACCCGCGAGGGTGAAGCGAGCTGTGGTCGGCAAGCTCGACCCCAAGGCGCGCTACGCGATCAAGTCGATCGACACCCGGCGTACGACCTCGCGCCCTCCAGGGCCGTTCATTACGTCGAGCCTGCAGATCGCGGCCGCCAACCAGCTCGGCTTCACCGCCCAGCGAACCATGCGGGCCGCACAGCAGCTGTATGAAGGTATCGAGGTCCCTGGCGACGAGGGCCAGGTCGGTCTGATTACCTACATGCGTACCGACTCCACGAACCTCTCGCCGGAGGCTGTCGCCGAGGCGCGAACGTTCGTGTCGGAGTTCGGCGCGAAGTACCTCCCAGAGAAGCCGAACACCTGGTCGTCCTCCAACAAGGACGCCCAAGAGGCTCACGAGGCGATTCGTCCGACGGCCGCCGCGCGGCGTCCTGCCGACCTCGAGGAGTCGCTGACCCCCGACCAGTTCCGGCTGTACGATCTGATCTGGCGGCGTTTCGTGGCCGGCCAGATGGTGCCGGCCAAATGGGATGCCACCGCGGTGCTCTACGAGCGCTCGGACACCAAGTCTGGGGCCACGCTCAAGGCCACCGGTCGGGTGCTTGCCTTCGACGGCTTCTACAAGGTTGCCGGTGTTCCCACTGCAAGCGACGAGCAGACGCTGCCCGAGCTCGCCGAAGGCGACGAGGCGGCCCCGTTCGCCATCAACCCCGACCAAAAGTTCACCTCGCCGCCGCCGCGCTACTCAGAGGCTTCCCTGGTCAAGACGCTCGAGGCCGAAGGCATCGGTCGTCCGTCGACCTACGCATCGATCATCAGCGTCATCCAGGGCCGTCGCTACGTCGAGCAACTCGACCGGCGCTTCTACGCCACCGACTTGGGGGAAGTCGTCACCGACAAGCTTGTCGAGGCGTTCCCCAGCCTGATGTCGATCGGCTACACGCGCTCGATGGAGGACGAACTCGACCGCATCGAGGACGACGACGGCGATTGGCAGGACATGCTCACGCGTTTCCACGGGCCGTTCTCCGAGGCGCTGGAGGTCGCGCACGAGAGCATGACCCACGCCAAGGCGGAGACGCAGCCGGCGCTGTACAAGTGCCCCAAGTGCGGGTCGCAGACCCTGTACCGCTTCGGTCGCAACGGTCGGTTCCTGTCCTGCTCGACGTATCCCGACTGCGACTACTCGGCGCCGATCGACAGGGCGGGGCGACCCCTGCTTCCCGAGCGCGTCGACGTGGCGGTGCCTGAGGATGGCTCGCAGATGGAGCTTCGCAACGGCCGCTTCGGCCCGTTCCTGGCCTCGATCAACTATCCCGAGACCAACTTCGTCCTCAACCTCGACAAGAAGGGCGGTATCAAATACCCGTCCATTCCGCCGATCGAGACCGAACTCGAGTGCCCCAAGTGTGACGCGCCGATGAACCTGCGGCGGGGCAAACGAGGCCCTTGGCTCGGTTGCTCACGCTTCCCCAAGTGCCGGGGACGGATGGGCTGGAACACGCTCGAGGACGAGGACAAGGAGTCGCTGGAGAAGCAGCTGGAGAAGCACGAGAAGGCCAACCCGCTGCCCAAGATCAAGCGCTTCACCAACGGCGAGGAAATCCCGGAGGGACACCCCGTCGCCGAACTCGTCGTGCCCGGCGGTGTCGCCGAACTCGAGGTGCACCCGGATGTGAAGGCCGACGCGGACGTCGGTATCAAGGCTGCGAAGCGGCCGCTGCCGCCTCGGCCCGAGCCCACGGCGACCGTGTGAGACATGTGCGGTGGTATGACCGGGCCGAGGGAGTTCCCACGGTGGTCTGACTCCAGGCCGGGATGCGCAGGGGGGCGCGCAACTCTATTCTCGCAGCCCGGAGTAAACGAGGTACGTCGGGCAGTCGATTCTAGTCGCCCGCGTTTGTAGGCTCAATAGACGGCGATTTTGAGGCCGCGGTGAGCGGGCGTAGGAATGAAAAGCATCTGTTCGACGACCCCAGTCGTGAGATGAGGCGGTGGCCGCGTGGGCCGGAGCGGTAGGCAAGAAGGCGACACGGGCAGAGTGGCAGGAACGGGTTCGGTCGTGGACGGCGAGCGGCCAGGGGCTCGGAGAGTTCGCCAAGGGCTTCTCGACGCAGTCACTGCAACGCTGGGTCTGGAGGCTCAGCGCCGAGGGCGAGGGACTGGAGGCGAAGAAAGCGACGCGGTCGGCGGCGGCGAAGTCGCTGCAGCTGGTCGAGGTCGTGCCGGACCGCGCGGGGCCGCTGATGCTGTGAGTGGGTGCGGTAGAGTTGATGCTCGGCCGGGGCTTCGACCGCGAGGTGCTTGCGGGCGGGCTCGATGTGCTGGGGGGGACGGCGATGATGCCGAAGAACACACGCATCTTCGTGTGCAAGGAGCCACAGGATAAGCGGCGGTCGTTCGACGGGCTGGCGCTAGCGACACGAGAGGTGAGGGGCGAAGACCGTACAAGGCGGGGCGGTGTCTTCTTTCATAAACAAGCGGCGGAACCGGTCGAAGGTCATCTGGGAGCGCAACGGGTACTGCTCCCTGTCCAAGCGGCTGCACCGCTGCACCGGGCGGCGTTCGAACGCGAGCTCGCCCTCATGCGGCCAGAGCCAGAGCAGGACCAGACTTCACGCGCTCACGCACGCCAGTCTCGGAAGTAGCGCGACACAAACACCAAACACCACGGCGAAGCGTGAGCCACTACACCGAGGCTTCAGCTCTCCGTGCCCCGAACTCGCGACCCATGTCAGTACGTCGGCGCCGGCCTGTCGGCCGTAAACCGCGGCCTTGAAGTGGGCCGCGGGCCAGCAGGCAGTCGGAACATCCAGGTTCTCTCGGATCGCGCGACTCGATTGACACGGGCGCTCAGGCATGGCCATTGTTGTCTGGCAAGGTGTTAGGCCTCTGTAGACAACACGAAAACCAGGAAAAGGTTATGTTTGAGCCAATTGTCTCACCAGTTCTTGCCCGTCGCCTCGCGATGACAACAATGTCACTGTTGGCGGTCGCAAGTTGCGATTCTACGACTCCGGCCGACTCCGGCCTGGCACCACAGGCAGAAGGCGGGGTTGCGAGTTCGCAGCAAGAAAATGAGTCGGACTTCGATGCTGACTCTGACACGATGGGGGAGTCGGACGGCGAGGATGGGACCGCCGGAGAGACGTCGTCGGTGGACACTTCGGACGATCGTCCTCCAGAGCTACTTGAGGGCCGAGAGACCTGTGATGGCTACGCAGTTGCCGTCGTCGAGCAAGGACCCTACAAGTTCACGTTTTGTGTCTTCGATGACGGAACCACCGCCTCCATCGTTGACGCGCCGCAGGACGAGCCGTTTCCCCAAGTCGATGGGCTCTGCGCACTGGAACAGTTCCTGGCAGTCGCAGCGGAAGATGCCCTCGTCCCCGCCGAGTTGGTCATCGCATGCGGTCCAATGGCCGAGCTGGTTGTGAAGGACGACGCAGATCTGACAGCCGAAGGGGCTACCGTCGCCGACTTCAAGCCTCTTGGACTGCAGATGGAGCTAGAACCTCAGGCTGATGCGGGGTCCGCGTATTGCAGTAGTCCGAGTAACTTCGTGTCCACGCACTGTGGCGCGATGCAGGTGGTGACGCCGCCGATTGGAGCCTGCGGCCACACGACGAAGACCAAGGACCGATGCAAGACGAGTGGACTTGGTAGCAGTAATCCGCTCGATACTAACAGTTGCGACAACCTTTCCGGACAAGCAGGCTGGATAGCGAAGCATCGACTCGGCGCGTGCAACGGAGATGCCACTGCGTGGTATCGGTCGAGATCGGGTTGCTCGGGCAGCTACACGAGCTGGACGCTGCTCGGCACAATCGCGTCGGGAAGGACCGAGGAAATCACCCTGCAATCAGGCTGGCAAACGTGTTCACGTAGCTGCGGTTGGGGCTGCACTGAGACGTACACTTGCCATAACGCGCATGATATCAATCTGTTTGCGTCGTGCGGCGGGAGCGGAAAGATCCACTGGGGCGCAGCGTATGTTCGGAACGAGGGGGACTTTCAGGACCATCTCGGGTGCAGTCCGTCATGTAATGGCGGCGCCTGCTAGGAGCGTGTCCCCGTATTCGGCCGCAGTGCATAATACCGTCCCCGAGCCGCATGACGGCGTTGCTCTTCAGTCACTTGTGCCCGATAGGCTCCGTCTTCGCGCCTTGTGACGCGGCCCGCTAACGGCATTTTGCGTACCCCCGAATACGGTGACACGCTCCTAGCCGCTGTGAGTAGTCGCCGCCCTCGGATGGTCCGCGCGCGGGCTGATGACTACCGGGACGTCTGCCTCTGTCGCTTGTCGCGGCGTTTTGGCTCGACATGGAGGAACTAACAATCTTTCCGCGCTCCGCCATGCCGGGTTTCTTACCGATTGACAGACGGGGGGCGCGACGGAACGCTCCCGTGTGGGCGACATCCGATCGAGGTTGAATGAGCTGGCTGCGACGAATAGTCACGATTCAAGAGAAGAAGCAGTTTCACCCCCACGTTCTGCTGCTGTTCAGCGGCTTCGTGGGGTTGGTTCGTCTCTTCGGTGAGTGGTTCTTGGGCGGGGTAGATGTCGAACTCCCGCTCGTGCACGGCCTCGGTTTCGCTGCTTTCTACTGGAGCTGCTTCTTCGTCTACGGGACGGTGATGTCCACGCTGCTTGGGGAGGACTGGCGGCGGTGCGTCAATGTCGTTCTTGTTGGAATCTTCCTTGGCGTGCTCCCCCCGCTGGTCGATACAATTTGGTACGGACTCGGCAAATTTTCGTACAGCTACGTCTTTAACTTCCCTAAGGGCTGGCCGTGGCTGCTGTTCTCACCCGCGACCGGCATGCCTCTTGGGGAGTGCGTTGTGCTCTGGACCACCGTCGTCGTTTGCGTGGCGTATGCGTGGGTGAAGCGACCCACGGTCGGTCGGGTCGCACTAGTCGCAGTCCTTGCCTACTTCGCGGCGGTTTTCAACGGGGGCGTTGTGCCTACAGTGGCGCGGGCGATCGTTGATCGCGCTGGCTGGGCGGGTGGCCATCTCTGGGTAGTCTTGACACTACTTCAGGTGCTTGTCGCGCTGGTCCTATGGCTCCGTTTTCAGCCGAGCTTCGCGAAGCACCTCGTTAAGCGCTTGCTGCACGCCGCGCCGTTCGTCGCGATGGCTTGTGTGGGCGCTTCTCTTGTCGGCCCACTGAGTGTGAACGTCCCTATCTACGGGGGGGGGCTCGCGCTGCTGTTTGCTGTTGCGCTAACTCAGAATGACCACCACGACCGGTCCGAGGACGAAGCCGTCGGCAGACTGTTCGTGGTCGGCGGGGCGGAGGTCGCAATGATGAATATCACCGCCGGGTGGGTGTGCTTGGTACTGTGCATCGCAGGGTCCATCGTAGGCTTCATCCTCACGGTGGTCTGGATCGTATCTTTTCTCTATAGCTATCCATTCTATCGCGCCAAACGCTATTTTCCGAGCAACCTCAAGATAGAGGGAGTGTGGGGACTTTCCGCCTTCATGGTGGGGGTGGTCGCTCAACTTGAGCACTTCGGGGGCGGACAACCTAGCTGGTCTTTGACCGGGGCGCGACAGGCTCTGAAACTCCCGCTAGATTGGACGATCGTTATCGCTGCGGCGTTGGCGTTCGGTGGTCATACACTTGTTGCTATTGCGAAAGACTGGAAGGACGTGGAGGGGGACCTGCAAGTTGGAAACCAGACCGTCTTCACTCTCGCACATCGGCGAGGCTGGGACGTACGCAGAATCCGCTGGCTGACGACAGTGGCGGTGAGCGCATGTCTGGCTCTTCCGTGGCTCCTACTAGCTTTCGCCGGAAGGTTGCCCTGGGCAGCTACGTTGCTCGGGGGCCTGTTCGTGGGGTGGGCCATCAGCACTCAAAAGTCTGAGCACTCTGCCAGCGATTTTCGGAAGCTGTTGCTGTGCGCGACCTTCATGCTCGCCACCCTTGCCACCTTGCTTCACTTCGGAGTCGCTGGGTGATGCGCTTTCTTGCGACGTGCGTGTGGGGCGCCTTCCTCTGTTCTTGTAGCGACCCGGGCACTCTCGGCGCTAGTCAGATGGAGCGACGAGAACTCGGGATGATTGACTACGGCCGCACGGGCGAGAGCGTTGCGCCGTACTACGTGGTGCGTCCGGCCAGCGCGGCTGAACTCTCCGTCGTGGTCGTGGAGGCACACCGGCTCAAGAAGAAACTGCGGATTCGCGGCCGCGGCCACTCGATGAACCAGTCGTCTTTGCCGCGTAAAGGTGAGATTAGTCTCGATACAAGCGGACTTAACTACTACGAGTTTGATTCTCCGGGAACGGTCCGCGTCGGCGCGGGTGTCCCCATGACGGACATCGACGAACTCGTACGGGGGTACGGAATGTCACTACCTGTCTTGAATGACGGTGGACGCGGTCCTAGTCTCGGTGGCTACGTTGCCGCTGGCGGCATCGGCCGCGGTGCCACGGTGCACGGCGGTTTCTGGGCAAACGTCCTCCAACTCGTCGTCGTATCAGGGTCCGGTGAGATCCTTGTGATCGACCGTACCGACCCGCTATTCCCCTGGTTCTTCGGGTCAATGGGTCGGCTCGGGGTGGTCGCAGAGGCCAGACTCCAGCTCGTCGCGGAGAATCAAGTGACCCAGCCGTACCCGGTCGGAGCCAGCGGACGGATAGACGTGCGCTCAGCCTCTGCCCGGGTGGACGCCGACGAGAATCTGTTCTGGCTAACGGTGTTTGCGCCGGTCGTGGACCGCAAGAGACTACGTGAGCGACTAGAGTCGCTCATGGCTCGCCACAGCGAATCTGCGAACTTCACCGAGATCTACGAGTACAGGATCGCTTCCGCGGATGTTGTTGCGCCGCTGGTCTATCCGGAGCCCGGGGAGTTCGCCGCGATGGGGGTCTGGGGGAGTGTGCGGCCGGGAGGCGAGCGCTTTCGGAAGCTCTTCGCCCTCAGTGATGCGATTGACCATCTTCTTCGCGAGGAACCGGGCTGGCGGCGCTACGTGCAAACCGAAGCTGTGCGTCCCAGTTTTGACCATCTTGAGTACTTCGGGCCCCGAGTGGGGCCGGTCTTCGCGTTGCTTGAGTCGTCACTCGATCCTCACCAGGTTTTGAATCCGCGGAACTGAGCGGGGCCCGCGTCGCACCGTCGCACCTGCGGCAAAGCAGCCCTGAAAGTCCCCGCCAGCGGCCAGGCCGAGGACTCACCGACTCACCGTGCTCGGTGCCTCAGTCCGGAGGCGTGAACGAGGCGCCGTCGGGCACGCCCTGCTCAAACCACGCCTCGAACAGCGCGAAGTCGGCGGCGCTCATGATGCCGCCCTCTTCGGTCTCGCAGACCGCCGTCGGCATCGTGGCCTGGGTGATGACGCGGTCCTGAACCGACATCCACGCCGCCATGCCGGCGTAGATCGAGTTCGCACCGGCGTAGTCGTCGGTGAAGTTCTCCAGCGTTTGCAGCTGGGTGCCGCCGCTGTAGGGGAAGTACAGCATCGGGTCCGAGACCGAGTCCGTGTAGTGGCAGCCGCAGTTTTCCTCGAGCGCCGTTCCGATGGAGGACGGAATCACACCCGCCCCATCCCCGGAGACGACCGGGCTCTGTGCGTCGGGGTCGACCACGGAGAGCGCACACGAGATGGGCCCGCCGCCCTCGGTGGTCTCGTCCGCGGTTGTTTCGCCCCCGGTCTCTCCTGTGCCACTGGTGCCGCTGGTCGTCGCGGGCCCGGTTTCTGATGGGAACTCCACCCCGGCGACCCATCCGACGATGACCGCGAGGTCTTCGGGTGCGAGCACGCCCGCGCCAATCGGCATCTGGCTACCGGCCGATGGCGCTGGGAACATCTTCTGCACCAGGTAGCTGTTGTCCACGTCGCCAAAGGTGATGTACGGACCACCCGCGCCACTGGCTTCGATCCACGCCCCGCCGGCGGCTTCGGAGAGGTCGGGCGTCGTCGCCCCGCTGACGTGACAGCCGACCAGGGCACAGCTCGCGGTGAGCCGCTCCTGAACTGCGGTGGGAACACCCCCGCCGCCGCCGGTCTCATCGCCCTGGTCGATCTTCTTGACCTGGTCGCAGCCGGCCAGCGTGAATGCGCCGGCGGCCAACATCATGGTGATGGTGCGTTTCATTTCGATGCCTCCGCGCTCGCTCCGCTCTTCTTGGCCTCGCGTTCCTTCTTCCAACGCGCTGCGTTTTTGCCGAGCGTGAACTGCCGGACGAGGTTGAAGCCCAAGTAGAAGTTGAACTCGTTGAAGGGGTTGCCCTCTTTGACGCCGTCGTCGGTCGTGAAGGGGTTGCCGGACTGTCCGCCAGGGGCGGCGAGGTTGGGGTGGATCTCCCGGTTGTTCGTGAAGAACAGCTGGAAGAAGTGCTTGCCGGTGTAGTAGCCGGCACCCAGGCCCCACGACCCGATCTTCGAGCCATCGAGGTCGGCATCGCCGCCGCGGTAGTAGAACAGGCTCGGCGTGGCGACGTCGGGGACGGGCAGGAAGTACTCCGCGTCGACGGACCACCGCTTGCGTTTTCCAAGCCAGACCTGCGAGGCGAGGCCGGCCACGAGCGTGCCGCGGGTGTCCTCGACCGGCACGGCGCCTTCCCCGTCGTCGAAGTCGATGAGGACGCGTGAGTTCTTGTTGGTTCCGGTGTGATAGCTGATCACCAGCTGCGTGGACCAGCGCTCGAGCCACAGGCGGCTGAGCAGCAGCATGAAGTTGCCCGAGACGGCGTTCTCCACATCGAAGTCGCGCAAGAGGTCCATCGAGACGTAGCCGCCGAGCGACACCGGCATGTCGTCCTCCTGGCGTAGCCCGATGTACTTCGCGCTGAGCTCCCATGCCTTGCGCGAGTTGGTCCGCGACAGGCCCACGTCGAGGCCGTCGATGATGCCGTAGGCGACGCCCATGTTCATGACCACGCCGGCATCCATTCCGAACGCTCCGCGCTCGGTACCGATCCGGCCGAACCGGTGATCGATTCGGTACTGGAACGTCTTCTTGCCCAGCGACGTCGTGGTTGGAAGCACGATGTGCTTGTCGCCGTGGAAGGGCTTGTACTTCTTCTTGGGCGGAACGATGTCACCACCATCGCCTTCGGGCACCGTCCCACCATCCGCGGCCGGCATCGCAGAGATCCAGTCGCTGACGACCTGCAGATCCTCGGGCGACAACGGGTCGTCACCCAGCGGCATCAGCTCCTCTTTCATCGCGGGCGTTCCGAGGAGCTTGTCCATCAGATAGCTGCCCTGGGGATCCCCAGGCGCGATGAGAAGCTTGTCGGATTCGTTGGCCTTGCGTCCGATGAGGACCGACAGGTCTCCTTCGAGTGGAAACTCGCTGGCGTCGCTGAGATCTCCGCCGTCGGCATGGCAGCCCGTGCAGTGTTCGTCGAACACCGCCGCGACCTTGGCTTGCAGGGCCGGGTCCGCCTTCGCAGGCGCGCTGGCGGGTGGGGGAACGACCGCGGGCGCTGCGGCACCATCCTCGGCGGGGATGCTCGCGATCCAGTCGCGGAGGATCTGCAGCTTCGCGGCCGGTAGCGGGTCGTCGCCCAGCGGCATGAGCTCCTCTTTCATCGCCGGCGTGCTGAGGACCTTGTCCATCAGGTAGCTGCCCTGGGGATCCCCAGGCGCGATGAGAAGCTTGTCGGATTCGTTGGACTTGAGCCCGACGAGCATCCCGAGGTCTCCCTCGAGGGGAAACTCGCTGGGGTCGCTGAGATCTCCGCCTTCAGCGTGACAGGCGGTGCAGTACTCGTCGAAGACTTCGGCCGCCTTGGCCTGCAGGGCGGGGTCCCCAACAGGAGCGCTGGCCAGCGCGAGCGTGAACAAAACAGAAACCATGAGTAGCGCGAGCATACGAAACGCGGCCCCCATGGGGGGAATTCGGAGCGTTTCACGCAGGGAACCTCGCCCGGGGCTCGGACACCGCGCGGGTGGGGCGATCACCTGCTAGCATCCCTGCCATGCTCGAACGCAGTGCGCGCCGCGCCTCGTTGGTCGTCATATCTCTCGCCTCGACGCTCGTGCTCACGGCGTGCGGGGGGGACGACTCCAAGCCGAAAGCGACGGGGGCTTCCAAAGCTGTCTCTTATACACATCTCCGAGCCCACGAGACCTCTCTACATCTC
>CAJXVA010000162.1 GCA_913061055.1 uncultured Pseudomonadota bacterium
TACGAGATGTAGAGAGGTCTCGTGGGCTCGGAGATGTGTATAAGAGACAGGGCCCGGTGGCAGTGCAGTCGTTCAATCCGCTCTCGATGGCATGGTTCCGCCGAGAGCGACCCGACATCCCTCGGGGGCTGCTTGCCGGCGACATGCACGAAAGCGACTTCGGGCTCGCCAAGCGCGTGTTGCTTCAACGCATGCTCCTGGCCCCGCACGTGCGGCCCGCCTACGTGGGTTACGACCTGCAGGCCCTGCCCGAGCCCTCCGCGTCGTTGTTGCGCCGGTTGGGAGTCCCGCTGCTCGCATGGACGGTCCGCACCCGCGAGGAGCAGACTCGCGCAATGCAGCTCGCGGACAATTACATCTTCGAGTTCGTCGAGCCGATCTCCGTTCGGCGCTGAACCAAAGAAGAACGCCGGCCGCAGCTGCGACCGGCGTCTGTGGAAGAGCCCCGAGTCTAGCGGCGGCGGCGACGGCCCCAGAGGCCGAAGAGCACCATGCCCGCGAAGAAGACCCCGCCGCTGCGACGGCCGCCGACGCTGCATCCCTCTTCGTAGTCTCGGTCGTTGGTGATGCGCGACTGACCGTCGTGGACCGCTTCACCGCAGTCGTCGCCGTCGACCTCGACGCCGTCGGGCACGAGGCGGATCGCATCGAACTGCAGTTGCTTGCCGGAGCTTCCCTGCTTGTCGGAGAGACGCACGTGCTGGTTGCCGCCCGCGTCAAACTCGTAGGAACCGAGCGTGATCCAGCCTCCGTCCTTCTGGTCGATGGTGGTGCTCTCGTTGCCGTCCGCGGACTTGATCTCGTACTTGGCCGACGTCGCCGACGTGTGGTCCGGGTCGATGTGGACTTGGACGGTGTACTTGCCCGCGTCCTCGAAGTTGAGCGACCACAGCCCGAAGTTGTACTCGGAGCCGGTCGTGGTTCGGGTCCAGGTCAGGTCTCCGTCATGTCCGGCGTCCTCGTCGCGCCAGTACTGCGCGGGCCCGCTGAGCGCAAAACAATCCTCGCCGTTGTCGATGATCGTCGCGTCGTCCGAGGCGACGGTGCCACACCCCATGCCGTCATCGTCAGGCTCATCCCCGACCGGTGCGCCGTCGGGACGCAGCGCAAGCAGCATCTCCATCGTTCCGTTGAACTGGTTGGTGTCGACCCCACCGCTGACCCCCGCGGTGGATCCACTGTCCGTGAACTGCCAGAAGTCCCAGTCTGACCATTGGCTCGGGATATTCGGACAGTTGTTGGTGTAGTGCGCGAGCCAGAACGGATGGTCGCTCCACTCTGAGGACCCCACGTAGTCGCGCCAGAAGTAGCGGCCCGAGTAGATGATGGGCTCGAGTCCAAAATCTTCCACGCGGTCGATCCAGGTGCGGACCGCGGTGGTCATCTGAGCCTTGCTCCAACCCGACGGGCGGTGCTCGACGTCGATGACGGGCGGAAGATCCATCTCCGTGATCGGGCAGGTGCGCGCGTCCATGTCGCAACCGATCTTTTCCAGCAGATAGTCGGCTTGGCCGAGCACCGATTGGTTGGGTCGGAAGAACTGGTAGGCGCCGGTGTAGATGCCCTCTTCGCGCGACTCTTTCCAGTTGTCGTCGAAGTACTGGTCCTGGGTGTTGATGCCGTCGGACACCCGCACGAACGCGAACTTCACGTTGTCGCCAGCGACCTTGTTCCAGTCGACGTCGCCCTGCCACTTGGAGATGTCGATGCCCTTGAGCGTCGTGCCATCCGCACAGGTGACATCCGGAGACGGGGGGGCGTCCGCGTCCTGCATGGGTTCGGACAGGCGCAGGCCGTCGCCCATTTCGGCGTCTTCTGGGGGTTGCGGAGTGTTGTCGGAGACGAGACCGGCGGGTCCGACAATCAAGACGAGAGCTGCGAGCGGGGTCATCAACATGGGGGGTGCCTTGAGTGTGGGCACGCACGGGTTGAAGGTTCCCGGCTCCCTGAAAAGGGAGCTTCAGGCCCTAGAACGGCCGTCAGCGGCCTCTGCATCACGATATGTGGTCTTTGGGGTTACATGTAGGGAGTTGAAGATCGAGCTGTAGCCGAGCCCTCGGATGGATCCGCTCACCGTGGGTCCGGCATCCCGAACGCACGCGCGTCGTGACTACGGCTTCGCGCGCTGATCTCGGCCGAGCCAAGGTCCCTCTCCCCACGAACGAGCTGCGCATACCGGTACAGATTCACGGTGGTGCAGACGTGCTCTGGGATCAGGGCCACCAGCTCTCCAAGTGCAAGCCTGCCGTCCTCGAGGTGGCATGGCCGGTGCTCTTCACTCGCGATGGTGGCTTGAAGTCTTGGGTGATCGACCGCGACACACCCCGGCGGCGGACAGTCCGGGTTGAGGCCCTTGCTGCCGGCATCCAGCGTGACGCGCCCGGGGCCGGGCGTCGCGATGACACGGCTGAGCACGAACGCGGCCTGGCGCAGGGAGAGCAGCTCGGCTGCGGGCGCGGTGCGAAGGTCGCTGAGCACCAGCGTCCCCGGAGACACTTGGTGCTGCCACGGCCCATCGCGAAGCGCCGCGTTGCCCAGCGCGTGGTGGAAAGCGTGGGTGCCAGAGGTGATGACCCACTGCACGTCGAAGGCGACAGACTCGGCGAGCTCGGTGAGCTGTGCGTAGCCCAGGGTCGCGTCCTCGAGCTGCGACCACGCAAGGTGCCCTTCGTACCCATGCAGCCCGACGAGGTCGACGTTGGTCGCGTGCGCACAGGCATTCGCCCAGCGCTCGGCACTCGTGCCCGTCCTCCCCATGCCCACGTCGACGTCCAACATCGCAGTAAGCCGTGTCGGGGCTGATTCGAGCGCAGCATCGAGCTGGCCCAGGTGATCCGGGCTGTCCGCGAGCAGGCGAACCTGGCTCTGCGCAGATCGAGTCGCCAGTTGGGCCGCAGCCACCGCCGCCGCGGGATGCAGCGGGTACGCGAGCAACACATCCACGGGGGTCGAACCGGCGGTCCGCAGCGTCATGTCGAGCTCGTCCAACGTCGCGCACTTGAACGCCGTCACCCCTTCGGCCAGCAGCGCGCGGACGATCTCAGGATGCTTGTGCGTCTTGACGTGCGGCCGCCAACGTCCTGGCCCGGCGAACGAGGCCATCGCCCGGACGTTGTGGGCGACCGCATCCAGCTCCAGGACGAGGGCCGGGGTGATCAGCGTGTCCAGGCGTGGGGCCAGGGCACGGAGGATTGCGTGAACCCGCGGGGAGGCCTCGGAAGATGCGGACATCTGTCCGAGTGTACGGCGCGAGGGACTCGGACTGCCTCCGAGCTAGCTCTCGGGGCAAAGGCTCCGTTTCAGGGCCTGACGAGCCCGAGACACGCGGACCGAAGCGTTCTTCTCGCTGATGGCGAGCTGCTCCGCAATCTCGCGGTATGTTGACCCCGCGAGCCGCATCTCGAGTGCGAGACGGAGCTTGCCAGGCAGTGTCTTGATCGCCGTGGCGAGGGCTCGGCGCTGGCGCACCTGTTCGAGGAGCTCATCGGGCTCAGCGGTGTCGTCCCTCCAGACGCGTACGCTCTCCAAGACGGCCCGGCGCTCGCGGAAGGTGATTGCACGGTACTTGGCGATCCTGAGCACGTAGGAGCGCAGCGAGCTGTCCCCACGATACGCCGGTAGCGCTTTCCACACAGCGAGCCGAATCTCTTGGGCGAGGTCGGCCTGATCTGAGGGATCCGCGAACCTCCGCACGATCGCCCGGATCGCGGGTTTGCACTCCGCGAGCGCATCCTCGTAGCGTCGCAGACGCGCCTGGTCGGCGTGGCTTCGAGCTTCGTCTGGAGACTCGGTCGCCGGGAGTCGGGGCTGCGGCAGCTTGCCCCGGTATGGCGCGCTCGCCTGAGTTCGAAGCCCGGTGTCGACGCGGCCCACCAGTGCCGCGAGGGGCCCGAGCAGCTCGCTCAACGGGCGGGCGTCGAACAGCAGCGCACGCACTGCGTTTGTGAGGGGGTCGAGCTCGGGCCCCGCCGGCTCGGTCACGTCATCGCAGAGATTCTCCGCCAGTCGGAGCCATCGCCAAACCTCCCCCGTGATGCCAATCGCGGAGGCGTACGCGGAGCCTGATTGAGACGCGATGAGCTGCTGCCACCATCCTCCGTTGGGGGCGTCCGAGAAGCGATAGGCATGGGCATGCGCGTGCTCCAGATCCGCGAGGAGTGTTCGAGTGTCGGATGCGAACGAACGGTGCGCGGCGGACAAGTGAGGGGGGAGCGGCTGCTCACGCGCGAGCTCGCAGACGCTGGGCCCTCGAGAGCGCCATGACGCCCTGGCCTGCAGCAACCGAAAACCGTTGAGAAGCGGGGCGACCAGGCCCAGTGGGAAGCAAGCCACAAATCCGGCGGTCACCAGAGCGGTGAAGAACAGAGCCGCGCCCATGAACCCATAGTACCAAGCCGGTCCGATTCCCTACGCCTCGGGCGAGATTGGTTTTGACCCCCTGCGGCGCGCGAGTTGTTCGGCGTCTGTTGGGTTCTTCGGGTTGTCGGGACGGTTCCCGGTGTGATCCGACGAATGAGCTCGCGTACCTCCGTGCTGGTTGCTGTGATCCTGGTCCTCGTCGGCGTGGCGCGTTTGGTCACCGACACGCTGCACGAGGTCGATCCGGAATACTGGAGGGCGGTCCAAGACTCTTGGCTTCGCTACCTGATCCGCGCGCCCTCCGACGGCTCGTGGGTGGGAGACCTCAACGCCCAGTGGTTCAAGATCTTATCGGTCCCAGCCGGCGTCTCGCTCATCTTCCTGCGCAACCGATTCGGCCCCGATGTGGGCGCGGTGGCAGCAGAGGAGTTTCGAGATTGGGCCGTCCGTGGTGTTTGGATCGGAGTGTTTCTCGCGGGGTTCACGTTCCTCGAGTTTCAGAAACAGTTCGGTGACCTCGCGTTGGTCGCCGGCGAAGATGCTCGAACAAACCACGTGATCCACGTCCTGAGCGCGGCCATCGCATGGATGCTCAGCGCGAGGTTTACGTTTGGCGCCGACGAAACGACGGGGGACGAAGGGAGGCCCGCGTCACAGGAGTACGAGAGCCTCTCGCTCGGACCCGAAGGCGGTCCTCTCCGGCTCCAGCGAACTATGCCGCCTTCGCCAGCGGGTTCCCGGCCGCATCAGCACCCTGAACTTCGGTCATGGTCGCCTGTCCATCCTGCGTGATCCCTTCACGCCCCAGTGCGACCCGGACCGTCTCTGCCCGGTTGAAAACGACGCGAGGCTCGGGGCGAGTCTACGGACGACGCTTGAAGCGACCGAGCCACTCTTTGCCCTCGCGCCCCGGGTTGCTGGTCTCAACCGGGACGATCGACACGGGCTGGAGGAATGGTGCGACGAGCTCGGTGACGAGTTCGGGCGTCATCGGATAGGGCGGGCCGTCGGCGGGATCGGCCCCGGGGACGACCGGGAAGATGAGCGCCGCGAGCTCGCCCCGGCTGGGGTGCAACAGCCGGTCCATCATCGCGGCCCACTGCGGACGCAACTCAGCCGGCAGGGCACACAGGAACGTGTAGTCCCACACCAGATCGAAGGGGGTCTGGGGCGCATATGCGAAGGCGTCTTCGACGACGAACTCGACCTGTTCCCGGTGCGGGTGCGTCTGGGCGAGGGCGTCGAATCGAGCCTTGGCGACCGGCGCCAGATCGAGTCCGACGACGGAACGCTCGGGGCCAGCGAGGGTCAGGACATCGTACCCACTCCCGGCACCGGGCACGAACGCGCGACCCTGCGGGAGGCTTCCGGCCTCGACGAGTGAACGCAGAACGGGCGCCGACTTTCCGGCATCCCAGGGCGTCCGCCCCTCTTCCCAAGCGGCTTGCCACGTCACTTCTTCTTGCCGCCCTTCTTGGCTTTCTTGTCCTTCTCGGACTTCTCGTCCTTGTCGTCGTCGGACTTGCCGTTCTTCTTCTCTTCCGCCTTCTTCGCCTCGTTCTTCAGGAAACGCTCCCATGCGGATTCGCGGCCACGCAGTGCGCTCCATCGACGGATCTCGATCTCGGCCGGCGCGATGCCGTGCCGGGCTCGGATCTCGTTGACCAGCTGCGCACCCACTTCGGTGCGGCATCGGGCCGTGTAGATGAGCTTCTCCTTGCCTGTCTTCTCCAGGCGCTTCCACGGGTCGTACGGCCCGTTCTTGAACACGTACTCCGGGGTGGGAATCGTGTAGGTAATGTTGATCAGCTCCACCTTTCGGGGAACCTCACCGTCGTGCAGCTTCTGCCACTGTCGGCAGTGATAACGGCCGTGCCACTTCTGGTACCAGCTGCCATGACCGCCCTCGCTGCCGCCGATGCGACGGTTGATCTTGCGTTGGCGCGTGTACCAGATCCACGGAAGAGGGCGCGCCTCTTCGGCGTAGATGTCGTTGCGCATGTCCCAGACCTCGCCGTCTTCGTCGGTGACGAGGATCTTGAGGAATCGGTTCGCACGCGGCGGGTTGGGGGCGAACATCTTCCAACCCTGCGTGGTTTGTGTGCGCTGCAGCCACCACTTGAAGGGCTCGTGCGTGTGGGTGCGCCACTTGAAGCTGTCCTTGTCGGGTAGCAGCCAGCAAGCAACGCCGACGACCTGATAGATCACCAGACAAGCGGCCAACAAGCGTCCACGCGGACCATAGGCCCACGGCTCGCTGATCGTCCCATGAGGTACGCGCTCGGGTGCACCCTCGTAGGGATCGGACAGCACCTTGCAAGGCTTGGGCTTGGTGCTGGCTTCGCGCCACATCGACCCCGCGAGGAACGCGAACAGGCCGATGAGTGTCCAGCCGTAGGACAGGAGGTCCTTGTACTGCAGCAACACGCCGGAGGCGGCGATCGCCAGCCCGATGACCATCGTGGACATCGGAAGGCGAACCCCATCGTGGTGTAGATGCGGGAGGGTCGGGTCTTCGGCCGGCGTGGCGCTCTTGCCTTCCTGAACCCACTTGGGAATCACCGAACGCATACCCGGCAGACGCGAGAGGGCCTTGCCGAACACGGTTCCGAGCAGCGCCATCTCCGTGCCGCTGATGAACGCCAAGAAGCCCGCGCTGGTCCCGGGCTGGAACCACCCGATGTTCATCAGCACGAACGCGTGGAGCTGGAACACCAGGCCCACGAACACCCAGACGCGGCGTCCGAGGAACCACTTGAGGAACCAGTCGAGGTCAATCGTGAACTCGCGGCCGCGCAGCTTCAGGTGGAACGGACGGTTTCGCAGCCGCCGCCAGCCCAGCGCAATGATGACCATCCCCAAGATCCAGCCAACACCGAAGACCCACTGAGCCTTTTGCAGGGTCCACCAACCGGCCTTCCAGGGCGCGAAGTTGGTGACGGGCTTGCCGCTTGGGGCGAAGTGCACGGGCCAGAGCACCTCGCAGAGCACGAGACATCCGAGTCCAAAGGCGACCCAAGCCGCGGTGTGGATCCGGTGGGTGGTCTTGGACCACTTCGGCAGCCGTTCCCGCATGCCGAACCGGACGAACATGCCGAGCACGACGACCGGGAACAAGGCTTCCCACGCGTGGGTGATCCACGTGTTGAGCTTGAACAACGTGGTGCCCAGCACGGCCGAGAGCTGCTGCGGAGGCAGGCGATAGAAGTGGTCGAGGTTGAGCGCGTAGTACATCGCGTCTCCTCGCCACCAGACCGAGCCGTTCTTGACGACGCCGGTGTAGCAGTAGATGGCGGCAACCTGGAGGATGATCAGGATGCGCGGCCACGACGGAATGCGTCTGTAGATCGCTTCGAGGCCTTTGGGGTGATCCTCCGAAGGCGCCACTCCAGCACCATCGCCGGGGCCTCCACGCTCGGAGAGCATCCCCTTCTTGCGCAGCTTTCTACAGCGCCACCAGTTGTCGATGCTGTACGCGCGCCCGCACCTCGAGAGGCACAGGTAGAAGAAGAAGCACCGATAGACGTTCTCGGTGCCCTCCCAGAAGATGTTGTTCCGCAGGATGATGCTGTGGAACAGGAACGCGGCGATCCACTTGGTGTAGCGGGTCCACATGCCGAGCATCAGCATCGTGACCGCCAGCTGGAACGCGGCCCAATGGATCCACCACGCTGTTGGTGAGTCCCAGAAGAACAGCAGCGAGTACTTCGGTCCCTTGAGGAACTGCCAGACGCCGGCCCATCCGAAGAAGCCGTACTCGTCCCCGGCCAGTCCGTTGCCGAAACCGCGGAATTGCTCGCGGGCGTAGACCTGGCGGGCAACATCGCTGATGAAGATGCCCTCGTCGGTGAACAGGTACTCGAAGAGCTCCCACAGGCCGTTGATGTTGCACATCGCGCAGAACGCAAAGACGATGCGGAACACGGCCATGGCCCGAGGGTCTTCGGCGCGGAGGAAAGCGCGGCGCCAGCCCTCGCGGTTGATGATCAGGATGAGTCCCGCCATCACCGCGAGGAACAGCATGATCCATCCGGCGGTGGGGGCGAGCTCGAGCGCTTCCTCGTTGGGGATACGCTTGAAAAAGGCGAGGAGTGAACCGGTCACGCGTTAGTCCTCTTTACTGCGGGCGGTAGGCCGCTTGACGTCGGCTTTCGCCGTGGTCTTGTTGGGTTTCTTGGCACGAGCGGTCGCCGAGTCCTTCTTGGACTTCTTTTTCTTCTTGGCGTCTTCGTACACAGGCTCGCGACCCTCGGCCTCGGCGGCCTCTTTTTCGAGCTTGCGGTCCCACTTGCGCTTCTTGTGCTTGAGCCACGGCTTGTACTTCCAGCCGGCCTTCTCATCGAGCGGAGGCAGGCCGTGACGCTCGCGGATGTGGTTGGGCAGTTGGCCCATGACCGTCCGCTTGCAGTCTTCGGTGTGTTCGAGCTTCTCGGCACCATCACGCTCGAGACGCTGTTCGGCGTCGTACCAACCGTGGCGCCAGGTGTCCTCAGGCGAGGGCATCCGGTACCACATCTTCACCAGCTCGACCTTCTTGGGGGCGACCCCCTCGTGCTCGAGCGCCCATTGGCGGCAGACGTAGCGGCCGTACCACTTGCGGTACCACTGTGTGTTACCGGACTCGCCGCCGATGATGCGCCGGTTCATCTTGCGCATCCGGTCGTTCCAGATCCACGGGAGCGGCTTGCGCTCAGGCGCGTAGACGTCGGTCTTGAGGTCGTAGACCTCGCCCTCTTGATCGGTGACGAGCACCTTGAGGAACACGTTGGTACGTGGTGGGTTGGGGGCGAACATGCCCCAGCCCTGGTCGGTCTGGGTGACGGTGAGCCACTTGGTGAAGACGCGCCTCGAGTCGTTGCGCCACGTCCTGAGGCAGTCCTTGTCCGGGGTGAGCCAGACGGTGACCGCCGAGATCTGCCAGACCATCAGCGCGCTGATGATGAAGCGTCCGAGCGGACCGTAGGCCCAGGGCATCTTGGGAGCATCTCCTTCGGTGCGAAGGGCGTTGCTGCCCGGAGCGGGGAAACGTCCTGGGATGATCTCGGGGGTCTCGAGGCGCTGGCCCTTGTTGGCGCGCGCGGTCACGAATGCGACGCCGCCGAGGAACGCGATTCCGCCCACCCAGATCCAGCGCCACTCCCACTCGGGCTGGACCAACACGCGGACGAAGATGCCCGCCACGATGGCGAGGAGTCCGACGTACAACGCCCACTCGGGGAGCTTCGCCGCGTCGCGACGGTGGTGCGGCAGGGTGGGGTCTTCGGCCGGCAGCGGCTTGGCGTGCTTGGAGAGCTTGAGCTTGAACAACACCCAGGCCACGATCCACGCCGCTTCCGCGCCGTACAGATAGACGAACGTCTGCGACAGCATCCCCGTCTGGAACTGGCCGATGTTCATCAGGGTGAAAATCCCGGCCATCAGTGCGACGTGCCACGTTACCCAGATGCGACGGCCCAGGATCCATGTGGCGACCCAGCGTTGCCCGACGTCGTGCTTGCGCTCGAGGAAATCGTCCGCAGCGGGGCCGTCAATTCGAAGCGTCTTTCGGATCTTCGAGATCAGGCCCGGCATGAACTTCATGGCCAGCCAGGGCACGACGATCGCGATGACGGTCCACGCCGAGAGGATGCCGATCTTCCGCCAGATCCACTCGGGCATCAGCTTCTGCTTTGCGTTGAGCAGCGGGAACGTCATCAGCCACAGCATCAGGTCGACGAAGGCGACGAAGCCGACCCAGACCATCCACATGCCGACGCGCCCACGAATGCGGAACGGCTTGCGCCCAAGCTTCCACCACAGCGCCCACATCGCCAGGAAGCCTCCGACCCACAGGCAGAGGAAGACGGTGGGGTGGATCGCCGGGACGAAGTGTACTTTCCATGCGATCGCGATGATCGCGGCCGATGTGCCGATCAGCGACGCCCAGCACAGTCGAACGACCCATGCGCGCCATCCCTTTGCCGGCGGGAACTTCTCGGCCATGGCCCACTTCACCAAGACGCCGATGGCCGCCAGGAAGAAGAACACCTCTCCCCAGTGGGCAAACCAGGACGCGAAACGCAGCAGGTTGGTCCCGAAGATCGCCGCGATGCGTTGCGGGTGGAACCGGTAGAAGTGGTCCATGTTCCACGCGTAGTAGACCGCGTCGCCCTTGGCCCAGACGCTGCCGTCTTTGAGGATGCCGGTCGTCGCGTAGGTCGCCGCGAGCTGCAGAATCGCCAGCCGGCGAGGCCACGCTGGAATGAGGCGATAGATCGCGGCGAGGCCCTTGGGGTGCTCATCGTCCGGAGCGATTCCGGCACCCCCGCCAGGGCCGTCACGCTCGGAGAGCAGGCCCTTCTTTCGGAGCTTTCGGCATCGCAGCCAGTTGTCGACGCTGTACGCGTGCCCGCTGCGACCGCAGATGAGGTACGCGAGGTAGACGCGGTAGACGAGCTCGGTGCCTTCCCAGAACAAGTGGTTCCGGAAGAAGATCGAGTTCATCAGGAAGAACGTCAGGACCCCCATCAGCCGGGTCCGGAATCCGATCACGAACATGAGGGCGCAGAGTTGGAACGCCACCATGTGGATCCAAAACGCCGTCGGGCTGTCCCAGAAGTACAGGAGCGAGTACTTTGGGCCCTTGAGGAATTCCCAGACCGCTCGGCTGTCAAAGAACCCCAGCGGCGAGTCTTCGGACAGGCCGTCCCCATAGCCTGCAAACTGACCCGAGGCGTGGACCTGCCGCGCGACGTCGGCCGGAAAGATGCCTTCGTCGGTGAAGAGCATCGTCCAGTACTCGTAGAAGTCGTTCATGTTCGCGATCACGAAGATCCCGAACACGATTCGGTAGATCCCCATGGCGCGGGGGTCCTCCATGGTCAGCCACCATCGGCGCCAGTACTCGTTGCGCACGATCAGCATGACGGCGAGCGAGACCGCGGCGGCGAGCATCAACCACCCGATGGTGGGAGCCATCGCCACAGCCACCTCGTTGGGGACCTTGTCATCCTTGAACAGGAAGAACGCGTTCAGAGCGTTGCTCGCGCCCACCAACGCGGGCGCGGAAAAACCAAGCAAGTTAGACATGGGGGGGTCGGAGTCTCCGTGTAGACGGCGCGGCGACGCAAGCGCGCTGCGCCGGTTCCTTTAGACCCGTGAACCCACGCTTCCGGCAAAAACCGACCCCGTGTGAGCTGAGTGCGCGGAGATTGCGCAGAACGAAGCCGGTTGGGCTTCAATCGGGGCAGGCGGTCGGCTCTAGCGGTCCGAATTCGGCGACCTGGAGGGCTCCGGCTTGGGATCGGAAGTCGGCACGGACCCGCTGCGGCGAGTGCACGGCTCCGCTGACTCGGACCTCGTCCATGAGTCCGGTGAGGGTGCCCCACTCCCCATGCCCGATCTCGAACGGGTACGGAGGCTTGTCGCTGTCCAAGGTGCCCCCCGCCGGCGACGTCATGGTGCCGCGCGGGTCGCCGTTGAAGTACACGGTCGTCTCGGCGGTCTCTGGGTCGCGGACCAGCGAGAGGTGGAAGAACTCGCCGATCGGGAGCGCCTCCCCGCTGCTGGTGCCGGAGATTTGCCCATCGACCGCGTGTTGGCAGAAGAGCGTTTCTCCGGAGTCCGAGTTGTGCCAGCACCGCGGATAGAAGAAGTCGCCATTGAGGCGCTGAAAGAAGCTACCGCGGCTGTCGACGTCTTTGGTGTCAATGCGTGCCCACGCCGAGATGGAGTATGCGGTGAGCTGACCCTGGAAGCTCGCGGCGATCTCGACGACGTCGTCGTCTCCATCGAATGCGGTGGCCGAACCGAGCTGACCCTGCACGTGCTGCTCAGGGGCCATCGTCCCGAGCAGCACGCCGGGTTCTTCG
The DNA here is from genome assembly GCA_913061055.1 of uncultured Pseudomonadota bacterium. Classification (GTDB taxonomy): domain Bacteria; phylum Myxococcota_A; class Polyangia; order Nannocystales; family Nannocystaceae; genus CAJXVA01. The sequence continues at coordinate 12,210 of CAJXVA010000162.1, forward strand.
GGTACAGCGGCGTTGCTCGTGATGTCGCCGTCGAGGCCCATCGGGGCATCGTCGAGGTGCCAGACGCCGAGGAAACCGGCCGACCACACCTCGGTGGCGTCGGGGGGCTCGAGGTCGGGGACGAAGGTGAACGTGAGCGGGAGGGTGTCGGCAGCCGCGAAGGTGGGCAGCTTCAGCCACAGGGCGGGTGTGTCGTCGAACTGATCGGCGCGCTCGTAGGGGAGCACGGCCCCGTTGGCGTCGGTGATCTGCAGCCCGTACTCGCCCGAAGCCAGCCGCGCACGACCCTTGGTCCACTCGTCCAGGGGGAGCCACAGCACGTAGTCGCTCAAGCCCGCGGCCGGCGAGAACGTGCCCGTGTCGATGACGACCTCGGCGGAATCGCAAGGGCTGCTCCCGCCAGAACCAGAGGCCGAGCTGGATGCTGGGTCGGCGGTCGAGCTGGGGTCAGTGCTGGTGGAGCCGACGCTGGAGGTGGGCGTGTCGGTGGTGCTGCCCGATGTCGCCGGTGGCTCTGCGTCGATGCACGCGCCCGGCGACTCGGCGGCGTTGGGTGATCTCGCCCATCCACTTTCGCAGCGGCCAGCCGTCTCGGGATACGCACACGCGGCGTCACCGAGGCAGCGGCCGGCAACGCCCTCGCGATTGCAGTCTCCGTCGCGCTCGCACTGATACGCGCCGAGGGAGGGGCACCCTGCAAGTGCGAGTCCCCCCAAGATCAGCCCTGCGCGCCGCATCGCACCATGGAGCATACCACCGGCGCGGAGGGCCTGGGATCAGCCGCCGGCGCCTTCTTCGGGCTTGGCTTCGGCTGCGGCTTCGGGCTTGGCTTCTGCAGCCGCGGCCGCGGCGGGGTCCCCGTACTTGCACTCTTCGGGGAGCGTCTTGTCCTTGAAGGCAGCGGCCATGGCGTAGCCCTTCCCGAACGCCTCGCACTGTTTGTCGTCGGTCTGCATCGCAACACCGGAACACGAGAGGTTGATCGCGGCAGGGTCGGCCTTGCCCTCTTTGGCGATGACCATCTCTTCGCAGCAGCGAATCGCCTTGGTGCAGGCTTCGGACTCGCTCTGCATGGCGAGCTTGGACTTCCGACCGTTGGCCGGCGCCTCTTCTTTTTTGTCGCCGGCCTTGTCGCCGGCCTTGTCGCCGTCCTTCTTTTCGGCCGCCTTGCCGTCCTCCTTCTTGTCGTCACAACCGACGACGCCGGCGGTCACAGAGAAGAGGAGGACGGAGAGAAGAGCGGCGGTGCGGTTGGAGCGGTTGAGCATCGGGCGGACGATACCACCGGGCCCCGAATCGCCCGCAACCTAGCCGAACAGCTCGTCGACCGTTCCGGAGACCTCGCCCATCTCGTGGTCGATGCCGACGGCTTGCAAGGCGGAGTTGACCACCTGTGCCGGGTGTCCCCCGGGCCGGGAGATGTGTTGGCCGCCGATGGCGTTGAGGCCACCCGCGCGGCCGGCAATGAGCACGGCCATGTTCTCGCTCGAGTGGACGCTCAGCGCGTCGCCGGACTCGGGGTCGAAGCCCCAACCACCTTCGAACAGCATCACCATGGCGGTGTGGTCGAGCAGGGATGATCCATCGAGTTCCTGGGTATCCCGCAGTTTCTCCACGAGCCGACCCCAGTGCTTGACGTGCCAGGCGACGCCGTCGCTGACCGCGTTGAGGCCGACTTCGCCTCCACCCACGCCGTAGTGCCCGAGCTCGTGAATGTCGCTCGCAGCCCCAAACAACGGGTTCGCGTTCAGGAAGCACTGCGCCATCGTGTACATCATGCTGCCCGAGCGGCTCAGGTCGCACGTGAACGCCATCGCCATCAGGTCCGTGAGGACCGTGGCGCGCGCCTCTTCGTCCGAGTAGGCACCGCCCGATTCGTAGCCTCCGGTGTCGCCGTTCTCGACCGAGCCACCGATCGGTGGGTCTTCGCCGGGGTCGGGGAGCAGCTCGCACGCGCCTTCCGTGGGCGCGCTGACTTCGTCGAGTCGTCGTTCGAGATCGCGGAGCTCATCGAGGTGTCGCTCCATGCGTTCTTTGTCGGCCGTGCCCAGCCGCGTCATCAGCGACTGCGCATCCTCGAGGACGAGGTCGACGGCAGAACGTCGACGGCGAAGCGCGGAGAGGGCCGCGGCGGCATCGGCGGGGTCGGGAGGAACAAACCCGGTGAAGAGCGACTCATAGGCCAGCCGGGGGCTCTGAATCGGGTCCACCGGGATGATGCTTCCGCCTTCGTCTCGGTAGGTGATGCGCCCGCGATCTCCCCCGTCTCCGTTGCTGCCGCGGTAGTAGGCGGCCTGGACCCGGTAGTTGAGGAAGGGGTGCAGCGTGTCGCCGCCCAACCGTTCGGCTGCGATGACCTCGGAGGTGGCACCGTTGGCGGACTCGTTGCTCCCGCTGATGGAGCGCACGCCGCTGATGAGTGGAGCCGTGGAGTGGGCGTGCCAACCGATGTGACGGCCCCCTGCTGGGATGCTTCCCTCTTCGCCCCAAGGGATCTCGAGGTCGGTGACCACGGAGACCTCGTCGCGGATGCCGAGGTCGGCGATCGGCTGCAGCGCCCGCTTGATGTCGTAGCCGGCACCGAGTGCGTCGGGCTTGAGGAGGTCGTAGTCGAAGGTTGGGAAGCTCGTGGAGGTTCCGGCAAACCCTACGAAGTAGCGTTTGGGGATGTCCGCGCCGGCGTGAGCGGTGCCGCTCATGATTTCGAGCGCAGGCAAGGCCATGGCGAAGCCCGCGGTACCGCGGAGCAAGGATCGTCGAGACAGTCTGAAGCGAGGCATGTTCGTCGGCTCCTGGATTATTCGGCCGTCTCGTTGCGGCGGTAGCGGAAGGCTTCTTCGGACGCGAAGGACAGCATCAGCGCGGAGAAGTCGAAGTCACCTTCGGCGCCGTTTTGCTCGACCACGAAGTCGATGAACGAGTCGTCGACCGTGGCCAGTTCGGAGCGACCCATCGCGAAACGATAGAGCTGCTCAGCGACGCACCGGTTGAGTGCGCCTGAATCGATGAGGAGCTCGGAGAGCTCGGAGGGGCCAGAGAATGCTCGCCCATCGAGCTCACCCTCTCCGGAGATCACGCAACTCTCGTCGTCATTCTCGACCTCGCGGAACGCTCCGGTGTGGTCATAGTTCTCGAGGCCGAACCCGATGGGGTCCATCAAGGCGTGGCACGAGACGCAGCCCGGTGCGTTGAGGTGCTGCTGCTTGTAGAAGTCCTCTTTGCAGGTGCCTTCCTCGGGCTCGGTCATGTCGACGTCGACCGTGGGCGGCGGCGGCGGGATGACCTGGCACATCATACGGGTGCGGACCAGGATGCCGCGCTTGGTCGGGCTCGAGTCGTCGATCTTGGACATCGAGGACAGGAACGAACCGTGCGACAGCAGCCCGCGGCGTCCGGTTTCGCCGTAGTCGACCCAGCCCGGCTGTGTCGGTGCGGGCAGGCCGTAGTGCTCGGCGAGCGTGGCGTCGACGTAGGTGGCGTCGGACCGAAGCAGGTCCTGCCACGGGAGCGCATCGTCGAAGATGACCCGGTCGATGAGCGCCTGCGTCTCGGCTTGCATGGCCGTGGAAAGATCCGGTCCGTGCGGGAGCGTCTCGTAGCCGAGCCACAGAGCGTGGAAGCGTCCGATCCGGATGCGTGCCCGTTCGTCGAGCAGCATGTCCTCGGCAGCTTCGCGAATGCCCTCGGGGTTTGAGAGTCCGCCGGCTTCGGCACGGTCGAGCAGCGCGTCGTTCGGCGTGCTTCCCCAGATGAGGTACGACAGGCGGGTCGCGACCTCGTAGTCGTTGAGGGCGAACACGTCGGGCACGCCGTCCAGTGGTGTGCCGACCTCGACCCGATAGAGGAACTCCGGGTGCTGAAGCAGCGCGCGGATCGCCACGTTGACGGCGTCGTAGAAGTCGCCGGTCTCTTCGGCTTCGGAGATCAGCGCTCCGTATCGAGCGAGGTCGTCATCGCTCATCGGCCGGCGAAGCGCGCGGCGTCCGAACTGGGTCAGGAAGTCTTGAAAGCAGGCCGCGTCGGTCGGACCCGCTGGTGTGCAGCCGACGGTCGCGTCTCGAAGGCCGGGCTCGAGGGCGAGCTCAGCCACGTCGGAGGCCAACAGTTCGGCGCCGTCGATGAGGGCTCCGCTGGCGTTCTGGGTCGTGTAGTCGTTGTCGAAGGGTTGGCGCCAGTCCTCCGGCAGGAGGAGCGCGGCATCCACTTCGACCCCGAGCAGGTCGCGCACGGTCGCGGAGTACTCGACCGCGGTCAGGCGGCGCAGGCCGGCGTCCCCAACCCGCTCCAGCACCTCCGGCGGTGGTGGTTCGGTTGGCTCACCGGTATCGGAGTCGGTCCCGCCAGAGCTGTCGGCTCCATCGGAGTCTGGTCCCACCCCGTTGGAGTCGGTCCCGCTCAATGAAGGATCGGCGTCGGTGCCGACATAGCAGCCGGAGCTCCCCCCAATCGTTGCCAGGCTTAGCGAAAGCAGAGCCCGGCGCACCCTCGTCGTTCGTGCCACGTAGACAAGTTGTCCGAGCAGCCAAAACGTCCCGATGTTTCGTGCAGTTTTATTCGTGGTGTCGGCTACATACGGCGCGAGTTCAGCCGGCGGTCGCGTAGTCCCATGTGCGGAAGAGTGGGAGGCCCGCGTGTTATGGTCTTCGGCTCTGGCGATGGGGGAACCGACGGACGCACAGCTCCTCGAGCGGTGGCGAAACGGCGATAGGAGTGCGTCTGAGGCTCTTGCACGGAGGCACTACGGATCCGTCCTGCGCTACTTCGAGCTCAACGCAAGCTGGGCTGCGGACGACTTGGCGCAGAAGACCTTCATGGCGGCGGTCGAGCGTGCCGAACACGTTCGTGAAGGTGCGGCCTTTCGGGCCTACCTCATGGGGATCGCGCGGCGACAGCTGGCGATGCACCTTCGGGAGCTGTCCCGCCTGGCTCCGGTCGATGCGTATGACGCCTGCGACAACGGACCGCCGCGAACCAAGCTCAGCACGATCGTGGCCCGCAGCCACGAGCAGCTACTCGCCCTGCGCGCACTTGCGAGCCTCCCTCGCCAGCCGCAACTCCTCCTGATCCTTCACTATTGGGAGGCTGTGCGAACCCCTGAGCTGGCCGGCCACTATGGCGTTCCGGCGAGCACAATCCGGACCCGCCTCGGCCGTGCTCGCGACAAGATGCGCGAGCGCATGAAGCTGATGGCTGGACGCGCACCTCAGCTCCCCTCGAGCGACGCGGAACTCGAGGCGTTGTTCGCCGCACTGACCGTGGATGATGTCGCCGCAGCGGTCGCACAGAGAGATTCGCCATGACCGCCGAAGCTCCGGGCATGCTTCCGGTCGGCAGCCATGTCGGCCGCTACCAGATCATCCGTCGCCTGGCCCTCGGGGGCATGGCGGAACTCTACCTCGCGCGGCAGCTCGGCGACGCTGGCTACGAGAAGGTCGTGGCGCTCAAGCGGGTGTTGCCCCACCTCGCCGAGGACCCTGCGTTTGTCACGATGTTCCTCAACGAGGCGCGCCTGGCCTCGGGGTTGAACCACTCCGGCATCGCGCAGGTGATGGACTTCGGCACCGAAGCCGGCGAGCACTTCATGACGCTCGAGTACGTGCACGGCCGCAGCGTGCTGCAGCTGCTGCGCGAGGCCGGGCGCGCGCTTCCCCGGGCGGTGGCGCTGACGATCATTCACGAGGTCGCAGGCGCGCTTCACTACGCACACGAACGCAACGGTTCTGACGGTCAGCGGCTTGGGCTGGTCCATCGCGATGTCTCTCCGTCCAACGTACTGGTCAGCTACGACGGGGACGTCAAGCTGGTCGACTTCGGAATCGCGAAGGCCACGGCGCACAGCCAAGCGACCCAGACCGCAGCGATCAAGGGCAAGATCGCGTACATGGCCCCCGAGCAGCTGCGCGGGGACACGCTCGACCGGCGCTCTGACGTGTTTGCGTTGTGCGTCGTGTTCTATGAACTGGTCCTCGGAAAGCGGTGCTTCTCGGCTCCGGGCGAGTTTGCGCTGATCAATCGGGTGGCCGAGGCCCGCTTCACCAAACCATCCAAGGTCGATCCCGCCATCGAGCCTGAACTCGAGGCGCTGATCTCCGAGGGGCTGTCCGCAGACCCCGATGGACGGCCGAAGTCCGCCCGAGAGCTGCAGCTGCGCATCGAAGCGCTGGCCACGACGCATGAGCTCCGCCTGTCCAAAGTGGCGCTCGCCGAGTTCATGGAGAAGACCTTCGGCGTGGTGGACTTTCCGCGCACCGATAGCCTGCCGCTTCCGGCGGTCTGGCCCGCAGAGCCCGCATCTGCCGTGGTCGAGGCCACGCCGATCCCGCGGGCACGCGCATCGTGGCCCTGGATCGTCGTTGCGCTCGCTGTGGGCGTGACCGGTGGCATCGCCGCGGTGACGATGACCGGCGACCCGGCGCCGGAGGCCCAGGCCGATGCGGTCGACAGTGGGCCCACGCCCGCCGCTGTCGCTTCC
>CAJXVA010000163.1 GCA_913061055.1 uncultured Pseudomonadota bacterium
CCTCCGGCGGCGTCGTCGTGCCCAGTCGTCCCCAGACGGTGACGGCCCAGCAGCATCATGCCGACGTTGAGCTGGCGGGTCGCCTGAACCCTGACGCGTCCGACGGTGAAGTTCTCCGGACTGCTCGCTTGAATGCCGCGGGCGGGCTCGTCGGTGGCTCCGAGCGTCTGGACCTGCAGGAGGCCGTACTGGATCACGCCGGTACGGCCGTAGACCTTGGCACCCCCGAGAATCGGAACTGGACTTCCCCGCTGGAGCCCGATCTTGCGGGAGAAGAACAGCTGCGCCTCGCTGCGTCGCCCGAAGTTGAAGACGTCGAGTCCGTTGATGAAGAACGGCCGGCGCTCCTGGAAGAACAGCGGGAAGCGGTTCCGCGCGACTTGGACCGCGTCGGCTTCGACCTGCGCGAAGTCGGTCAGGAGGCTGGCCTCGGCGTACGAGGCGGCGCCGAGCTGGACGCGGAAGTCCGCCCCCGTCGCGAGGTTGGGTCGACGGGTGGGGTCGGCGCTGAAGGAGCGGTCGAAGGAGGTCTGCGCCAACACGTAGGGAGTCGCCTCGAAGGCGCGGCCCCCTCGAATGCGTTCCAACCCGCCCAAGGTGCCGAACTGGCTCGCTGCCATCGCCGAGCGAGGTGGAACAAACAGGCGCCAGTCGTAGGTGGCGTTGTCGGCCGGCACGTCCCGCGAGAAGTTCAGGCCCATCGTCGCCACGTCGGCGCTCTTGATGCCCAACACCGCGAACGGGATCCGGTACTCCACCGAGTATCCGTCGTCGCGGCGCACCGTTTCCGCGGTCCAGACGCTGTCCCATTCGATGATGAAGCTCTGCCCGTCTTCGAGCCCGAGAATGTCGATCTGCGCGCCGTCGGCGTTGACTCCGAAGCTGTACGCGTTGCGTCGCGTCTGGGTCGGGTCGATCTTCACGTAGACGGTGTCGTCGGAGAAGATGCCGGTGTTGTCTCGGCGAAGCGTGCGGACGATGACCTCACCGGGGTCGGACTCGGCCTCGACGAACACGTAGAGGTACTGGTCGTCGTACGCGACCTTGAACTCGGTCCGCAGGGGAGCAGCTTCGCCGAGATTCGGGGAGCGCTCGCGAAAGCGGTCTTCGGGCGGCGCGAGGTCCCACGTCTTCTCGTCGGCACGGCCGTCGATCACCATCTCATCCACCGTTCGAACCGCGACGTAGTGTCGGGGCTCGGGGGTGATCGTCTCGGTCGTTGCGGGCGCGGACGCGAGCACGACACCGATGAGAGGCGCGAGCATCGGCTAGAAGAGGGACTGTTGCTCGGGCGGGGGAGTGGGCGGGTCGACGGGCTCCAAACACTCGGGGTCGTCGTTCCGCACGTCGCTGACCCTACGGGATACGGGGGTGCTGACCAGCCACTGGTCTGCGACAGGCTCTAGGAGCCCACGGAGCTCGTTCACCGCCTCGGGTGTTCGGGCCGTTGGAGACCAGCGAAGCCACGCATCAGACCCGCGAGAGTCGAGGATCACCGGCATGCGGTCGTGGTGGGGTGCGACGAGTGGATTGGGGCGGGTGGTCAGTACGGTGAACCGGCGGGAGACCTCTCCGGAGTCCGGATTGACGTCGTCGCGGTACAGCCCTGCGAATACGAACGGCGCGTCGTCGGGTCGATGGAACCAGTACGGCTGGCGCGCCCCCTTGGGACCGCTCCACTCCAGGAAACCGTCAGTCACCACGCCGCATCGCCCGCTCCACACTGCGTCGCGGAACGTCGGCCGGACGTGCATGGTTTCGCTTCGCGCGTTGATCATGGGCCCGCGCGAGCTTGGGAATCCCCACGTGCCCAGACCGATCGCCGGCCGCGGAGCCTCCGGCTCGAGGCAGACGATCCAATGCGAGTCGGACGGGGCGACGTTGAAGCGCGGCTGGTACGTCTCGGCGAAGGACCGGGTGAAGTCGGCGTCGAGTGCCTGTCCCACCGACACGTAGTCCGCTGTGGTCAGCGTGAATCGGCCGCACATCAGCGGATCTCCCGTCGGTCGCCCGCGAATCGCAGTTCAGCGGGAGGCCCGCATTCGTCCACCGAAGGGTGGGGACGGCTGCCTGCTGGTTTCTGCGGCGTCGCGTGATTGCCCGTTGCCAAGCCCGTGGGGCCGCTGACGAAGAGATCTACGAGAAACCCGCCCCCGAGCACGGCAAAGCTCTACCGCACCCAGGGTGGGTTTGCTATATCCATCCTTGTTGAGTGTGGCCTAGCCGACCGGGGCTTCCCCCCTTCCGCATCCAACCCCGGTCGGCTAGGCCCCCAACTTTTATCCCCATGCGTTCCGGGCTGAGTCCGGGGCCTTGGGGTTTCGCCTTTGGTTCAACTCCGGGCCCCCACCCGAGGGCTGAACCAGGAAGCGCGGACTCTTGAGGAGACCCCAGCCGAGGCGGTCGGGGCGGCGAGTCGCGCGCGGGCGAACGTTGAGAACGGCATCATCCTGCGCCGTCCAAGGTCAGACACCGGGTCTTGCCGTTCTTCCGGGTCCAACTCGGCTTTTTTCGGTCGTGTTTTCGCTACCGAAACTGCCCTGCGCGCCCCTGTCTCGCCAGGCTGCCATTGCTTCCGAACGACCAAGATCGCACCTCTCGAAGCGTTGGGGGCAGTGATCCCCTGTTGTCGCAATGCGAGTCGGTTTTCGAGTCCCCCAAGCGTGCGATCCTGCACTCGTGGTCGACGACGGCGAACCTGTAGTGGCCAGACCTGAAGCGCCCCTGCCGATGTCAGTGGCGGTGGCTGGACTCGTCCTGGCGGTGAGCAGTGCCCTGCCATGGACGCCCGAGGGGCACTCGTTCTTGGCCTTGCTCCGCTCCGAGTTTTCTCGCGGCGTGCTCGAGGGGCTGCTGATGATGGTCGGGTTCGGCTCGCCGTTCCTGTTCGGCATCGCGGTCGCGGTCGCGCCGTTGGCCTGCCCACCCGGGGTTGCGCGTCGCATCCTCCGGGTGCCGGTCGCGTTCATGCACAGCCAACTCGTGTTGGTGGCGCTGGTGCTGTGGATGTCGGGCGTCTCGGTTGCCGCGCTGCCGTTGCTGGGCTTCGCGCTGGTCTCGGGCGTGCGACTTGCGGTTCATACGGCGCGCGCCCACGCCGAAGGCGATGGCCCCCGCGTTGGCTGGTACGTCCGATGGGGCGGCATGGTGGTCGCTGCGATCGCGGCGTGGATGGAGCTGCAGCGGGCCGGAGACCTCGCGTTCGGCTGGGGTCTGCACGTTGCCCTCCTCGCCGGCTTGGGCATGGCGGGCGCACTCGCGGGCCGTGCCCTCGGTTCTGCGGCACCGGGACTCCCGGACGAGCCACGCGCTTCCACGCTTTTCTAACGCTACGGGAACGAGCCCTTCGCGCCCGCTTCGAGGGACTTGCACCCCTTGGCGTGTTCGCACCGACGGACCACGCTGTTGCCGATGACTTCGTAGGTGGAGCCGTGCACGAGGATCGCCGTGTCCTCGTCGATCCCGTAGCCGATGCGCTCGGGGTGGCGGGAGAGCATCGTGAGCAGCCGCGGCTCGCGTTCTTTGGCGAGGAAGTGCTGGTCCACGATCACCCCCGGAAGGACGCCGAACCCGACATCTTCGACCGGGTCCGGGTTTCCGCGCCGAATGATCACGTCGGAGAGAATCGCGGCGCCGGCGGAGTACCCTCCGACGATTCCTCCGCGCAGCAGCACGGCGTGCAGCGCCTCCTTCACGTCGGTGTCGACGTATGCGTCTCGGAGGCGTCCTTGGGCCCCGCCACCGAACCAGACGCAGTCCGCGTCTCGAAGGGGGGCGAGGAACTCCGGTTCATTCGCACGCTCGGGGTCGAGCGTATGCAGGACGTCGACGCGCCCGACGCGATCGAGCCAGCGCTTGGGGAGTTTCTCGAGGGTGGCCGGGCTGTCCGCGCCTTCGGCCGCGGTGGGAATCAGTACGAGTCTTCCGCTCGGCCCGCAGACTCGGCAGAACCGTTGGATGACGTCCGCACGCAGTGGGCCTCCGCCGTGCGCGAGGACGGTTCCGGCGAGAGGGAAGGAGACGCGGCGCGGCGGGGCAGGCGGGACCGGGCGCGGGATGTCGAACCGAGGTGGTGGCGTCGGCTCATGCGGGGCGGGCTCGGGCACCTCTTCGATGACCGGTGGGTCGACGCGGGCAGGCTCGGGCTGTGGTGCACCACACCCGAGGCCGCAGGCCATGACGACGATGATCGCTCTGCGCATCTGTAGCGATCGTACAAAGCGGCGCAGCGAACACAAGGGCTCACTGCGCCGCTCACTTCATGCTGCGGCGACTTCCTGTCTTCCGGCGGCATCGGTCTTCGTCACGAGCACGTCTTGCTCGACGATGACCGTCTCGTAGTAGTCGAACGCACCATCGGTGGGCTCGAGGCCTCGGGTTGCGAGGTAGCGCACCGCAGCGGGCGATGCGAGGACCTGCGCGGTTGAGATGCGCTCGGGCTGCAGGGCCACATAGGCCTGCGACGCGTCCGTCTCGCCGATACGCAGCGTCTCGACGTCCTGCTCCTGCAGGGCCATTGCCGCAGGGGACGTGGGCCGCTCACCACTCCACACCACCCGCACGTCGTACCCGATGCAGTCGCGGCCGGTCAGGGGTGCCTGTCGGAGTTGGCCGGTTGCCACACCGTTGGACTCCTTCGTGGACCGCTGGGTCCGGGGATGATGGGCCCAGCGACGGGCGCGCGCGGGAGCGCTCTGTAGCGCCGACAACTGCTGCACCGCCACGGTACCGGGAACGACGCCGGCCGCGGCCAGCGTTGCACCGACGATCGGCGCAATCCCGAGGACGAACGCGAGCACCGCAAGCGCACCCAAGAGCACCGTGCTTGCGATGGGGCCACCGATGGTCCGGTGACGGGCACCGCGGACCTCCCGGTCATGGACCTCGGAGGTGACCAGTGCGCCGGCCATTTCCCGGTTGGCCAGGTCGATCAGCGTGTTGCCGGGGGCGTTGCAGCGGTCGCATCGCCTCTGCGCGTCCACGGTCGTGGGCGCGCTGGGCGAGGGTGCGCCCGGAAGCGCGATCGCTCCGCAATGGCCGCAGACGGACGCGCATGCGAAGGGCCACCGCATGGAGTCCGGCGAGATCGCGCCGGACTCGCGGAGCGCGCGAATCCCGTCCTGTCGAGCTTGCCGCTGGGCTCGCCTCTTCTCCCGGCGTGCCTCGTCTCGACGTGCCTGACGACGCAGCTCCGCGACAAATCCAACTCCGCCCGAACCCATGCCACCCATGCTCTGTCGTTCCTTTCTCGGCCGTTGTTGAGGCCGTATGGAAAGGACACGGGAGGCGGGGGCTGTAGTCCTGAAATCGACGGGGTTCAGGACGATTTCGGTGCGCTCAGTCTTCGCGCAGGTCGGCTTCGAGGGCGGCTCGCTGCTCGTCAGTGAGTGCCACTTCGACCGTGTGCTCGGGCAGGTCCGAGCCCATCGCGACGGGTGTGACGCCGCCGACGGGGAAACGGAGGTACTGCACCGAGCTCAGCCGGGTCTCCCCGACCTGGCGCTCGTCGTAGACGGGTCGCACCCGGGTGCCGTCGGGGAGCTTGGCGTACAGGTGCTTGGGGAGCTGAAGCCAGGCATTGAGCTTCACGTCCCGCTCGGCTTCGTCGTCGATCCCGATCAGCAAGGTGGAGCCGAGCTCGCCGGGGCCGCCGAGCAGCTCGTTGTAGGTCTCGAGCTCGTGCTCGATGTCTTTCTCTTTGACGATCCGCTCGACCCGCATCATCTCCTGCACTTGGTAGCGCACGGTGTCCTGGTTCTCGAACAGGAACACCAGCGCATCGCCCACCTCGACTCGCCGAGGAGCTTTGGCCGCCATCGCGAGCGGTCGCAGTTCGTCGCGCTTTTCGGTGTAGGTGACATGGTCGAGCAGCTCGTTGCGTAGGACGGGTTTCATGGCTTGGACTCCTCGTCGGATGGGGCCGCGGATGGCAGCTGCGGCTTCTTGAATGACTCGCCGCGGTAGGCTTTGGCGAGCAGAGACATGGGATGCATCGGGCGAACGCCGGCATGCTGTTCGAACTGAAGCGCCGCCAGGGGGCAGTCGGTCGCCCAGATCTCGGTCTCGGCTTCCTTCATGCCTTCGAAGGAACGCTTGCCGATGCGTTGCGAGGGCTCGAACCCTTCGACACGCATTGCGTAGGTGCCGTCGTGACCGCAGCACTCCATCACGGTGGCCGGCTTGACGCCGGGCAACTTGCGCAACAGGTCGCGCCCCTTGAAGCCTTTGCCTTGTGTCCGTAGGTGACAGGGTGCGTGGTACGCAACCTTTCCGTCGGGGCTGCTGGCGAAGTCGGTGTTGAACCGCTCTTCCTTGCGCAGCGACCACAGAAACTCGCTGGGGTCCTGCACGGCGTCGGCGATCTTCTGGGCGCGGGCCTTGTCGGCCGGCTCGACGAGTTCGGGATACTCGCGCCGAAGCATCATCGAACAGGTGGGGTTGATCGCCAGGACCTTCGAGCCCGCATCAACGTGCGGCTCGAGCAGATCGAGGTTGGCCTTGGCCTTCTTGCGCAGCAGCTCCAGGTCACCGCGCTCCCAGGCTGGCATGCCGCAGCAGTTCAGCCCCTTCACGCAGCCGATGTCGACGCCGTTGCGCTCGAGGACTTCGACCGTGTCTTTGCCGATGTCGGGCTCGTTGTGCTCGACGTAGCAGGTCTGAAACAGGACCGCTTCGCTGCCGGGCGTGTCCTTGATCTTGTCCTCGCGGGCTGCCCACGACGAGAACGTCTGGCCTGCGAAGTCGGGCAGGAGCTTGTCGCGGTGAATGCCGATCACCTTCTCCATGAACCATCGGTGCAACCCCACGCGGTTCATGACGTTGGCCATGCCGAGGCTGGCACGAGCGAGGCCAGCGGCTGCATCGGGGTCGCGCATCGCCCGGTCCTGCAGGGTGGGGCCGTTCTTCTTGTAGCGAATGGCCTGGTAGCGATGGACGAGCTTGGGGAAATCGAGCTGAAACTCGTGGTCGTCGCGCGGGGTGTACGGGCACTGGACCTCGCACAGCTTGCATTGGAAACACGAGTCCATGACTCCGTCGGTCTCTTCGCGACTCAGCTTGGTGACGTCGCCGTCGTGCTTGTCGTCGATGAGCTTGAACAGGTCCGGGAACGAGTCGCAGTACTTGAAGCACATGCGGCAGCCGTGGCAGACCTCGAATGTGCGCTCGACTTCTTTGCCGAGCGCCTCCTCGTCCCAGTACTTGTCTTCGCTGGGGTCGTAGGACAGGCCGTCGGTCGGCTGGTACGAGATGTTCTTCGGGTCACCCACGGTGCGGCCGGGAGCCTAGCAGGCGTCGGCATCCGTTGCTCCCCGCGGCGGCGTGGGAAGCCTGTGAGGGCTGCGAACCAATAGAAATGGCGGTGTGACCGAGGCCAGCACCGCCATTTCGTGGAACCGAAGTTCCGACTAGCCGATGTCGTTGAGAAGCTTCTGGAAGCGACCCGCGTGGGCTTTTTCGGCCTTGGCGAGAGTCTCGAACCAGTCGGCGATCTCGGAGAAGCCCTCTTCGCGAGCGGTCTTCGCCATGCCCGGGTACATGTCCGTGTACTCGTGCGTCTCGCCAGCGACGGCCGCGGCGAGGTTCTCGGTGGTGTCACCGATCGGAAGGCCCGTGGCGGGATCGCCAACCTTCTTGATGTAGTCGAGGTGGCCGTGTGCGTGGCCGGTCTCGCCTTCAGCGGTCTCGCGGAAGTTGCCCGCGATCTCGGGGTAGCCTTCGACGTCGGCGACCTTGGCGAAGTAGAGGTAACGGCGGTTGGCCTGGGATTCCCCGGCGAACGCGGCCTTGAGGTTGTCGTGCGTCTTCGAACCTTTGAGGTCAGCCATGATGGACTCCTTGCATGTGCGCCCGTCGCGTGACCGCTGCAGGCGGCCACCTTTCGGCGCCGTGCATCGTTAGCATGCTGAGCCGCGGCGAACCATGGGGCAGTGGCAAAGCGGGGCCCAGAGCGCCGGAAACGGGGGTAGGCTCGCCCCGGTGGACGCACAGGGCTCCGAACCCACACATTTGCCCAATCTGGGGGCCCTCGAGGCCAAGGGGGGCTTGTTCACCGCCTACGCGGTGCTGCGGTCGGTTCGCAAGGCGCAGACGCGGGCCGGAAAGCCCTTCGTCGAGGTGAAGCTCGTGGATCGGGAGGGGTCGGCGGCGGGGAAGATCTGGTCGGACAGCTCGCGGGCGATGCAGGCCGTCGACGCCCTCGAGGTCGGAGATCACGTCAAAGCGTTGTTCGAGGTCGACACCTACAAGGGCGCGGTCCAGCTCAATGTCCGCCGGATCCGCAAGGCCGAGGAGGGCGACCCGGGGTACTCGGCCGAGTCCCTGATGGAAGAGGGGTACGACCTCGTCTCCGACATCCTGTGCAAGACGCTGGTGTTCGACATCGAGACCGCGCCGGCCGTCGACCTTCGCAAGGAGCCTTCGACCATCGCGCAGTCGGTGGCCAAGGTCGCCGAGCGAAAAGACTGGGACCAGTCGAAGGTCATGAGCCTGTCGCCGTACTTCGGCAAGGTCATCTCGTTGGCCGTCGGGGATGGCGAGCAAGATCCGCGCACGATGGAGGTCACCGTGTTTGTCGTCCTGCCCGAGGGCGTGGACGTGGACGTGGCGTCGTTGCCGGCATGGATCCGGCCTGTGTCCGAGAAGGACCTGCTCCGCGCGTTTTGGGTTCTCGCTGGCTATGCCGAGGTCGTCGTGACCTACAACGGACGCGGCTTCGACGTGCCCTTCTTGCAGGGCCGCAGTTTGATTCACGACGTCGATGCTCGTGTCGACCTGCTGTCGAATCGGTTCTCCCTGAGACCGCACCTCGATCTGTACTACGCGCTTGGGCAGAACGCCGGGCCTTCATCGCTCGACGTCGTGTGCTGGGCGCTTGGACTGACCTCCCCGAAGGAGGACATGGACGGGTCGATGGTGGCGAGTACGTATGAGAAGGGCGACATCGCTTCGATCGCGCTCTACAACGCGGGCGACGTGCGGGCGACGAGCGGTGTGTATCAGCGGGTGCGCGACAAGGTGCTGCGGTTCCGCGACGATTGGTAGAGGGATGCCGGCCGCTTGGCCTCGGCCGGCTGCGGGGAGCGGCATTGAGTCGCATCGAATCCCGTGGCGCGACTCGGGCACGCGACGTTTCCGGGGTGTTGGTGGACTCTCCCGCGCTAGGCCCCGCGACGTCGTCGGGCGCATGTCATGAGGGCGAGGAGCGTGAGAAGGGAGGTGCCGCGCGATGTCCGACCCAACGTACAGCCGGCGTCGCCTGACTCCGGCGCTGAAGGCCCCTGTGAGTCGGTATCCGTATCCGTCTGGACGCCGCCAGAGGTCGCGCCCGGGCTACAGGGGTCGATCACGCCGCCGTTCGGCCAGAGCCTGCACGGATCACTCGGTGCTTCCCCGCACAGATAGGGCGGGCTCGCGCACGTTGCCGCGAGTTCACCTTCAACGCCGTCGCGCTCAAGGACGCCCAGCCATGCTGCATCGTCGGGGCACCACGAGGTAAGCCTCGTTGTCCCGGCGTGAAGGTCGAGGACCTCGAACTCGAGGCAGCCCGGCTCGTCGATCTCGAGCAACACAGCGGTGGAGCCGCCGGCGGGTCGGTCCCCAGTCGTGGTTTCGCGCAGGGTGAAGAACCCGGTCGCTGGCTCTTCGAGCGACGCCTCGACGCGGAGCCAGTGGTCCTCGGTCAGTGGCGTGCAGAAACCGGCCAACCATTCGGTCGATTGTGGCTGGCTGAAGCATCCGCTACCGGGTTCGTCAGGGTGGTACGGCTTTGCGCCGTCGCAGCACACGTAGTTGCTGAAGTTCGAGTTGGCTCGGGACCGTGCCTCGGTGGTGATGAGAACCTCCGGTTCGGCCGGAAGCTCGACGGTCTGTTGGACGGTGACCTCGAACTCCTGCTCGTACGCGGGGCACTCGTCGTCGGGGACGATGCGCGCGGTGACCGTGTAGCCGCCGGGGAGCAGCGGTGTGGCGGGGCGCCAGAGCCTTGGAGAAAAACCCTCAAGGATCTGCAGGTCGCCTTCGGCGAGCATGCCGTCGTCGCTGAGGACCTCGACTTGGACTGTCTCCCAGTGCGCGGGGTCGATCTGGAAATCGTACCAGGCGTGCATCTGCTCCATGGTGATCACCAGCGGCCCCGTCACGGGGATGATCGCCGGGACGACCTGGATCGCGATTGGAGCTGGGGTCTCGCAACCGGTGCAGTGGCTTGCGTGCGCGGGGCCGGGCAGCGCAAGCAGCAGAAGGCTCACCGCGAGCGTGGGGAGGCACTTCACCAGGACCTCCTGCGGCATCGGAGTCCCAGGATGACGAGAAGCATCAGCCACGCTGACTGTGGGTGGGTGACGGAGCAGCCACCCTCGTGCGCCTCTTGGGCGGGACCATCGGTGTCTTCCTCCGCCGGTGGTGAAGGTGGCGCACCGCCGTCGGGCCACAAGGCACATCCCGCGAGCGAACTCCAAGATCCCGGGTCGCACACATACCCCGGCCCATCGCAGGCGTCGGCGAGTTCGGCTTCGATCTCTGGCCGCGTGTGCAGACCCAACGGCATGCTTGGCTGCTCCTCGACGCATGCCTCTGTACTCTCCCGGGCTCCGGACACCAGGTCCACGACCTCGAACTCCAAACAGGCCGCCGCGCTGAGCTGGAGCTGCATCCGGCCTGATGTCGTTGTTGGACGAGCCCCGGTGGTGCGTTCCCGGATCGAAAACCGCGAGACTTCGTTCTCATCGAGCGCAGCCGAGACCCTCAAGCGACCGTCTGCCTCGATCCAGGTGCAGTATCCGCCCGAGTAGTCGATCGAGGTCGAGGGATAGCCGGGACACAGAATGCCTGGGACGCTGGCTTCGTACGGACTGGCTCCATCGCAACAAACCAAGTTCTCAATCGTGCCTCGGACCTCCGGGACGTAGTCGGAGGTGATCTCGACGCTGGGCATCGGGGCGGGTTGCACCGTTGCGTCGACGGAGACGGAGAAGACGTGCTGTGGGACCCCGCAGTCTCCGCCCAGGTCGACCGACACCGAGACGCTGTACTCACCCTCGGTCCAGGGGGTGTCGGGTCTCCAAACCCCAGGGGTCACCCCGTCGAGAACCTCGAGGCCCCCCGGGACGGTCGCTTCGTTCGCGTCGAGCACCTCAATCGACACTGCGTCCCACCACTCTGGATCAAGCTTGCGGTCGCGCTGGTCAATGAGCAGCACGAGTAGGACCCCATCGGGCGGGAGTGACGAGGGCTCGATGTCGACCCGCGCCGGCAGCCCGCTGTTGCAATACTCGCAGTGGCCGGCCGAAGCTTGGCTCGGGAATGCGAGCACGCACGCGAAGCCGAGCCCCGCTGCAAGGCCGCCTCGACCGCACCATCCTGTGCCGGCCAACCATCCAAATGTCACCCGATCAGCCTAGCACCACGATTGGCGAGGGTCGCGCGGCGACGGTTTACTCACCCAAATCGTCCACTGCGTCCCGTGATCCGCCCCGGAACCCTCTTTTGCGCCCCGTACCCCGGTGGTATACCGCCGCTCGATATGGGCGAGAAGATCACGATGAACGACTCCGGGCTGCAGGTGCCCGACCAACCGATCATTCCCTTCATCGAGGGCGACGGAATCGGACCCGACATCTGGGCCTCGGCTGTTCGCGTGTTTGATGCTTCGGTCGAGAAAGCCTACGGCGGCAAGCGCAAGATCGAGTGGAAAGAAGTCCTGGCGGGCGAGAAGGCCTTCAGCCAGACCGGCGAGTGGCTCCCCGCGGCCACCACCGACGCATTCCGTGAGTTCCTCGTGGGCATCAAGGGTCCGCTGACCACACCTGTCGGTGGCGGTATCCGCAGCCTCAACGTCGCCCTGCGACAGCAGCTCGACCTGTACACGTGCCTTCGTCCCGTCCGTTGGTTCGAAGGGGTTCCCAGCCCGGTGAAGCACCCGGAGAAGACCAACATGGTCATCTTCCGCGAGAACACCGAGGACATCTACGCGGGCATCGAGTTCGAGCACGGCTCCGAGGACAACACGCGCTTCAAGGCCCTGCTTCAGGAGCACTTCGCGGACCGCTTCGGCAAGATCCGCTTCCCGAACACCGCCGGCCTGGGCATCAAGCCCATCTCGGAAGAGGGCACCAATCGCATCGTCCGCGCCGCGATCAAGTACGCCTTCGACAACAAGCGCAAGAGCCTGACGCTCGTCCACAAGGGGAACATCATGAAGTTCACCGAGGGGGCGTTCCGCGACTGGGGCTACGCGCTGGCCAAGAACGAGTTCGGCGGACAAGAACTCGACGGCGGCCCGTGGCAGACCATCGAGAAGGACGGACACAAGATCATCGTCAAGGACGTGATCGCCGACGCCTTCTTGCAGCAGCTGCTGACCCGTCCCGCCGAGTACGACGTCATCGCCACGATGAACCTCAACGGCGACTACATCTCCGATGCGCTCGCAGCCTGCGTGGGCGGCATTGGCATCGCGCCGGGCGGCAACATCAACTACGACACGGGCGTGGCCCTGTTCGAGGCGACCCACGGCACGGCGCCGAAGTACGCCGGCCAGGACAAGGTCAACCCCGGTTCGGTCATCCTCTCCGGTGAGATGATGTTCCGCTTCTTGGGCTGGACCGAAGCCGCCGACCTGATCATCAAGGGCATGGACGGCGCCATCGGTGCCAAGACCGTCACCTACGACTTCGAGCGTCAGATGGACGGCGCGACTCTGCGCAAGTGCTCGGAGTTCGGCTCCGACGTCATCTCGCACATGTAGAGGCCTCGGCATCATGCCGACGACACGAGCCCAGCCCGGCGCGTACGAGGGAGACCTCGGAGGCGGCTGCTGGGCTCGACTCGTTCCGGGGTTCGTCAGCTCGCACGAGCAGGTGATGCAGACGCTGCTCGGGACGCTTCCGCTCCGGCAGGAGCCGATCACGATGTTCGGCAAGACCCACCTGACGCCGCGGTTGACCAGCTGGCACGGCGACCCAGGATGCGGATATCGATACTCCGGGCGCGGGTTCGAGCCGTTGCCGTGGGTCCCCGCGTTGGCCGAGATTCGTGACCGGCTGCGCGAGACGACTGGGTACGCGTTCAACAGCGTGCTCGCGAACTTCTATCGCGATGGCACGGACGCCATGGGGGCCCACGCGGACGATGAACGCGAGCTTGGGCCTGCGCGAGACGACATCGGGATCGCTTCGGTCTCCTTGGGCGCGCGGCGCCGGTTCTTGCTGCGACGCAAGACTGGAGGGGACGCAGTCGAGTACGCCCTGGGTGCCGGCGACCTCTTGGTCATGGGGGGCCGGACCCAGTCGGAGTTCAAACACTGGGTCCCGCGAACCAAGAAACCCGTCGGGCCACGGATGAACCTGACCTACCGGGTGATCCTGCCGCGCTGACCGAGCGTACGCTCAGCCGCCCACGTACTCCTTGCAGTCGTCGTTCTGGCAGAACATTCCGGCGGGGCAGTGGCTGTGCTCTGTGCACTCCGAGCCCGCGTCGCAGAAGCCATCGCTGCAGATCTGCCCGTCTTCACATTCTTCGTTGAAGGCACACGACACGTTGGCGACGCACTCGAAATCGATGCAGCCCTGAGCTGGGGCACACTGTTCATCCTGCGTGCAGGCCCGTCCGCCGCGGCAGATGCCATCGAGGCATGTGAGCCCCGCTGGACAGTCCTGGTCGCCGCCGCAGGGGTTGCAGCCTGTGATGCACACGCACGTTTCTTGGACGCAGATCGAGCTCTCGGGGCAGTCGAGGTTGACCACACACTCCGCGCCCGGGGGAAGCGTTGTCCCGCTGGCGTCCTCCGATGATGTCGTGGGGTCGTTCTCGGTCTCTGTGCCGGAGCCCGTCTGGCTCGCAAGATCGGTCCGGCCACATGCCAGAAGCACGAGCATCCCCCAAAGCCCTACAGTCGCGTGCCATCGGGGCATCGAACATCAGTCCGGCACCGAGCCCGAGTC
This sequence comes from uncultured Pseudomonadota bacterium, assembly GCA_913061055.1. Taxonomy (GTDB): domain Bacteria; phylum Myxococcota_A; class Polyangia; order Nannocystales; family Nannocystaceae; genus CAJXVA01. The sequence goes on from CAJXVA010000163.1 coordinate 13,941, forward strand.
CGTGACGAAAAGTGCGGGCTACGTGTGGGCCGGCGCGTTTATGGGTTGCAGAGGTCTTCGTCCTCTTCGCCACCCTCGCAGCCGGAGAGCTCCGGAAACGAGCAGACGCCATCAGGGCACGAGTTCACGACTTCGCCGGTTCGCAGGAAACGGTCGAGCTGCTCGTCCGCGGACGGCAGCCCCCGCAGAGCCCCGTGAGGATCGGTGCACAACCGCATCGGGACAGGGCAGGCGGGCTCGGACGGGAGCCCAAAATCGTACTCGATGTACGCGATGCCCTCGGCCTCGGCTGCGGTCTCGAGGCCGAACACCTCGCGGACGCCGGACTCCACGTGCGGTGCGCCGAGCGAGCGAGCCTGGAAGTGAGCCGAAGCAGTGGAGACCGAGTGGTCGCCGACGGCGGCTCGCATCATCAGCTCGTGAACCGGCGAGCCCTCGAAGGGGTCGTCGCGCAGGTGGGGCAAGAAGCCCACGGGCTCAGAGCGGTCCCAGAAGTTCTGGGTGAGTGAGAGCGCCATCTGGACATCTCGCGGGTCCTCGTAGGTGTTGTTCGCGATGGCGAAGAACGGATCGAACTGGCGGCTCCGGGTCAGCAGGGTGACGAACGGGGCACCCATCACGTCGGCGGCCCCGCGGGTCACGTCGGTGGAGAGCGCCATATAGACGGTCCCCAGGATGCCGCCGAGGCTGATGCCGTAGTAGTAGTTTTGGGACGCGTCCAACAGCGGCGCGTAGGTCTCATCCGTCGCGATCGTGCCCGTGACCACCCGGTTGAGGACGAGCGCATTGATGACGGCCTGCTGCGTCCGAGCGAACTGCCCCTCGTATTCGTGAATGCGGCCGCTGTCGAAGATCACGCCGAGGAACGCCTCGTCGGGGGCGGACAACCCGATCCAGTCCGTCGAGTACATCGCGTACCCGTACGTGTCCATGAAGTCCATGAGGTGGTCGCGCTCAACCTCGTCGCGTTCGTTGAGCAGGCCGTGCCCAAACTGAAGCAATGCAGCCGGGTTCTCTTCGGTGGCCGAGGCGGGGATGAGCATCGTGAAGCGGAAGTCGGCGGTGCCGTTGGCCTCGGGGAGCCCATCGTTGCCGAGGTTGAGCACCGAGACTGGGCCGGGTACGTCGAGGAACAGCGGGACCGAGAAGCGACCCTCGATGTGATAGGCGATGCGAGGGTCGAAGTCTGTGGTGACCTCGATCAGCTCGAAGCCTGGCGCGTCGCCGACCTCGGCCAGCGCGACGTCCCGCATGTGGACGAGCTGTTCTGTGTTGTTGGTGTCGCTGGCGGTGGTGAAGTCCCACGCGAGCTGAAGCGTGTCGCGCTCGACGCCCGCATCGCCCAGTCGCGAGAAGATGTCCGCGTACAGGGGGCGGCGGCTGTCGATATCCGGGCCCTGGGCTTCGGTGAGGTCGCGAAGCGCCGCGAACCCTTCCGATGCCGCCAGCGGTGCGCCGGCGTCGTCGACGACGTTTCGAATCGCGACGATGTAGCGGCGCCCCGGCGTGAGCGCAACGGCGGGGCGGATGAACAACGTGGCGCGGGTCGTGTCCTGGACCCGCTCGATCTCGGTGAAGTGTGGGAGTCGCTCTCCGGACTCCGCGTCGAGCAGTACGGTGGGGGATTCGGCATCCAGCGAAGCCGCGACGCCCGTGATGATCGGTAGGCCGGTTTCGGTTGCGCCCGGCATGTGCACCATCATCACGGAGCCCACGGAGAAGCCGTCCCGGGAGTCCCAGGCTGCATTCATGGGCTTGACGTCGGTCTTGCTCGTGGGCATCAGCGCTTCGGAGAGCGCGAGCCGGCGTCCGGTGTCGGTGCTCTCGTCCGCAACGGTGAAGACGTTGTTCGGAAAGGGGTAGCCGCAGTACTCCGGTACGAGTGGGTCGCAGTCCAGCTGGGGCCAGTCGACCTCCGGGTCAGGCTCGTCGATTGTGGTTTCACCCGTGCTCGATGCGTCTGGACCGGTGGTGGTGGTCTCGTCCGTCGTGGCCGGCGAGGTTGGCCCGACGGTGGTGCTCGAGCCCGTCTCGGATTCGCCCATCGACGTGTCGCCATCGTCCCCACACCCCGTTCCAAGAGCCAATGCGCAGCAAACCCAACCCAACAAACGGCGGCGAACGACCATGGAGCGGAGTATACGGGAGGTCCGCGACGCTTCTCGCGCGGACCTGACTATTCAGCAGGCCCGCTCGTCGGTCATACTTGTGAGCATGGCGGGAGGATGGTTGGTGACCTTGGCGACGCTCGTAGCGAGCGCGCTCGGTGTACCGCTCGAAGAGATCGAGCCGCCTGTGCCCCAAGGTGCCCCGCCGGGTCAGCCTGCATTCGATGGCTCGGTTGCCGACCTCTCGGTGCCGACCGAAGAGAGCGAGGACGATGACGCCGGGGCATGGCGGTTCGACCCGGCCCGATGCGACACGCAGTATGAGGTCGAAGTTCCGCCGCGGCGGCGATGGGTTCGTCACCGGGTGCAGTCGCGCGAGACCATTCCGGACATCGCATTCCGGCATGGCGTGGCGCCATGGGAAGTCCGCGGGTGGAACGTCCTGGGCGACGAGGTCAATCGGGTGAGACGAGGCGCGCGGCTCAAGATCAAGGCGGCTCGGATCCCGCCGCCGCGGGAGAAGATCGAGTACGAGGTTCAGGAGGGGGACACCTGGGGCAGCGTTGCTCATGCATTCGGTGCGACCGCGCCCGACCTGCGCGCGTACAACTATCCGTACCGGGGCAAGATGGATCCCGGCACGGTGCTCAAGGTTCATGCGGACCCGATTCTGCGCGACTGGATCGCCGCCTCGCCCGGTGCCGACGAAGTCGTGCCGCGAGGTGGGGTTGGGGTTGGCTCGCCGGACATGGGCTCGCTGCTGGGCGGGGTCCACATCCCCGAGGGCGAGGGGTACTGGCTCCGACTCCCGCGCAGCGCCTACGGAACCACGCACGCCGTCACCGAGTTGCTGACCGCACTGTCGGACTTTCGCGACAAGGCGTCGTGGCCCGGGACCCTGGCGATCGGCGCGATGAGTGGTCCTCGCGGAGGCCCACTGGGCCATCACAAGTCTCACCAGACCGGGCGCGACATCGACATCCGGCTGCCGCGGCGCGACGGCGTGTCTCGCTACGCCGAACTCAAGGTGAGGCGGGTGGACTGGGCCGCCGCGTGGGCGTTCGTGCAGGCGCTGTCACTCGTCGACACCCAGGTCATCTTCTTGGACTACAAACGACAGAAGTATTTGTATCGGGCGGCGAAAGCCGCAGGCGCAGACGAGGGCACCCTCAAGTCGATGCTTCAATACCCGCGCGGCGCTTATGTCCGCCGCGGGTTGGTCCGTCACTACCCCGGACACGAAAAACACTTCCATGTCCGGTTCGGTTGTGGCCCGTGCGAGGTCTCCTGCACGACCGCTGCGTTGACCGACGCCGCAAAGGCGAACGCTCCTTCGGACTGACGCGGGACCGCCGGCGGTGTTCCTAGTACGTCAGTTCTGAAGTCCATTCCGGGTTCTCGGAGGAGTTCGGAGCAACAGAGCGAAGCATCCCGGAGGGATGCGCAGCGCCTGCCGAACCGAGGGTTTCGGAGCGACCCCACACCCGGAGGGGGGTCGCGCAGAAACCCGGCACGGACTTCGGGCGTGAGGTGCTAGCCCGCAGCGCAGCCGTTGCCGGCTTCGCAGGAGACGGCGCAGTTGGGGGCACCACCGCAGGTGACGGCGCAGGCCGATCCGCAGTCGACGATCTCACAGGTTTCGGCGCCCTCGCAGTCGAGGGTGCAGCCGCCTTGCGGACAGGATAGACGGCACGTCGTGGTGTCGGTGCATACGCTGGCGCACCCGAGGCCGCCGCACGAGATGTCGCAAGTGTCGACGTTGATGCACTCGGTGGTGCATCCGCCCAGGTCACAGCTCTGGTTGCACGTGTCTTCGTTCTCGCACGAGAGCGTGCAGCCTGGGAGCGAGCACTGCTGGTTCACCTCGGCAGTGTTGGTCTCGGAGCCGCTCCCTTCCGATCCGCTGCCATCCGCGGAGTCGGTCTGTCCGCCCGTGGTCTCGACGATGAGGACGTCATCCTCGAGGTCGCAGCCGAACGCGAGGACAAGCGTGAGGCAGCACAGCCGCATCATGGGAATCATGGGAGGGTCTCGAGCTGCTTGCGCAGGCGGCCGGCATGAACGGTGTTGGGGTGCGCTTTGAGGAAGGCTTCGATGGCTCGCTTCTGCGCGTCGGCGCGACCGAGTTTGCGCAGGGCGTCGATGCGACCGAGCTCAGCCTCGCGACGGAGCCCGCCTCCCGTACCGTCGAGGTAGCGGTCGAACTGCGCGAGTGCTTTCTTCGCTCGGCCCGACGACAGCTGTAGGCGCCCCAGCGAAACACGAGCCGCCCGCGCTTGGGCGCTCCGCGGGTGGTGGCGGACCAGCGCGCTGTACTTCCGGATCGCCCCGGTCGTGTCTTTGGCCGCGAGCGCGTCCTGGGCTGTGCGGAGCAACTCGTCTGCAGAGGGAGTCGGGGCCGCCTTCCGGCGGGGAGCATCGATGGGGGCCTCGGGCTCCTCCTCCGGCAACGCCTCCTCGAGGGGCTCGGGCACTGGG
>CAJXVA010000164.1 GCA_913061055.1 uncultured Pseudomonadota bacterium
ACGAGATGTAGAGAGGTCTCGTGGGCTCGGAGATGTGTATAAGAGACAGCAATGGTGGTGCGACCCAGACGCATTTGCCGCTGGCCCCCCAAGTTCAGGGTTCGGCGATTTGCTTCGAGCCGATCGATCAGCGCGGGTTGGCCCGGCCATCGACCGGATGTGACATCGGAGCGGTTGAGCAATAGCGTTGCCCGACTGGCGCCTCCGAACCCTGCCGCGTGAACACCTGCTCTGGCACCAAACCGCACACCACTCGGACTCGGGGCCGCTTTCACAAGCCAGGCGGATGTCGCATGCTCCGGTTCATGAAGCGACTTGGTCTTCTTGCGATTGCGGTGGCGTTGGGCTGCAACACGACGTCGGACGGCGACACGGACACCGACGGCAACTCCGGAGGGGGTTCGAGCGCGACGGACACCGTCACCACCGGAACGGCGACCGCTACCGAGTCCGAGACGGCCAACACCGAGACCGCGTCTGGAAGCGGCGCGACAACCGACGCCACATCGACGAGCACGACGGACGCCAGCTCGAGCAGCACCGAGGGCAGCTCTTCCTCCGAGGGTGGATCCTCTTCCGAGAGCAGCTCCTCCACCGGAGATCTCGGACCCCAAGGGTTGTGCGAAGCCACCGACGGAACGTGGGAGCCCAATGCCTGCGGCGACTACTTCTGCGGTATCCCGAACGACTGCGAGGCGGTCATCCCGGGCTGCGACTGCGGGCCGAACGCCAACTTCGTCGAGGACGAGGGCTGTGTCGCGGACGATGCGTGTACGACCTTCGACTGCGGGGATGCACTGCAGTGCACCGCGGTCGCTCAGTACTGCATGGTCACATTCCCGGGCGTCAAGGGAGCCCCCATCGTCTACGAATGCCAGCCGATGCCCGAGGAGTGTGCGGACTCGATCGATTGCAAATGTCTGACGACCGCGCTGAAGATCCCGCCTCCGGCGTTCTGCGAAGAGCCCGTCCCCGACGGCCTCCTAGTTCAGGTCGCCCTGCCCTAGCCGCCCCGCGTCGGGGTGCGAAGGCCCCCCGCGTCGGCCGGTGGAATCGCGTCGAAGACCTCGAGCCGCTGAAGCGGAACCGCGAGGTCTTCGGGCACCGGTGCGCGGAGTCGCAACATGCCCTCGCCGGATGGATGCTCAACCTCCAGCTCGAGGGCGTGCAGCGCCAATCGATGGAGGTCGTACGTCGTCCGATAGTGACGATTGATGTCGCCCTTCCCGTAGCGCACGTCTCCGACCAGCGGATGCGACAGGTGCTTGAGGTGGCGTCGGATCTGGTGAAGCCGCCCCGTCCGGGGGCGCGCTTCCACCAGGCTGCAGCGATCGACGGGGCTCCGGACAAGGTTTCGGCACCAGGTGACCGCGTCCACCCGAGGACCGTCTTCCGTCTTCGGCACGGGGTTGTCGATCTCGATCTCCTCCGGCGGCGTGCCCCGAACGAGCGCGATGTAGCGCTTGTGCACCTCGGTGGCGCTGAACGCCGCACCCAAGATTCTCGCGACGTCCGAACTCAGTCCGAACAACAGCACACCACTCGTCGCGCGATCGAGCCGATGCACGGGGTACACATGGCACCCGGCCTCGCGCCGTGCCCAGACCAACGCGGTGGGCTCCGTCCTCGGGACCCAGCCTGGGTGCACAGCGAGTCCGGATGGCTTGTTCATCGCGAGCACGTGTGCGTCGAGGTGCAGGAGCGAAGGTGCGGTCGGCACATGGGCACCGTAGCAGTCACCGGCCAAGACATCGGCCAGATCGGTGACTCCCTGACGTCGGACCTGTTAGCCTTGAATCGCGCTTGAGACCGTCGAGTACAGCCGAGGCACCACTGCCCACGAAGGGGGGCCCATGAGTTCGTCACCCGTCGACAGTGAGGTGGGCACAAACCTCGACCTCAGCCTCGATACCGCGCCGGTGGCATCACGCCCAGATCTGGAAGACCCCGACCTCCTCCCCGGCGCCCAACTCGGCCGCTACCACGTCCTTCAGCGCATCGGAGCGGGCGGTATGGGCGTTGTCTATGCCGCCTTCGACCCCGACCTCGACCGGAAAGTCGCGCTCAAGGTTCTGCACCCCGAAAGACTCGATGGCGACTCCGGAAGTCGAGGTCATGCCCGCCTCATCCGCGAGGCGAAAGCGATGGCGAAACTGGCCCACCCCAACGTCGTCGCAGTGCACGACGTCGGCGTGTTTGACGAGCGGGTCTTCGTGGCGATGGAGTTCATCGAAGGCGAGACGCTGACCGCTTGGCTCGAGACGCGGCCGCCATGGGAGGAGGTGGTGACCTGCATGCTGGCCGCCGGACGTGGACTCGTCGCAGCGCATGCCGAGGGCTTGGTACACCGCGACTTCAAACCGGACAACGTCCTGCTCGGCAGCGACGGACGACCGCGAGTCCTGGACTTCGGCTTGGCACGGTCTTCGAGCGGGGTCTCGACCGAGCCGCAGGACCGACCCGAGTTGGAAGAGATTTCGCTCGAGATGCGAATGCGAAGCCACGACGACTTCGGCGGCCGCATCACACGGACCGGCGGTCTCACGGGGACGCCGGCATACATGGCGCCGGAGCAATACCTCTCCAAGCAGCTGGGTGCGCGGACGGACCAGTTCGCGTTCTGCGTGGTCCTATGGGAGGCGCTGCACGGACAGCGGCCTTTTGTGGGAGACACCACTGCCGCACTGGGGCTCGCGGTGTGTTCGGGACAGAAGACGCCACCACCGGCGAACAGCCCCATCCCGGCTCGACTTCAGCGAGCCATCGACAAGGGCCTCAGTCAGGACCCCGAAGACCGCTTCCCATCGATGGAAGCCCTGCTTCAGGAGATCACGCTGGAGCGGCCTCGCTCGAACCGTCCGGTCTGGATCGGAGTCGGCGGGGCGACCCTGGCACTGGGAGCATTCGCCGCGTTGGCCGAGCCCCCACAAGACCCGTGTCAGGCCGGTGACGGACGGATCCACGAGGTCTGGAACGCGACGCTAGCCGCAGAGCTACGGGCGAAGCTCTCCCCCGCTGAGGAGAGGCTTGTGCAGGGCAGCGCGGACCGGGTGCTGCAACAACTCGACGCCTATGCCTCGACATGGGAAGCCTCGTACCGGGAAGCTTGCGAGGCCACGCACGTTCGCCGAGAACAGTCCGAGCACATCCTCGACCTGCGCATGGGCTGCCTTTCGCGACGCCTTCGGGGGCTGCGCAGCACGGTCGAAACCCTCCAGAGCTCCGACGCAGACATGCTCAAGCGGGCGCCCAGAGCGATCGACTCGTTGCCATCGATCGAGGTCTGCGGTGATGTGGACAGCCTCGACACGTGGGCACCCCCGCCCGAAGACCCCGCACTTGCCAGATCGGTCCAAGACGTCCGGGAGCGCATCGCGGGCCTCACCGCCCAGAGCCGACTGTCCAAGGAGGTCGCCCCCGGAGCCGACGAGGTCCTCGCCGACGCGAAGGCGACCGGACACGGTCCGTTGGTGGCCGAGGCGCACTACATGGCCGCCCGATTTGCCGTTTGGCGAGGCAAGCACACCGAGGCCGTCCAGCACCTCGAGGAGACGGTCTATGCCGCTCTGGCCTCCGACCACGACCGGGTCCTCGCAGACGCATTCACCCAGCTCGCCCACACCACGGGTGTCCTGCTCTCGCAGTACGACGAGGGACTTCGGTGGGCTCGACACGCCGAAGCCGCAATCGATCGGGTCGGCGATGACACGAGCGACGCGGCCGAGTTCCACAACGTGATGTGCAAGCTCCTCGCTGACAAGGGCGACACCAACGTGGCCCTGACCCACTGCCATCGCGCTGTCGAACTCTTTGAGAGCATCCACGGCCCCGACACCCTCGTGGCCACGTTCGCGCATGATTCGTTGGGGATCGCGTACTTCTACGGCGGCCAGCACGAGAAGGCGCTGACCGAGTGGGAGTTCGTGAGAGACCAACTCGTGTCCCAGGTGGGAGAGTTCCACCCCGACGTCACACGCATTGCGAATAGCTTGGCCGCAGTCTGCTCCGTGACCCGCGATGCGCAGGACTGCGTGGGGGCGTTCGAAGATGTCGTCGACCGAGCCAGCGTGGCCTACGGCGAGGACCACCCGCAGACCACCGACTTCCGCAACAACCTGGCGATGATCCAGATCGAAGCAGGGAAGGTGGAACCCGCCCGCGCGCAGGCCACCCAGGCCTTGGCGGCCAGGCGCGCTCGCGACGGCGACAACCATCCGGCCGTCGCCGCGTCGCTTCGCACCCTCGCACGGGTCGACATGGCCGACCGCGACTTCGAAGCCGCGCGGCTCAAGCTCGAAGAAGCGCTGGTCATCGTCCACAAAACCCGGGGCGAGGTGCACCGCGATCTGCTGCCGACGCTGAGCTCCCTCTCCGTCGTTGCCACCGAGCAGTCCCGGGACGCCGCCGCGCGCAAGTACGCCGACGATGGGTTGCGAATGGCGAAGCAACTCGGCGACGACGACGAGGCGAAGCAGTTCGAGAAACTCCTCGCCGAGCTGAACGACTGAGCCCCGCCTCGTCCGCTGCTACTGCGCCGGTTCGTCCGACGACGCGCCTTTGGCCAAACCGTCGGAGCGGTCGGCAGGGACCCGGTATCGCGACAGGATCTCCGTCTGCTGAGCCCGGGCTTCAGCGGCATCAAATACAACGAGAGCGCCGCTGCTCATGCGTAGCTCCAAGTGGTCGCCACACCCATCGACGAGCTCGGCAAAGTGAGTGAGATCGCGAGGGACGCTGCCATTGACCGACTTGATCGTCTCCGCGTAGAGGTCTTCGTAGCCGACGTTGACGGCATCGGAGAGCACCTGCGTGAGCGCGACAACTTCGCGGCGATCGGCGGTGGGCTCGCCCATGTAGTAGTGCGCCAGGAATTCCTTGGGCGCGGTGTCCCACCAGTCCGTCCAAGTCCGCAGGAAGTTGACACTGAGCGGCTGGAACACGAGTCCCGCAAACACGAAGTAGCTCGGCACGTGATCGTAGCGAGCTCGGTGCACCAACGGACTGAGGGGCTTGAGCACCAGCGTGACGCTGAGTTCTTTGCCGTCTCGCAACACTGTCGCGGCGACCGAGTCGCCGACGAAGTGGTCGCCCAACAACACCAAGAACCCGGTGCGGTGGTTGTCGTCGTAGCGGATGGTTCCGTTGTTCGCGATGTCGTAACCGTCGAACGACATGAGCACGTCGTCGACCTGAAGCACGCCATCGACCGAGTTGCCGGCGGCCACCGTACGGATGCGGACCCCGGTCTGGCCCGCGTCCATCTTGAGCGCGGCGCGAAGCGAGGCGTTCTCGAGGGTTTGAATCGTCCCGCCCAGGCCTGGAACGAGCACTTGAACGCGCGTCTGAGCGCCCTCGAGAAAGCGTTGAATGAGGGGGGTCGGGACCATCTCGCCGATATTCTCGGCGTCGTCCAGGCTTTGAAAGGCAATGCCTACGACCTCGTCGTCGAGGAAGACCGGCCCACCGCTGTTGCCGTTGTTGATCGCGGCATCGACGGTGACCGCAAGCAACCAGCGATCCGAGTGTGCGTAGCGCTGCAGCTCGATGCGGCTGACAACACCCTCGGTGACCGAGACTTCCTCACCACCCACAGGGAAGCCGACAACCGAGACCTTGTCCTGCAGATCGGGCAGCTGATCGCCGAGCGCAGCGACTGTCGTTTCGCCGCGGAAGTCCTCGTCCTCGACCTCGAGCAGCGCGAGGTCGGAGTCGTGGCACACCGCCGCGAGACGAGCGATGAACTTGTCGGGATGCGTGCTGGTCTGGACCTGAATGAAGGTCGCGTCGGCCACCACGTGCGCGCCGGTGAGGATCATACCGGGCGCCACGACCACACCCGAGCCCGTGCCACTGGTCGGGCGCGTGGCCTGCCATGGGCTCTCGTAGTCGGACTCTTGGGCGGTAGCGAAGATGCGGACGACGGACGTCTTCTGCATGGCCGGCCAACCTAGCACGGGGCCCACAACGCCGTTGTGAAAGGTCAGGAGTCGCGCTTTTGGCCGTAGGTGACACCGTAGGCCTGTGTCAGCAAGGTCTTGCCCTCCTCAAACTGCGCGTCGTCCGTGCCGCGAAGGAAGGTCACGAGGTGTTCCCACACGGCCTTGACTCGGGCCGTGTTCCGGACCGCCGCGTGACCGACCAGGTAGAGCGTCACGGTGCTCCGAAGCGCGGGCTCGGGTAGGCAGACGAGGGTGGGACAAACCCGGCCAAAGAACGACGGCAGGAGCGCGAGCCCCATGCCCGCAGCCGCCGCCAAACGGATCGTCTCGAGGTTCGACAGGCGCATCACGACCCGGGCCTGCGGAGCCAGCCTCGCTCGCGCACCCGCCAACGGTAGGTGGGCATAATCGGAGGTCCAGTCGACCCACGGCCAGTCCTCGAGTTCCGATCCCACGGCGGCCAACGCCGCACGGTCTTCGAGGTTGACCCCGCGCGCCTGGAGGAGCCGCCGCGCCCCAAAGATCTGCGCCTCCGACTCTCGCAACCGCGTGATGACGAGGTTGTCCCCCGACTCTGGGCGCACCGCCCGAATGGCGATGTCGGCCTCCCAGCGCTCGAGGTCCGCGAGCTCTGTGCTCTCGACGAACTCCACCGTGATGTCCGGGAACGTCCGCGCGAACTCGGGCCAGTTCGGAAGGATCACCGAGTGGAGAAGCTCGGACGAGGTCGAGACACGAACGCTTCCGCGAAGCTCGTCCAGCTCCCCCACCCCGAGCTGCATTCGAGTCACGTGCCGCTCGGCTTCCTGCGCATCCTCCCAAACGCGCGTGCCCGCGGGTGTGGGCTTGAGGCCGTCGGGCGACCGTACGAACAGGCTCTGACCCAACGCCTCTTCCAGCGCCGTGAGTCGGCGGCTGACTGTCGACCCGCTCACACCCAGCCGTTCCGCAGCCCGCCCGATGCTCCCCTCCCGGAACGCGGCCAGGAACACCTTGAGGTCGTCCCAGTTGAGCACCGCACCACAATACCGGACTTCGATGGGAAGCCAGGCCCGATCCAATCCTGCAGGGCCCCCTTCCATCGATGAGACTCCCGCCTCGAGTGTTCGGCGGTCACGCTGGCACCGTGCCTCATCGAACACTCCCGATCTGCCTGCTCGTCGTCTCGGCATGCACGAGTGCCGAGGCTCCCCAACTCGACATGACCGCCGCGGAAACGACGCCACCGGCCGAGGCCGCCGCCATGCCGTCCATCGAGCCGGCCGACGTCACCACTCTGGCGGGAGTCGTCCACGAGCTCCAGCCTGCGGGCCACTACACCTACGTTCGTGTTGGTGCGCCGCACGACGCCGGCGACTGGGCAGTTGTCCTGGGAGCCATCAACGCAACCCCCGGCGAGGCGATCACCCTGAGCGTGCAAGGCAGCCAAACCGACTTCCATTCCCGCCGACTCGATCGTGACTTCGGGCGGCTCTTCTTCGCCAGCGTGCCTTCGCCCGCTTGACCTGCTCCCAACTACGGACAACGACCCATGAAAACCCACGCCCGATACGCCTATGCCCTCACGCTCGCCCTTGCTCCCGCATGTGGCGACGATGGTGACGCCAATTCCGACGATACCGGAGCCAGCACCTCCTCGACGACCGGACCCGGCACCTCTGCAGGTCCCTCGACAACCGAACCGGCGAGCACCACAGAGCCGGCGACTTCGAGTTCTTCGGCCGCCCCCGACTCCGAGAGCAGCACCGGCAGCGCCGACGAAAGCTCCACCGGATCAGACCCGTTCGCCGGGTGCAGCCGCGGTTCGATCGAGGAGGACTACTTCGTGGTCAACCAGCTCGGCATGCCGGGCCCCGCCCGCTGGTACGGCCCCGGCGCTGACGAGGACGGCAACCTCGTCGACGACGGGAAGACCGAGTATGTCGTCAGCGTCACCTACCTCGCCTTGAGTCCCGACGCTGACTTCGACTTCCTCAACCAGCTGAACGTCGCCAACTCCATGGCGCTGTACGGCAACGCCGGCTTGGTGGCGACCCAACTGGGCGGCTCCATGGTTTGTGGTTCGCTGCGGACGTTCACCGTCTGGGAGAGCACAGCTGCGCTGATGGAGTTCGTCGCCAGTGAGGCTCACCTCCAGTCGGTCGGCGCCTTCCCGGCGCTCTCCCGAGGGGGCAGCACCCTCAGCGTTTGGGCCGAGCCCGTTCCAGCGTCAGAGATCACGCTGGAGAATGCCATGACGCGCCTGGCCGGCGAGACTCCGTACGACTGAACGACTCCCCGTTAGTTGGAGCCCAGCAACTGCAGCGCGGCGGACGGGAGCTGGTTCGCTTGGGCCAGCATCGCCGTGCCTGCTTGGGACATGATCTGATTCCTTGTGAGCGCGGCTGTCTCCCGAGCCACATCCACATCACGAATCCTGGCGTTTGCGGCGGTGAGGTTCTCTTCCTCCACCCTCAGGTTCGAGACCGTGACCTCCAACCGGTTCTGATACGCGCCCACGTCGGCCCGAGCTGTCGACAGGACACTGATCGCCGCGTCGATCGTTCCCAGCGCGGCTTGGGATCCGGCCACAGTTGTGAGGTCCATCGCGTTCACGCCAAGCGCGTTGGCATGGGTTGGTGGGAAGATGACATCGATCGTATCGACGCCGCCAACAGCATCCTTCCCGACCTGCATCGCATACGACCCGGCGTCTGCACCCAACATCTCGAAGCTGTTGAACTCCGTCCCGACCGCGATGCGTTGGATCTCGGCGACGAGCTGTTGATGCTCGACCTCGATGAACGCCCGCTCGTTGTTGGACAGAGCACCGTTGGAACTCTGGATCGCCAGCTCTCGCAGTCGAGACATGATCCCCGATTGCTCCGTCATCGCTCCTTCGGCGATCTGAATCATGGAGATCGCATCGTTGGCGTTGCGCTCGGCCTGCGCGACGCTCCGCATGTCCGCCACCATCACGGACGAGATGCCCATTCCCGCAGCGTCATCCGCCGCGGACTGAATCCGCAATCCCGAGCTCAGCCGACCGATGGATTTTCCGAGTCCGAGCTGCGTTTTGGCGAAGTGCTTCTGCGCTCCGAGACTCGTGGGGTTGCTGAGCATTGAGAGGGTCATGTCGGCGTCGCTTTCGGGGACGACCACACCGTGGCCGGTTGGTCCCGCCGATAGACTCGGCCGCTTTCGCGGGCGATCGAGGCCCCGCGCGACACAGAGCCGTCTTGGGACACCCCCGGGGTGCCCTGGACCCGATTTGTGCTCCAGTTCCCCCTTGCATCTGCAGAGGCGCGCGCGCGTGCCCGCCTATTCCTCGAGCTTCCACTCCGTTCCGTCGGCGTACACGACCTTGCGCACGACGAACCCGACCGTCTTCATCCCGTCGGGCTTGCTCATGATCACGGTCTTGAACTCCTCGACCGACTTCACCCCGATCGTGCCCATCCACATGAACGGGAACGTACCGACCTCTTCGCCCGCGTCATCGAGGTAGCGCTGGCGCAGGCTGATCTTGGAGACCGCCTTGTCGGCGAAGTTGTAGGCCTTCACCTTTGCGCCGTCATCCTCGAGCTCGAGCACCTCGACGGCGAGGTTCGATCCATCGCTCGGTTTCTCGGGCCACTTGATCTCTTCGGTCTTCGCGTCGTCGGCCTTCTTGTCGTCGCACCCGGGCAGAAGGAGACAGGCGGTGAGGAACATCGTCGCGGAGCGAATCACGCGCGAATCCTACCAGCGAGCAGCGACGATTTGTCACGTGGCACGCTGTCACGCGACCACGCGCCTCATCGCACGGTTTGCGGTTTGGTTGCATGGTCTCGCCATGATCGCGGTCGTGCTTTGGGGGGCCGTTCTCGCGGCGAGCTTGAGCATTCTCGCGGAGCTCGGCCCCGATTGAGCAACGGCTCAAACCGACTTCTGCATCCGCGACTGCGCGACGCGGTAGCCCAACGATTCGTAGAAGGCGCGCGCACCTTCGTTGTGTGCCCGGACATCAAGCTGCACCTCGGGGTAGCCGCGACGTCGAGCGCTCTGCGCAGCTGCATCCATCAGCGCCCGACCGACCCCTGTGCGGCGGGCGTCGGGCGCGACCGCGATCTGGTCGACCTGTGCCCAGCGTCGGGCCGGTGCAAATCGTCGGGGTGGGCATTCGACGCCAGCGACCACGGCGTAGCCGACCGCTTGGCCATCGAGCTCGACGAGCAGCACCTCGGTGACAGGGCTCTCGACAAGTTCGCCAAACTGCTCTGCGACGCTCGCGTCCTCCCGCTCCGAATAGCGTTCGGGCTCGGCCTCGACGTGCAGGTCGTGGACATGATGGCTGAGCGCGGCAAGCGTCAACGCATCTTCGGGCGTGGCGAGGCGAATCTCCATGGTGAGCCTGGTCGAAGACTCGAGTGTACTTGGGGGGCAGCGCGACGCCATGGAGTCCGGCACGAGCGCCGGCTCACGAGCGCCAATGTTGCGCGGACCCAATACCAACCTGGACAGAATCTGCGCCCGGACCTGGACGCGAGGGCAGATACTGGTCCGAGCGAATTCCCGGTGATACGGTTCGCTCGTGCGGCGCGTGTTGTCGATGGGTCTTGGACTGGCACTCCTGAGTAGCTTCACCGTCGGCTGCCCTGAGCCGGAGGATCCAGGTGTCTACCCGGCGCCCGGAGGCCCCTGGACCCGTGCACTCGAGGTGGACCGATCCACCGGCGCCTTCCTCAGCGTATGGGGCGCATCGAGCGAGAACGTCTGGGCCGTCGGAGGTCAGGTTGCGGCGATCAATGACCCGGGACAGGGCGCGATCTACCGGCGCACCGACGGAGACTGGGCACCCGCAGAAGTCCCCAACGACACCCCGCTGCTCAACTGGATCCACGGCCGTGGCGACGAGATCTGGGCGGTCGGGAACTCGGGCGCCGCGCTCCGCTTCGACGGGGCCGGGTGGCAAGCCGTCGACACCGGCGTGGACATGCCGTTGTGGGGCGTATTCGTGTTCAGCCCGACCGAGGTGTGGGCCGTCGGTGGGGATGCGTTCACCACAACAACGCCCGGCGTCATCCTGCGATACGACGGCAGCGCGTGGTCCGAAACCCCGCTTCCCGAGCTCGACCGGGACTCGGGTGCCGTGTTCAAGATCTTCGGCTTCTCCCCAGACGACCTTCACGCCGTCGGGGCGCGCGGGGTGCTGCTCCACTACGACGGTTCCAGCTGGACCCAGATGCCCTCCGGCACGTCCAACGACATGATCAGCCTGTGGGGCACGGACGCCGACGACATCGTCGCGGTCGGCGGGCGTGCCGTAGGCACCATCGGGCGGTGGGACGGCTCCGCATGGACGACCGAGGACATCGGCATGCTCCCGGGACTCAACGGAGTGTGGGTGGACCCCGAAGGTCGCGCCACCGTCGTCGGCAACAACGGAGCCTCGGCGATCATTCGCGAAGGCTTCGACGCCGAGCTCGAAGACACCACCATCTCGTTCGAGGTGCTGCACGCCGTGTTCGGGCTCGACGATGGCACCCGGATCTCCGTCGGCGGCACGCTGAACTCCAGTCCTCCCTACGCCGGGATCATCGTTGAAAACGCGCCTTAGTCCCATGAACTCGTTTGCTCGAATCTTTGCCGCTGTTCTGCTCGCTCCGGCCCTTGCAGCCTGTCCCGCCGACGATGAACGTACGGTAGACAACGGGCCGCAGCTCGCCGAGGACATCTTTGCTCCGATGGGTGATGCGATCCCCGCGGCGTCCGCCGAACAGCTCGAGACGTTCGAGCGCGGCAAGATGGTCGCTCAGCGACGCTTTCTGCCTTCGGACGGACTCGGCCCCAACGCGAACGTCTCCTTCTGCGGATCGTGCCACGAGAAGCCTGTTCTCGGAGGCAGCGGGCCTCGCTACCGCGACTTCTACATCGTCGGTCAGAAGCTCGCGGACGGAAGCTTCCTCGAAGGAGGCATCAACGGCGTGCTCACCTCGTACGGATTCCACGGCGCAGATGCACGGCCCGGGAACGACGCGGCCAACAATGTCGCGGCCCACCGCAACGCGGTCCCGTTCTTCGGTGTCGGACTGATCGCCGAACTCGACGAAGACGCGATCCTTGCCAACGAGGATCCGGACGACGCGGACGGCGACGGCATCAGCGGTCGCGCCAACTACGACCAGGGGTTCGTTGGGCGTTTCGGGCGCAAGGCGCAGACCGTCAGCATCGAGGGATTCATTCGCGGACCGCTCTTCAACCACTTGGGGATCACCACGGATCCGCTGCCGCCAGAGCTTCAGGCCAAGCTACCCGTTCCCTCGGTCGCGGAGGTTCGCGACGCGTTGCAGCCTTCCCACGGCGGCGTGTTTCGTCAGGCCGCGGCCCCCTCCGAGCCGCTGTTCGACGAGGATGACGTTCCCGATCCTGAGATGACCTCCCAGGAGCTGTTCGACTTGGTCAGCTTCGCCATGCTCACCGCCGCCCCGGCTCCCGATGCGAACCCGAGCGCCGCGGCACGTCGTGGCAAGACCCAGTTCACCGATCTCGGCTGCGCGTCGTGCCACACACCGGCGTTGGACGGTCCTCGCGGCATGGTCCCGCTCTACTCGGACCTGCTGCTGCACGACATGGGTCGTGACCTCGCCGATGGCATCCCGATGAAAGTCGCGAGCGGATCCGAGTTCCGCACGCAGCCCTTGTGGGGCGTCGCCGCCACCCCTCCCTACCTGCACGATGGACGCGCCGACACGCTCGACGAAGCGATCCTCTCCCACGGCGGAGAAGGACAAGCCTCGAACGACCTGTACGCCACGCTCGATGAGGCGGACAGAGACGACGTCATTGCGTTCCTCGAATCGCTCGGCGGCATCGAGCAGGCCACCGAAGGCTTGTTGCCACCGAACGCTCCCGTCCCCGAGGAGGGTACGCCCGGAGCTCCACGCGCTCTCGAGGACTGGCAGGTGCCGCGCTGGGTTGAGGGTCGGCGCCTGTTCGATCGGGACATGCCGATCACCGAGGGCCTCGGACCTATCTTCAACGGCGACAGCTGCCGGGCCTGCCACTTCGACCCCGTCATCGGTGGTGCCGGCCCGGTCGACGTCAACGTCATGCGCTTTGGCACCCTCGACGACGGCCAGTTCACCGTCGACGAACGCGGCACGATCCTCCACAAGCTGACCACGTTCAGTCTGCCGCGGCCAGAGCACGACGCGGGGCACAACGTCTTCGAGCCCCGCCAAACACCTTCAGTCCTGGGTCTTGGCCTCATCGAGCGCATTGCCGCGGACGACATCCTCGCCGCGGCGGATCCGACCGACGCCGACGGCGACGGGATCAGCGGGACCCCCAACTTCATCGACGGCGAACGCCTGGGCCGTTTTGGCTGGAAAGCCCAAGTCCCGAGCGTCGAGGAGTTCGTTCGCGACGCATTGTCCGCCGAGCTCGGCGTGACCGTGCCGGAGGTGGACGGCTTCACCTACGGGGTCTCGGTCGACAACGACATCGCAGACGACCCCGAGGTCACCGCCGAGCAGGTCGAGACGCTCGCATTCTTCATCGAGCATCTCGACTACCCTCGCGCCAAGGCCGAGCTCCCGCAGGGGCGCGAAGTGTTCATCTCTGCGGGCTGCGCCGACTGCCACACCCCAGAGTTCACATCCCTCGATGGCGAGTTCGTGCCTCTGTACAGCGACCTCCTCCTGCACGACGTGGCTCCTGAAGGCGCGATGGGAATCCCGGACTTCAACGCCGGGATCCTGGAGTTCCGCACCCCGCCGCTATGGGGGCTCTCGGACACGGCGCCCTACATGCACGACGGACTCTCGGAGACCGTCACACAGGCCATCAACGCCCACGCAGGCGAGGCCGACGCATCGCGCTCCGCGTTCGAGTCTCTGTCCGACGACGACAAAGACGCACTGCTCGCGTTCCTCGAGTCGCTCTAGCTAGCCTCTCCCGAGAACTCGCCCGTGTTCTTTCGTCAGCTGACCACAGCGTTCACGCTCATCGCGGCCGGGGCCGGTTGCGACGGCGCGGCGCCGTGCGAAGAGAACGCTGGAGCCCAGACCCTCGAGCAGCGCATCGAGGTTCAGATTGGCGATGCCAGCCTTTCTGCCGAACTGGCGGACGACGCGACGCAGCGAGAGCGCGGATGGAGGAAGCGGGAGTGTGGCCGAGAAGCCATCCTGTTGGTTCCCGATCAGCCCGAGCCACTTCCAGTCTGGGGCTGCGAGTTGGTGGACCCCGTCGATGTCGTTGGCATCCGGGACGACAGCGTCGTGTTCGTTGAACGCCTCGAGCCGTGCGGGCCCCCGTGTGGTGGATGCCCGACCGTCGGAGATGGGATTCCGGTCGAGGGAGTCCTCGAAGTTCCCGCCGGCGCCTTGAATGTCGGCGTCGGTGCGACCGCGTCGATCCCGTGAACCGCCGGCCCTTCGGCCACGGCATTCACGCACCTGCCACAAAAGAGGCATTCGAGATGCCTGTTTAATGGCATAAGCCTTCCGTGTCAAACGCTCAACTCCTCCAGGACAACCTCGAGCTTGTCGTTTCTCGAGACCCCGACCTGATGCTCATCTTCTACGGGTTCCTGTTCGAACGGTACCCGCAGGTCAAGCCCCTGTTCGGTCGCAACTCGCAGGAGGAGCAGGCCAAGATGCTCACGGAGGCCGTGGCCATGCTCGTGGCCAACGTCGACGACCCCGAGTTCGTCCGCACCACGATGCTCTCCGTCGGAGAGAAGCACGTCGACTACGGCGTCGAGGACCAGATGTACCCGTGGGTTGGCGAGTGTCTTGTCGCGACCCTCGAGCAGGTCAGTGCGGAGGCATGGACCCCCGAGCTCGAGACGGCATGGACGCAGACCCTCACGGCCATCTCGGGCATCGCGATCGAGGGCGCATCCAAGCTTCGCGAGGAACGAAAGAACAGCTAGCAGCCTCTCTAGATCTTGTTGCGCCGAGCCCACGCGTCGACCTTCTTGAGATCGACCTCGGCCTCGGCCTCGGCATAGCCCTCCCGGGCGGAGACCAACAGTGTCTTCGCCCGAGTCCGCGTCTCGGTGGATGGCGCCGCGAGGACCGAGGCTTTCGCCAAGATGAACGCCGCCTCCCCCCACGTGAGTGGCGCGGCGCGATCGGCTTTCTCCCACGCCTTCTCAGCGAGCAGCACCGCCTCCTGTGCCTCGCCGCGCTCGAGCAGCACCCGCGCCAGGGCGGTTCGAACGGTCGCGACCTGAGGGTGGGACTCACCAAGCGTTTTAAGGCGAATCGTCAACGCGCGCCGATAGAAGGGCTCGGCGTCCACGAAGAGAGCCTGCTCCTCGAGCATCGCAGCCAAGTTGTTGCAGGCGATCGCGACGGACGAGTGGCTCTCTCCCAGCGTCCGCTCCAGGGTCGCGAGGGCCTTGCGGTACGCCTCCGCCGCCTCGGCATGCTTGCCGCGGCGCGCAAGGTCGTTTGCGATGTTGATTCGTGCCACCGCGGTGTCGTGGTGATCGGGCCCCAGCGTTGCCTCCGAGATCTCCAGACCGCGCAACATGTGGACCCGAGCCTCGTCGAACAGGCCCTGAGCCTGCTTGGATACGGCCAGGTTGATGTGGGTTCTCGCGATCACTCGGTGATCGGGGCCGAGGACTTTCTTCTGCAGGGCCAACGCTAGCTCGAGCTCACCGCCGCACACTTTCCACTGCCCCTGACGGCACAGCGCAAGCGCGAAGTTGACCCGTGCGTGTAGCACCTCGGGGTGCTCCACGCCCAACGCAACGGTCCGAAGGCTCAGCGCCTTGCGGTGCGCCGCCTCGGATTCGTCGTACATGCCCTGGTTGAAGTACTCGGTCGCGATGTTGACCATCGACATCGAGACATTGGGATGCTCGGGGCCCAACGCGGCTTCCCAGATCGCCATCGCCTTTTCGTGTTCCTGCTGCGCCTCGGCGTGACGGCTCTGAGCGGTGAGGACGATCGCAAGGGAGTGGTGAGAGTTCGCCAAGGAAGGATGCGCGGGCCCCAGCGCCTCCAGCCGAAGCTTGAACGCCCTGCGCTGCGCTGACTCGGCATCTTCGATGTCCCCCTTCTCGACCAAGACCAGCGCCAGCGTGTTCGCGACATCGGCCTCCTCGAGCGGGTGCCCTTCGGCAAGCCCTTCCGCAATCGGCCTCAGCGCGAGTGCCTGGTCGAAACGCGCGAGACGCTTTCCGACGAGGAACATGAGCCGAGTCGTCGCATCGCGGAGTTCCGCCCTGCGGCTCGTCGCGGCGTTGAAGCGCGCAGCCTCTTGCAAGGGCAGGACCGCGTCCTCATAGCGACCGAGCGTATCCAGGACCTTGCCCTGCTCCAGAGACAGCTCCGCCCGGACAGGTACGTAGTCCACCCCGACCAGCGTCACCTCAGATTCCCGGACGCGCTCCAGTGCGGCGTCGTATCGACCCGCGTTGCGTTCGGCCTCGGCTTCAGCCAGCAACGTGCGTGCCTCACGAACCCGGTCCACATCGGCAGGGGGTGGCGGTTTCACGTCCGACTGCAGGCGCTCGATGTCGGCGCAGCTCTCGACCGGTGGTAGACCGTCCAGCACCGCATCGACATGCTGGCGGACGTCCGCATCGGCGTTGGCAAGGACGCCGGTCACCGCGCGCAAGTCCAGCTCGGCCGCTCGCAAACAGGCCATTCGCAGGTCCAAGACCGCCTCCGATTGCACGCCCTGTACCGACGTGGCGCGGCACGCCTGCTCGTGTCCATCGACCCAAGCGCGGGTGTACGCGTCCAGCCGAGATTCGGTCCGCGCCCAGAGTCGCTGGGTGTACGGCGTGTCTTCGGCCAGGAGGGCTGACTTGGCCTCGGCCCGTCGCGCGTCCCCCCACGCCACCTCGAGTTCGTCCCGGGCTCCGGCGCAAATCGAGGCGGAGCCGGCCGTGTACGCCTGCCAGCCAAATACAGCGGTCGAGACCGCCAGCGTTCCGATGCCCGCGACCGCCAGCCTCGTCTTCCAACGCTTGGCGGGGTCCCGCACCAGCGTCTCCAGCAGCGCTTCCATGGAGGGCCAGCGGTCCTCCGCGACCGGAGCCATTCCCCGTTCCAGCGCATCGATGACGAAGCGCGGCACGCCCTCGCCCGGCCATGGCGGCGCTCCTTTGTATTTCCGCTTCGACAGGCCGCGGCCGGTAAACGGGGGCTCGCCCGCCAGCGCCTCCCACAGGGTCACACAGAATGCGTACTGATCGGCGGCGGCAGAGAGCTCAGAGCCGGCGTGCTGCTCGGGTGCCATGTAGCGCGGCGTGCCCAACACGATGCCGGCCTTGGTCTGCGTCTCGCTGCTCGACTCGACGAGCTGCGCTGCGAGGTGCTCGCCGCTTCCCATCGACAACGTCCGAGTCGTCGGTTTAGCCAGGCCGAAGTCCGTGACCTTGACGCGCCCCGCATCCGAGAGCAGGACGTTCGCGGGCTTGAAGTCACGGTGAAGAATCCCGGCAGCATGCGCCGCGGCCAGGCCGCGCCCTGCCGCCACCAAGGTGTCGACCACCTCGCGCCAGGGATGCGGCCTGCGGGTCCAGCTACGCAGGGTGTCCCCAGCGACGTACTGCATGACGAGCACGATCTGCCCATCGGCGAGCGTCTCGACGTCGTAGACGGGAACGACGTTGGGGTGCGACACCTTCGCCATCGCCCGCGCCTCGTTGACGAGCCGAGCACACGCCTCCTCCGAGAGTGCGTTGGCCCGCAGGAGCTTGACCGCGACCTCCCGTTGCAGCCGAGGATCGTAGGCCCGCAGCACCTGCCCCATGCCCCCCAGCCCTACCTCCTCGAGTACGACGTACCGACTGATCGTCTTGCCAACCTGGCTCTCGACGTCGACCTGAACCGGCTCGGACTCGCGAGTCGCGAGCTCCTTCTCCGAGAACGCCTGCGTCGCCGAATCCTCTTCGCCGCCTGAGTCGCCGATCGACAGCTCCGAGGACACAAGGAAGTCTCTCACGGTCGTGGCTCTGTGCACCATCGCCGGGCCCCCGAGGTGGGCGCTGGGATGACAGTGGTGCCCAACCCGCGACGTTCACGGGCCGTGTTGACGCACCAGCTCCAGAATATCGTCGCCGAAGCGATCGACCTTGGCGGGCCCCAAACCGGGGATCAGGAGCAGCTCATCTCGTGTCGAGGGCTGGGCCTTCGCAATCGCGAGAATCGCCTGGCGCTGGAACACCATGTATGCCTTCCACTTGAGCTTGCCTGCCATGCGCTTTCGGTAGCGTTCCAACTCGGAGGCGAGGGAAGACTTACGGCGGGGGGTTGCGGCCCCAGCCGCTCCTGCGACACGCCGAGCCCGGATGGGCTTCCCTGGGAGCCAGACGGTCGGGTACTTGCGGCCGGCCCTCGCCAAAGACCCGTTTTGCAGCAAGCTCTCAATCGCTGCCACCACCGACTTCTCATCGTACTCGTTCAAGGACCCGTGCTGCGGTAGGTCTCGGAGCCCCAGCTTCTTCAGCGCCCGCGCCTTACTTCCGCGCAACGCCTTCGCCAACGCGGACTTGCCGACCG
>CAJXVA010000165.1 GCA_913061055.1 uncultured Pseudomonadota bacterium
CCCACCCACCAGACTCCGACCCTCCGCCGCTGAACAGGTTGCCTTCCATGTTCGGCGTGGCGGTGAGCATCACCCCCATCCCCGTGGGGTGGCCACCGACGCTCGGAGAGTCGCGGTAGGCCTTCATGTCGATGCCCTGCAGGAAGTTGCAGTCCCCGGTGAGGTCGCTGATCTCGACACCGTTGACGGTCTCGCCGCCACCGAGAGGCTCGAGAATGGGGGACAGCGTGAAGTTGTTCTCCCCGCCCGTGGGCGCCCAGTTGGTGGGATAGCGCCCGGTCATGCCCGTGGTCGTCGCGAAGACGATGAATCGCTTGGGCCCCGCAACATCACCTCCAGCACGTCCGAGCACCGGGATGAAGGGCAGCGCCGCCGCACTCATCCCCAGCCCGTTCAAGAACGATCGCCGACTCCAAAGATTCGAGTGGTTCTTCCGTCGCATGTCCGTCTCCTCCTACTGCTCCGCCTTGCGAACAAGACGCATCATGTCGGAGCCCGCGATGCTGATGATCAGCTCCTGAATATTGTGGTCCGATTCGTCGAACTCGGCGTAGATGCCTTCCATCGAGCAGGCGTCCTGGTCCTGCTCGATGCGACCGGTCGCAAAGCGTGTCCACTGCTTGGCCAAGCATTGGGCGACCGCATCGCTCTGGGCCAGACGTTCGCCGAGCTCGATCGCGCCGTCGAACTCGCCATCGACGTCGGTCAGACTGAGTTCTCCGAGGGCGTCGACGGGGACGTTGCCGTCCATGTCTCGATACGCTCCGGCCGCGTCGTAGTGCTCGAACCCGAATCCGATCGGGTTGATCTGGATGTGGCAGCCCGCACAGGCCTCGTCCTCGAGCAGTTGCTCAAAGCGCTCCTTGGCGGTGGCGTTGGGGTCGAGCGCAGGTGGGGTGTCGTCGACGGTGTCGGGGGGCGAAGGAAGCGGCTGGCAGAGCAGCTGCTCCCGAACGAGGATCCCGCGGAACACCGGTGAGGTCTGATCCACGTGGGCGTGGCCCGCGAGCCACCCCGCCTGCGTCAACACTCCGGCGCGCTCGGTCGGGTCGAGCTCGACAACGCCAAAGCCGTCCTCATCGACGTCCTGGGGGGGCGCGACGCCGTAGAACGCGGCCAGCTCGGCGTTGGCCACCGTGTAGTTCGCGGTGAGCAGCGTCTCCATACGGCCGTCGTCGTCGCGAATGACATGGCTCCCGAACCGCTCGCTCTCAGTGGTCATCGCTTCGGCGAGCGAAGGCGTCCATTGCTCGAACATCTCGGGGTCCTTCGACAAGGTCTCGAGGTCGTGAACACCGAGCCACTGCCGATGGAAGCTTCCGAAGGCTGCGTCTGCTTTTGCGTCCGCAAGCATTCGGTACGCTTGCCCCTCGAGTTGCTCGGGCGTGGAGAGCAGCTCGTCTTCTGCGGCGTCGAGCAGAGCATCGTCCGGCATGGACCCCCAGATGAAGTAGGACAGGCGGCTCGCGACCTCGTACGGCTGCAGCTCGACAAGCTCTCCCGGCTCATCAACGCCGTACTCGAGGTGGTACAGAAAGTTCGGCGACTGCAGCATCCCCTGGACCACCAGCTGGATACCGTCGGCGAACGTTCCGGACTCTCGCCCACTCTCGTACAGCCCCATCGTCCGCTGGACTTCCTCGGTCGAGAGCGGACGCCGGTACGCGTGCCGGCCAAAGTCGGCGATAAACTCCTCGGCGCAAGCATCCTCGCCGATTACAGCAGGATCGCAGGGAAGCAGCGCATCGAGATCCTCGGCAGCCGCGGCGGCAAGGTCCTCGGCCGCGGACATGTACTGCTCGACGGCGAGCGTGGAGACCGTGGCCAGAGCGTTGGAAGCGAAGGCGCCGAGCCGCTCGTCCTGGGCAAAGCTCGCGGCGGGCTCTGTCGTGTCGCCCAGGAGATGTGCGACCGTGTTGTTGTACTGCTCACGGGTCATCCGTCGAAGCGGCGTTGCCGACACGTCCGGTGCTCCGCATTCGCCGGTCGGGTCGCTGGGCTCGCCGCTGCTGCCGTCGTCATCGCCGTCGGTGTCGGCCCCTCCCGAGGAGCCCCCGAGCGTTTCGTCCGATGCGCCCGCGTCCGCAGGGTCCGACTCGGCGGACATTTCGAGCCCCGAGTAGCAGCCAGACACCAGCAACGCGCCCGTAAGGCCGGCTGCCCAGGCGAATCTGCCGTATTCGCTCGATTTTGATCTCGGGTCCATCATCGCCGTTCCGATGACCAGGTCGGCGATGAGGCGGATCCGTCTCAAAGTAATTCGCGTGGTCTCCGCCGCATCTACGGCACAACAGCCCTCGACCCGCTCGCGAGTCTCAGACCGCGGGCGCGTACCCGGCGGGGGCCACCGGCTGCTGCGCGCCACCAACGATGTACTGCTGCACCACGGCACCGACCTCTTTCTCGAGTGCGCGCTGCTTGCCGAACACGAAGATCAGATAGAGCACGATCGGGATCAGGAACCCGAGCAGCACGACACACAACATGAAGAGCATCTGAAGGCCCATCGAGCCAAAGTTGCCGACGACGAGGACCTTGTTGTTCTTGACGACGACGTTGGCGCCAACCCAACCGCTCTTCTTGACGACGAGGAACGACTGGCGAGGAACCACCTCGAAGGCCGGAAACGCCTGTTGCAGATAGGCTTGGAGAGCGAGTTTGTCGACGGGGGTGTGCGTGGGCAGCTTCATGACGTGGTGTCCACGAGGACAAGACGGACGAAAGCACCGTGGGTTGCAGGGGGCCGTGCGAGAATCCGGCCATGCGTTCGGCTTGGCTGCTTGTTCCGTTCATGGCCCTGATGGGTTGCGACAGTGTCGTCGCCATCTCCGGCACCGACGGCGAGGGTTCGACGAGTGCCGCAAGTTCGGGACCTGACACGTCACCGACGGCGAGCATCACCGACACCTCGCCGCCACCGACGACGACGGGCCTTGACCCCTCGACCACCACGGACAACCCGCCCACCGTCGGCAACGAGAGTTCGAGCGGATACGCCTCCTCGAGTAGTGGGTACGCGTCTTCCTCGAGCAGCGGATACGTGGGCAGCAGCAGCTCCTCGGAGTCGAGTTCGTCGACCGACCCCACCGGGATCGGCTTCATCGACCCGAGCGACTCCGGGGGCGACCAAGAGTGTGATCCCTATCTACAGGACTGCCCCGACGGCGAGAAATGCAACGCTTGGGCGAACGACGGCGGAGGTGCCTGGAACGCGTTGGGGTGTTTCCCACTCGACCCAACCCCCGACCAACCGGGCGACCCGTGCCAGGTCGAAGAGAGTGGCGTCTCCGGCATCGACACCTGCGCGCTGGGTTCGATGTGTTGGGACGTGGACACGGAAACCAACATCGGCACCTGCGTTGCCATGTGTGAGGGCTCGGCTGCCATGCCGACGTGCGACGACCCCGGGGCCACCTGCGTCATCTCCAACAACGACGCCCTCAACCTGTGCCTGCCCGCCTGCGACCCGACGATGCAAACCTGTGGGCTCGGCCAAGGTTGCTACGCGATCGACGACACGTTCGTGTGTGCGCCCGATGGATCCGCGAAGCAGGGCGCCCCGGGCGACCCCTGCGAGTTTCTCAACGCGTGCGACCCGGGCGGGGCCTGCGTCGAGGCCGAGATGTTCGGTCCGTCCTGCGCATCGGCTTCGTGTTGCAGCCTGTTCTGCAACCTCAGCGCTCCGGTCTGTCCCACGGTCGGCCACGAGTGTGTGCCCTGGTTTGAGGAAGGCGCCGCGCCTCCCATGCTCGTCGACGTCGGCGTCTGTGCCGTCCCGGCTTGATCCACGCCAGAGGAACCCGTGAATTCGGCACTTCGATACTCCCTCTTGCTGGTCAGCGGTGTGGCCCTCGGATGCGGACCGGCGGTCGCCACCACGGGCACGGAAGGCGGCTCGTCGACGTCGACTGGTGGCGTGGACCCGAACCCAGCATCGAGCACAACCACCCCGGGCGAGACCGGTGCAACGACGACCTCCCGCGAGCCGCAGGGCACGTCGTCCAGCGGTCTTCCCAGCACGTCGTCAGCAGACAGCAGCAGCGAGTCGGGCCCCGGTTTTCTGGAACCAGTCGACACCGATGGCGCCGCCACGTGCGACGCCTATCTCCAGGACTGTCCCGACGCAGAGAAGTGCAACCCGTACGCGGACGACGGCGGTGGTGCTTGGAACGCCCTGGGCTGCTTCCCCGTTGTTCCCGCGCCGAATCAGCCGGGCGAGCCATGTGAGACCGTGGGTGGTGGCACGTCCGGCTTCGACACCTGTGACGTCGGATCGATGTGCTGGAATGTCGACACCGAGACCAACATCGGGAGCTGCGTCGCGATGTGCGAGGGCTCGATCGACGCGCCGGTCTGCTCGGATCTCTCGACGACGTGCTCCATCGCCAACGAAGGCGTGTTGAATCTCTGTCTGCTCAGCTGTGACCCTCAGGGCGACGACTGCCCCGAGGGCGAGACTTGCTACGAGCTGGAGGCTGGCCCCGTTTGTGCTCCGACGGCTGCTCCTGCTCCTGGCGCGCCGGGGACCTCTTGCGACAACATCGCGAGTTGTGATCTCGGCGCCATCTGTGTCACGGCGGCAGCACACGGTCCGGGCTGCGACGGCCAAGGTTGCTGCACGGAAGTATGTGAACTGAGCGATCCGTTATGCGAGAACCCCAACCAGGTGTGCCAGGAGTGGTTCGAAGAGGGCATGGTCCCTCCCGGCTTCGAAGGCTTCGGCGTTTGCATGGTTCCGATGTGATCCCATGAGCACGACTTCGCTTGCGGTCGTTCAACTCTCGGCGGGCGGCTACGGTCCCGAGTCGCTGAACGAGGCCGTGGAACAAACCCGGCTCGCGGCGGCATCCTCCGACATCGTCGCGCTGCCCGAGAGCTACGCCGGTTTCGGCGACCTGCAAGCGCGGCTGCCGTGGGCGTTCGACGAAGCCAAGCCCGAATGCGGACCGACCATCGCTCCCTTCTTGGAGATCAGCCACGCATCCCGGGCAGCGATCGTGCTCGGCGGCACACCGGAGCGCTCGGCAGACGGGCGCACCTTCAACACGGCGCTCGTCCTGCGCGAGGGCCAAGTCGTCGCGAAGTACCGCAAGGAGAACCTCTTCGACGCGACCCTCCCCGGCGGCGTGCGGCTCGAAGAGAGCCGGCAGACCGCACCCGGGGCGGACGGGCAAGACGTCGTCGCCCGACTCGGCGGGTTCTCGCTGGGGCTGTCGATCTGCTTCGACCTTCGCTTTCCGGAGCACTACCAGCGACTGCGGGCACGCGGCGCCAACGTGCTGTTGGTTCCCAGCGCCTTCACACGGCCGACGGGCGAGGCGCACTGGGAGGTCCTGCTTCGTGCACGGGCGATCGAGACCCAGTCGTTCGTCGTCGCGCCCGCACAGTGTGGCGAGCACGTCGGCGGCCGGTCCAGTTGGGGGCACTCTGTGGTGATCAGTCCCTGGGGCGAGGTGCTCGCGGATGCGGGAGACGAGCCTGGCACCATCGCGGTCACGCTCGATCTGCAAGCGGTGCGCGACGCTCGATCGCGATTCGGCTCGTGACGCGCTGCAGTGGTAATCTGCCGTCGCTCATGAAGCGTGCAGCGATCCTTCTCGCTCTCCTGGTGGGGTGTAGCTCTGCCCCGGCATCGCAGGAGGCTTCACAGTCGACTGCCGCCGAGGCCACCACAGCGCCGGGCAGCACGTCTTCCACAGCCGACACCTCAGCGGACACCTCGACCTCGAGCACCAGCTCCGCGGACAGCAGCAGCGGCAGCGCCCAATGCAGCGCCCTGTACGGCCGACCCAACGACAACACCGGGCTCTCCGCCGATCAGTGTGGCCCCGCCTGCCCATGTCAGGGCGGCTGGCAAGCCCCCGACTACACCTCGGCCGACATCGACGCGCTCGACGCTCTCACGTTGATCACAACGTTCGAGCCTCTGAGCGCAGATCCCTACGCAACACCCGAGGACTTTCCGCTGGATGAGTCCTCCGTGTGCGCCGTGGTTGTCGAGGGCACCGAGTACTCGCTGCAGACGTTTGCGGACGACGCCGCCGCCGAAGCTGCGGGCGCTCAGGTCACCCACGACGGCGCGTGCGGGCTCTGCTCGCCATTGCAAGACCTCGCCGTATACATGCGCGAGGGCGACCTGACCGAGCCGGTCCGCGCCTGTGGACTGATGGGTCTCTCGGGCGGAGAGGAAGCCCAGCTGGAATGCCTGCGCGAGTTGGGATTCACCGAGCCGTGTGCCCAGATCTGGGGCTACAACACGACGCACACTCGGACGATGTGTCTACAGGTCTGCCTGGACCTGCTCGATGCGCCGTACCACGAGCCCGACGGTTCATTGAACGCGTGTCTGCAGTGCGATGAAGACCTCAGCGGGCCCGTGTTCAAAGCCGTCGCCGGGCGGACTCGACGAAACACGGGACTGGCCAGCGCGCTGTGTCGGCCGTGCGAAGAGGTGCGCCGCGTGGTCCACCGGTACGACTGAGTCTGGTATGTCTGGCCCATGATCATCATCGGAGCCGGGCGAGTCGGCGGGGCCATCGCACAGCGTGCTCAGGAGGCCGGCTTGGCGCACACCTTGGTGAGCCGCACCGAGGGCTGGGACACGATCGAACGCACCGACGCGCCGATCTTCGTCGCGGTTCGCAACGACGACCTCGCCGCGGTGCTGGACAAGGTTCCCAGCTCCGCCCACGACCGCTTGGTGTTCACGCAGAACGGCATGCTCCGTCCGTGGCTCATCCAACGCGGACTTGGCGATTGCACCCGCGGGTTGTTGTTCTTCGCCGTGCCCGCCCGTGGGGCGCCGCTCGCCCCCGGCGGCGACAGCCCGTTCGTCGGTCCACAGGCCCAAGCGGTCGCGAACTGGATGGGGCGCATCGACGTCCCCGCCTCCACCCCGGACGCGACCGCGTTCGCGGTGACCGAGCTGGAGAAGCTGTTGTGGAACTGCTGCTTCGGTCTGCTGTGCGAGCACACGAACGCATCCGTGGGGACCGTCGTGGGGCAGCACGACGAACTGCTGACCCAACTCGCCGACGAGCTTCTGTACCTGGGCATGCCCGCGTTTGGGTTGGACCTCGATGCCGAGGCGCGCGACGCCCTCAAGGAGCGTCTCAGGGCCTACTCACGCTCGATCCCGGACTACCGCGGCGCCGTGAAGGAATGGCCCTGGCGCAACGGATGGTTCGTTGAGGTCGCGCGCGAGCCCGGGTTGCACGAAGAGCTGCTCGGCAAGACCGGTCACCTGCCGCGCTAGGCACGGCTACGGGTACAGCTCGTCGGCGACGACCGTTCCGTCGATCGTGCAGACGTTGCCGTTGCCCACGTTCATCAGCGACACTCCGGTGAACGTGATCTCGGCCTGGCCGCGGGACGGGTTCCAGACGTCGACCTCGAGCGTTCCGCCAATGCTGTCTTCACCGCCGGAGAGCGCGTCGGAGTCGAGGTTCGTCCAGGTGCCCTGCCCGATGTCGACCATGTTGATCACGTTGCCGGTGTCGACACGGTGCTGGCTGCTGAGCGCCATGCTGCCCGCTCCGTCCAGGTCGAACTGGAAGCTACCGGTCAGCGTCGCGCCGCTGTCGTACACCGAGGCCACCCCGAGCGAGCCGTTGTAGGAGACGATGATCGTCCCGCCAAAGTCGACGTCGCAACCGGTCAGCGTGACGTCGATGCTACCGCCTCCATCCTCGCCGCTGTCGGACTCGGACTCGGACTCGGCCTCGGCCCCCGTCTCTGCGTCCGACGATGTCGAAGCATCGGTGGTCCCGGCGGAGGTCTCTGCCTCGGATGCGGTGTCCCCCGACGTCTCGCCGTTGCCCGGCGTCGCCCCCTGCGTTTCGGGACTGGTTGTGGTCGTCGAAGCGCTCGTCTCGACGACATCCCCGGTGGACGAAGATGCGGTCGATCCTTCGGTGCCCGCTCCCGACCCAGTGCCGCCGCCGTCGTCGTCATCACACGCACCCAGAAGCGCAACCAGACCAAGTGCCATCCAGCGGGTTCGATGCATCATGCTCGGTGCCTAACACGCCCACGTTTTCGCTGTCACCAAGTGACAAAAACTTGCGCTAGGCTCCCCCACGATGGACCGCGTCTATCAAGACTTCCTCGGACTTTGGCAACTCATTCCGGAGAGCTGTCGGTACGAGCAAGGCGACCCGCCGGCCTCCGGTTCGTATCGAATCGGGGAGAACAAGGACGGCACGCTGGAGTTCACCGCCGAGTGGGTCGACGCTGACGGCAAATCAGGGTCGGTCTCGTTCGCCGGTTTTCCCGACGGGACGAAGATGCCCTTCGCCGCTGGCGAGCTTGCCGACTCGCTCGCGGTCGAGGCGGTGTCTGCTCGCGAGTTGAACTCCTACGCCTACCTCGACGGCAAGGAGCTCATGGTGGCGCAGCGACAACTCGACAGCTCCGGCCACGCGATGCGGGTCACGCAGGTCGTTCGGCTTCCCAACGGCGAGAGCCCGGGCAACGTGGCGGTCTACCGCCGCGTCATCCCGAACTAGGGGCCATCAGCCACTCGTGGAGGACGAGCTGGTTTCGTCGGTGTCGGCATCCGTGTCCGTGTCCGTGTCCAACTCTCCACCTGTCGTCGTCCCGAAGGGATCCGTGTCGTCATTGCCTGTGGTGGTGACAGGACCCCCGTAGGTCGCTTCGCCGGCGGTCTCATCGTCCCACGTCGTCGAACTGAAGCCCGAGCTGGATTCGGAACCCGCACCTGAGCTGGAGCTCGGGCCCATCGTCGTCGATGAACTCGAGGTCTGCGTAGATGCCGTCTCCCCGTCCGGATCGTCACCGTCCGCCGCGCACCCTCCGAGCGCGAGCCCCATCGCGACCGCAGCGAACAAGGTTCCCC
Source organism: uncultured Pseudomonadota bacterium (assembly GCA_913061055.1). Classification (GTDB taxonomy): domain Bacteria; phylum Myxococcota_A; class Polyangia; order Nannocystales; family Nannocystaceae; genus CAJXVA01. The sequence continues at coordinate 8,858 of CAJXVA010000165.1, forward strand.
GAGGCCGAGGTCCTGGGTTGCCCGTGCCACAGAACGGACACGAGTTTTCTTCAGTCACGAACGGTCGCGCGCAGCGAGAACAAGAAACCAGCCTAGCCATACTTCAACCCTGCGGCCTGGGACTCGGCGGGTCAACGTGACAACGGCGTCGGGCCTCACGACTTCGCTGTCAGTCCCAAGGCAGGACACCGGTTGGTCAGCCGCTCGTCGAGGACGACGAGCCTGCACTCCCGGTCGATGAGGACGCGCCGGCATCGGTGTCCGTGTCCGTGTCTGGGTCCCCCGTACTACTGCCGCCGTCGGTGTCCGTGTCGGTCTCAGGGCCTCCGGTGGTCGTCGACGAAACGCCGAACGGATCGGTGTCCCCGGTCTCGGTCATCGGCACTCCGTACGTGGCCTCGCCCGCGCTGTCGCTCTCGACGCCGTCCGACATCGTCGTCATCTGCGTCGTCGAATCCTCTCCGTCGTCCACGCACCCACCGAGTGCAAGGCCCATGGCGACCGCCGCGAGAAGTCCTCCGCCGGCGCGTGCTCCTCGGTTGTTGGCCGAACCGCAGAAGGGGCAGGACTCCTCCTCACGCGCATGCGGCCGAGAGCATCGGGAGCAGGAAACGAAACAAGCCATGCAATCAACATGTCCGTCCGGCTTCCAACCGTCAATATGACAAATCAGTCCGCACCGCGACACGCGAGTCAGACGAGACAATCCTGCCGAAGACCAGACCGTGACATCCGGCCGGGGTAGGCTGTGACGATGACGTTGCGGTGCCTGTCGGGATTTGCGCTGTGCCTTGGGCTCGCGGGATGTACTCGGCTCAGTCCTGCATACTCCGAGTCGGGTACCGACGGCCAGACCTCGACCACCGATCAACCGCCGACCTCGACCACCCTGGGAAGCTCGACGACCCCAAGGGAAACCGACACGCTCGACACGCAAGGGCCAACCGGCCCAGATGAAACCGGGATCGGGGCGGAGACCTCCACCGGTCTCGGACCCGATCCGGTCGATTGCAGCACAGACAAGGAGTGCGGGCACGACTTCGACCCCTGCCCTCCTGGATCTACGTGCAACGTCTACCGCGACCCTCAGCTCGGCTCGCTCGAAGCAAGCTGCTTGCCGCTCGGGAGCCTTCCGTGGGGCGCGGCTTGCGAACCCGCGTGCGCCGACGAGGGGAAACGGTGTGGCGAAGGTCTGGTCTGCGCTGCTTGGCGGGACGACCCGATCTGCTTGAGCCGCTGCGGACCCGGGGGTGAATGCGACGCGACCGACAGCTGCTTCGTACCCGGCGCAGTCGACCCGCAAGACGGCGGTTGTGAGCCGATCCAGGCTTGCGATCTGCTGGAGCAGGACTGCCCGGTCGCGGGAGATGCCTGCGTGGCCACAGCTGGCGAACCAGCATGTTTTCCCAGTCTAGGCACCGGAGAGGGGGAGTCTTGCCGGTACGTGAACACCTGCGCCGCCGGGCTGGTCTGTGCATTCGAGAACCCAGCGTGTCCGGCCGGCACCGCGTGCTGCATGGAGCTCTGCGACCAGGACGCAGAGCCACCGATCTGCGTTTGCGACGACCTTGGGGTTCCCAGCCAGCCCTCCGTGGGCGTCTGCACGACGTTCCCGGCCTGAGCTCAAACCATCTTGCGGATCAGCAGGTAGAGGATGCCGATCAGCGCCGCGATGAAGAAGATGAACCCGCCGATGTTGGTCCAGATGATCATGTGCATGTTCAACCGGCTCAACACGAAGTACAGGACGCCCAACACGGCCACGAACAACAGCACCGTCCGGACCCGCTTTCGGACGTCCTCCTGCTGGCCAGGATGCAGGAAGTGCTCGATGCCAAACCCCGCCCCGAGCAGATAGATCGGAGCCAGAAACACGAGCACGTTCGTGGCCCCAATCATGCCCTCGACCGACGCCGCGTACAGCGTCCAGCAGCCCAACAGCAACACGGAGAAGAAGCCCAACCCAATGTTGACGTTGGCGAGCCGCTGGCTCAGCACCCGGTTACCACCCTGACGGGTGAAGAACGCAGCGGCCCCGAAGATCAGCGGCAACATCGCAACTCCGAGGCCGACGGCGAACCCGGAGTTGACAATGGAGTGCATCAGGTCGGCTACGGTCATCGGCGGCGAGCATACCTGGAACGCCGCCGGCCTATTCCAAAGGCTCCTGAGCGAGACGCTCGAGGTCATCCAGGCGTTCACGGAGGATTCTCGTCCGCGCCGGATTCCCCTCGCTCTCGGCCAGAGCGACCGAGCGTTGCAAGCGCGTCCGCTGACGCTTGATCAGCGCCATCCGAGCCACCGTCGAGCGTTCCGCCAACGCGTCCTCAGCCGCGAGCGTTCGAGCCCGCTGCGCGGACGGCTCCTCCCGAACCTCGGCCAGCTGCTGGTCCGATGAGGAGGGAGTCCGCCTCGAAGCTGTGACGGGCAGAGTTGGCGAGCGCACCTCGGCAGCCGGCGGCGGTGGCGAAGCCTCTGGCCGCGTGACCACGACGATCGTCGCAGCCGATACCACCACCACTGCGGCGGCGACCCAACGCGTTACCGACATCGTCGGCGCCTCCACGGCGAGATGCCACGTGCCGCGGCGCGAATGATCCGCGCGCGCTGTCGACGGGTGATCAAGCCCCGACGCTGAGCCACCTTGCTCGAGCGCACCACGCACCGCATGTACGGCCCCGGGTGGTTGTAGTCGCGGGCTTCGCCGCACGTCAGATCGACGAGCTGCATGCCGGAGCAGCCGTCGTCGTCATAAAGGACCCCCAGCGGCGTCCCCGGACACAGGTCGTTGTCATCCGAGACACCGTCTGCGTCGTCGTCCCCGTCGCAGACGTCGCCTGCACCGTCTGCATCCGCATCCTCCTGGGCCGCGTTCGCGAGCATCGGGCAGTTGTCGTCCACATCCTCGACGCCATCGCCATCGTCGTCCGTGTCGCAGGGGTCGCCCAGTCCGTCGGAGTCGAGGTCGCTCTGGTCATCGTTCGGTGCGTCGATGCAGTTGTCGATGTCATCAATGACTCCGTCCTGATCGCCATCCGCTTCGCAGCTGTCCCCGATCGCATCCAGGTCCGTATCCGCCTGATCCGGGTTGGGGTCGAGCGGACAGTTGTCGACGTCGTCGCAATACGCGTCCGCGTCCTCGTCGCCCGTCACATCGTTTCCGAAGCATAGGTCCTGGTCGTTGCAGATGTCGTCGAGGTCGTCGTCTCCGCTCGCGTCGTCACCCAAGCAGGCGTCCAAGTCCCCGCAAACCCCATCCCCATCCTCGTCGTCGAGTTCGTCGAGCGGACACACGTCGGAGTCATCGCAGGTACCGTCTGCGTCGCTATCCCCGGACGCGTCCGCACCGAAGCACTGATCGAGGTCATCACAGACGAGGTCGCCATCCAGGTTCCCGCTCGCGTCGTCTCCAAAGCAGAGGTCGTCCGAGTCACAGATGCCGTCACTGTCACCGTCGCCCGTGGCATCGTTTCCGGCGCACTGGTCGGTGTCGTTGCAGAGGCCATCCGAGTCCGCGTCGCCCGTGGCGTTGTCTCCAAGACACAGGTCGACATCGTCACAGATGAAGTCACCGTCGCTGTCTCCCGTCGCGTCATCGCCGGAGCACTGGTCGAGATCGCCACACACTCCATCGTTGTCGGCGTCGTTGTCCGCGTCGGCGGGACAGATGTCTTCGCCGTCGCAGATGCCGTCGGCGTCGCCATCGTCGCATCCGCACTCGGCGGTGAAGCTGTACTCGCCGAGCGCGAAGTTGGCTGGGCTCACGACGCAGGGGTCCGAGACCGTGATGAGTTGGTTTCCGGCCCCGGGCGCCGAGGCGTTGTAGGTCACGTCGGGTACGAGATCGAGCGTGGCGGTCCCCGAAAAAGAGTCCGACGCGTGCGCGAGATGCCACTGGCCAGGGAGTTCACCGGGGTCGATTGTGACCTGGACGGTCTTGAAGTCGAGCGTTTCGACACCGCCGACTCCATGCGAAGGGTTGAAGACGTCGACCATGCCGTCCGCGAGCGCCTCAACGTAGAAGGCACTGTTCGTACCCACGGTCATCTTGAAGGTGAGCCCTGGCACCAAGGTCGCCAGGGCCGGACCGGTCAAATACGATCCCGGCTCTCCGCGCGAGACGTTCCACCCGCCAACGTACTCTCCAGGGTCAACCGCAACGTCAACGGTATTGAACTCCAGCGTGCCCAGACCGCCCACCCCAGAGACTCCGTTGTCGACCGTCACGTTGCCCACCGCATCGGTACGGATGGCCGCCGAGCCGAGACTACCGACCCGCAGGATGAAGCCAACGTCCGGTACGAGCGTGGCCGTGGTGGGTCCCGAGAGGTACGCCCCCGGCTCTCCCCGCGAGATGTTCCACAGCCCGTCGAAGTCCGCCGGGTCGACGGCAACGTCCACCGTGTTGAAGACCAGCGTGCCGAGGCCACCGACGCCCGACGTTCCATTGTCGACCACCACGTTGCCCGACGCGTCGGCGCGGATGCTCGCCGAGCCGACGCTGCCGATTCGCAGGATGAACCCAACGTCCGGCACAAGCGTGGCGGTGGTGGGGCCTGTCACGTACGCAGTGGGCTCTCCGCGCGAGACAGCCCACTGCCCGCCAAATTCTCGAGGGTCGACGGCGACATCCACCGTGCTGAACACCAGCGTGCCCGCGCCCCCAACCCCCGAGCTCCCGTTGTAGACAGAAACCGACCCCGCGCCGTCCACATTCACGACGAAGTTGCCCACCGAACCGACAACAATTCCGTGATCACCCGTCGGCAGATCGATCGTCTGCGGCCCCGTCACGTACGAGTTCGATCCGTAGCGCCACTGTCCGTCGTAGGCCCCAGGATCGACCGCGACCGGGTGTGCGCTGGCTTGGGCTCCCATCAGAAGCAGCCCAGTGAAGACGCCCGCCGGGAGGCCCCAACGCGAGGATGTAGGGATTGGTTGAATTCTTCGTCGTGTGATCAATGGAGCCTCCACGGCTTCGAGCGTGGGGGTAGTGGTCACACGGCTACGATCCGTCACATCGACATCCCGTCCCAGCGACGTGTCAGCGGGAGGCGACACGGGCGTTGCCCCCGTGATGTCGACGAAGCTTCGAACCTCGCTCCTGATCGCCGCCGTGCTTTGGGGAGCGCCGGGCTGTGCCCACCGTGCACCCAAGCTCGAGGCACCGCTGGGGCGCGTGGTCGTGTATCGCAACGGTGTCGCGTACTTCGAGCGGCGTGCGACGGTCGACGGATCGTTCTCGATCGACGTCCCGCGAGCTCGAGTCGACGACTTTCTCAAGTCGCTGACGGTCATCGACTTGGCGGATCAGAGCCCGCTTTCGGTGTCCTACCGAACGCCGGGGAAGACATCGAGTGCGTCCATCGCGATGACGATCGAGCTCCCGCCAGGCAAGCGTGACGTGTTGATCACCTACGTGACCGAGAGCCCATCGTGGAAACCGAGCTACCGCGTGAGCTTGAAGGACGACGACACCGCGGTGCTCCAGTCGCTCGCGGTCGTCGACAACGTTTCGAACGAGGCCTGGGAAGACGTGCGCGTGGGAGTGGGGACCACATCCGCACTCTCGTTTCGTTACGATCTGCACAGCGTCCAGATGGTGGAGCGGCAGAGGCTCGAGTCGAGCGAGAAACTCGCCATGGCGCCTCCAAAGGGAGGGAGCACCTACTCCGCCGGCGGGAAGCAGCAACGTGTCCTCGCGAACGTTGCGATGGAGGAGTTCCGCAACATTCCAGTGGGCTCGTCGGGTTCACGTGACTTCACCGAGACTGTTGAGGCGAGCGCAACCGCATCTCGTGCGTCGGGCGGGCTCAGCGTCGCCCGCTCCACCGCCGTCGAAACCACGTACACGGTCGAGGGCGCGAACGTGAACAGTCCGAGCTACGGCACCGTTGGAAGCGAGATCACACAAGAGTTCATCGACGGCCCACCTCGGAAATTCAAACGGAGCGTTGCGCACGGCAAGCCCGCTCCCCCTCCCCCTCCGAGTGCGGTCGAGTTGCTCACCGAACAACTCCGCAGCGACCCCGGTCGCGTCCGCATCGAGGGCTACCAGCTTCAGCACGAGACCGACGATCCCCAAGCCGGACTGCGTCGCGCCAACACGCTTCGCGAAGCCCTCATTTCCTCGGGCATCGAGGCCGAACGCATCGAAGTCGCGCAGGGGCGAGGCGCGGTGAACGACCCAAGCTCCGTTCTGCAGGTCGTCGCAATCGAGACCGGTACAGAGATGACGCAGGCCGTCAGCGACCAGGGCGACGATGCCCCGCGAGGCAGTGCGCTGTTCGTGGCGGAAGATCCCTTGACCCTCGCCGTCGGCCACTCCGCGATGGTCACCCTGCTCGAGGCGCCCACGTCCGCCCAGCGGGTGTACCTCTTCGACCCCACGAGCGACCGCGGGTCCAACAGCTTTGCGTTCAACGCCGTCCGCATCGTCAACCCCACCGACCACACCCTCGACCCCGGTCCGGTCACGGTCTACGCCGAGGGGCAGTACCTCGGCGAAGGGTTGGCCGACGCCATCCCGCCGCGCACGCATGCGCTCGTGCCCTACGCACTCGATCGCATGATCCGAATGCGCAGCGAGGGCGAGACGCATGATGAGATTCAGCGAATCGTCCACGTACGACGCGGGTTGGCCACGACCGAGACCGCCCGGGTTCGCACCACCACCATCGGGCTACACAACCGCGGCGCCGAGGATGCGACCGTCTACGTCCGACACACGGTCCCCACCGGCTGGTCCATGCGCGACCTCCCCACAAACACCGAGCAGTACGGAGACGATGTGCTCGTCCCCGTTCGGGTCGCCGCGGGCAAGCACGCCAAGCTCTCGCTCGCAGAGTCGATGCCCCTCGAGTCCACCCTCGACGTCCGAACCTCCCGTGACTTGGTCACGGTGAAGCAGTTCCTGGAGTCTGGCCGGGCACCGGCAACGATCGCAACTCAATTGCGCGCGCTCGTCGATGCGCACGAAACTGCACAGACGCTGTACGAGAAGCTGCTCACCCAGCAGGAGAAGGTGGCCGCCTTGCGCACCCGAACCCGCGAGCTTCGAGACCAGCTGGTCCTGCTGCGAAAGGCGAAGCGAACCTCACTCTCATCTCATCTCGCCAAACGAATGCGTTCGGTGAGCGACGAACTCGACGCTGCACTTCTTGTCGTCAGCGAGCTGAAGAACCAGCGCCTCGAGGCTCATATCGCATTGAGCACGGTGGTCGCAGACCTCTCGGTCGAGGAGGACAAAGTCGTCGTCCGCGAGTGAGGCGTCGCGGCGCTGCCAGATTGTCCCTGGAGCCCGGCGGCCGCTGACCGCGTGGCGTTGTCTCGTGCTGCCACCCACTTCGTCGCTACGAATTCGGTTGGCACCGCGGTTGCACAAGGCCCGTGCATGTCCCTCCTCCGCGCCTGCTTCTTCTGTACTCCCTTGGCGTTTGGGCTGGCTTGTGCGGCCAGTCCCAAGACCGCCTCCCCGCCGCAATGCGACGAGCCCGAGCCCACGATCGTCGTCGCGAACCCGGCCATTCGCCCTCCCACCGTTTCCGTCCCCGAAGAACCGCAACTCGTCTCCATGCGCCTGTTCGTCGTCGCAGCTTCAGGCGACGGCGTCGACGAAGCGCTGCCCGAAGCCATCCGCTCCTCTCCCACGTGCTCGTCCGGCGGTTGCACGCTCCTGTTGTCGCCGATGTTGCTGGGTCGCAGCCGCGGCCAGATGGAGTTGGAGGTCGGAGACGGAGCCGATCAGAACTTGTTCTCACTCGAAGCTCGGCCGCGCCTATCCAAGGACCATATCGAACTCGAGATGCACGCTCAGTTTGCGGTCGAGGATGAGGGCAACCGGTCCCCGGCGCAGCGGCTGCGGTTTGAAGGCCTCCTCGAGCCCGGCCAGATCACCCACGTAGGAACCTTCCACGCCGAGGACCATCGTGGCCACACGGTGGGCCCGCAGGTCTTCATCATGGTCGAGAGCGCCTCGTCCTAACAGCCCGTCGGGTCGGGTTTCACCGCGGGCGACTAGGGCGGCGTGAAGTTGGTGCCGTCGGGCATGCCTTCTTCGAACCACTTCGCGAGAATCCCCGCAGGATCGCCGGGGTAAGAGCAGCTCCCAGGCGGCATGGCGTAGCCGTAGACCTCATCGGCCATGGCTTGGCCCAGTGTCCCCCCACCAAAGGGTCGGCCGATGTCGGCGTACTCCAAAAACAGGGTCCCGCCCGGAGCCTCGAGCCCCGAGTGCTCGATGTTTTGCGCGTTGCTCATCAACGTGTGGCAACCGCAGTAGTCCTCGAGCGTGTCGCCAACACTCACCGGGAAGAGGCCCGCTTCTTCGCCCTTGGGAAGCGGATCGAACAGTTCTCCGTGGGTCACGACCTGGACGCTGCATCCGGGACCCTCTGGCAGGGGGGTTCCCGTCGAGCTCTCGTCTCCGACTTCGCCGCCCGTGGGAGGGAGGGTCGTTGCTGCCGACGTCACTCCTGGCGAGGTCGCCGAGGGCCCCGTGCTCGAGCCCGCAGAACCGCTGGAACTACTCTCGGACGCTGGCGTCTCGCCAGTCTCTGTATCCGCAGAGGTCGAAGCCCCCGAGGTCGCCGCATCCGTGCCGTCGTTGTCGTCTTGCTCAGCGACGCAGCTCACCATCAGCAGCGCACTCAACAATCGTCCTCGGTTGGCGTTCACGACCACTCGATGACCTTACCCGGCTCGAGACGTCTTTGTTGGGGGCCACCACCCTCCGCGCCAGGCCACAACGGGCGCTCCAGCCCTCCATCTTCCAAATCGGAAATCATTTTCCGATTTGGAACCCACCGAGTTTCTCAGCTGCGACCGGGAAGGAACCACGGATACGCGTTGTCTCGATCGAATCCGTTGAGCGCGAGACTGATCGAAACATCGAGCGCCTCGACGTGATGCCACCACCCAACCGGAATGAACAGCGCGTCACCGGGCTCGAGCACCACCTCGAACATCGAGCCTGCTGCTTCGGCATGCTCGGGCGTTGGATCTCGGGGATCGACGCGGTTGTACAGACCGCGGGCAAACGGCTGCAACAGCGGGTTGTCCGGCGGCGCCAGGAGCACCCGCTTTCGCCCCCAGATCTGGCAAAACAAGATGTTCGACGTGTCGTGGTGGAGCGCGGTAATCGTTCCCGCCGGCCCAAACCACAACGCCGACGATGAGCGTAGATGCTCGTGCGAGAACAGCCCCGGCGGCACGTCCACGTCCTCGAACAGCGGCGCCAGTTCGTCGGTCCGCGAGTTGCCGTTTCCCGCGATCAGATACAGGTCGTTCGAAACTCCCGCCGCTTCGACCCTTGCCACGAACTCGGCCATCGACATCTCTTCGCGGAGGGCAGCGGCGTTGATATCGGGCTCCGCGTCGGAGCTCCGTCCCGTGCATGCCTCGATCTGGACGTCACCGAACTCCGCGGCGAGGTAGGACGGCCGCCAGCGAGAACACGCAGGCCAACCGTCGGCGAAACCTTCGAAACACACCGCGGTGTTCGTCTCCTGTCTCTTATACACATCTCCGAGCCCACGAGACCTCTCTACATCTC
>CAJXVA010000166.1 GCA_913061055.1 uncultured Pseudomonadota bacterium
GACCTCGCGGCGGCTTCCGGCGGCTGGACCAGGACGTTCACCAAGAGCACATCGATTCCTCGTACGACGTGGCTCAGGCGACGGCGACCCGGCTGACCGAAGACCACCTCGAGTCGCTCGCGGGTGCGTGCGCCGTCGATGAAGATCCGGGGAACGACAGCGCTTGCGTGGACGACTTCATCGAGCGCTTTGGAGAACGCGCGCTTCGCCGACCCATCACCGATGAGGAGCGCCTCTTCTACCGCGATGTCTACGACGCCGATGGCCTCACCCAGGGCGCCGACCCTGAAGCGTTCGCCGACGTGATCGTCGTGATGATGACCGCGCCCTCCTTCCTGTACCTGCTCGAGCATGGCGAGGACGAGATCGAGGAGGTCGGCGGCGTCTACCGATTGGGTGCCTACGAGCTGGCGCAGCGGCTGAGCTACCAGTTCTGGCAGGCGCCTCCCGACGATGCGCTCCTCGCCGCGGCAGCATCCGGCGAGCTCGACAGCGACGAGGGGTACGAAGCCCAGGTCGACCGGGTGCTCGCCGATCCGCGAGCCGAATCTGCGGTTCGAGAGTTCTTCGGCGAGTGGCTGTGGCTCGAAGAGCTCCCTCCGATCGACGCCCGGGTGGGCACGCCGGTGTTTGACGCGTTCTTGGACGGTTTCGAAGTCACACCCGAGACCACCCAGAACATGGTGGACGAGGTGCTCGACGCCGCGGCGTACTACGCGAGCGCGGGCGGCACGTTCGAGGAGTTCTTCCTCAGCGACCGCTCGTTCGCCACCACACCCGACCTCGCCGAGATCTACGGGGTCCCGGTTTGGGAGGGAGGCGAGCCTCCGATGTTCCCGCAAGCCGAGAGAGGCAGCTTGCTGGGGCGGGCAGCATTCGTCGCCACCGGGTCGCCCAACACTCGGCCGATCATGAAGGGCGTCCGAGTGCGCGAGGCGATGCTTTGCGACCAACTCGCGCCACCACCGGACAACGCCGCGGGCAACCCTCCCGACCTTTCACCCGACAGCACCACCCGTGAGGTCGTCGAGATGCTGACGGAGCAAGCGGGCACGAGCTGCGCGGGATGTCACCTGACGCAGATCAACCCGCTGGGATACGTGACCGAGAGCTTTGACGCGCTGGGGCGGTACCGGTCGCATCAGGTGTTGCTGGACGAGGATGGCAACGTCACTGGGATGCGTGAGGTCGACACAACCTCGACGCCACTGTTGACTCCCGGCGACGAGCGCCAAGCATCGTCGGCCGCCGATCTCGGCGCGATGATGCTGGAGAGCGAGCGGGTGCAGGCCTGCTTCGCCCGCAACTACGTGCGCTGGACCTTTGGTCGAGCCGAAGACGACGTCGCCGACAGCTGCATGCTGCAGGACACCACCGATGCGTTGCTCGAAGGCGCATCGCTTCAGGACGTGTTGCGCGGCATGGCACTGCGAGAAGAGTTCAAAACCCGAAAGATCGAGGAGTAGTTCGATGAGTCGATTCAACGCAACCCGTCGTCACTTCCTCCGCGGTGCAGGAGGCTTCACGCTCGCCCTGCCTTTGCTCCCTTCGCTGATGCCGCGTGGGGCCGGTGCCAAAGGGAACTCTGGCATTCCACCCCGGTTCGTCTCGATCTGCACCCAGCACGGAGCGGTCTGGGAAGATTTCATGCACCCCACCCAGGACACGCTCGGCGAGTCCATGAACTATGCCGGGCACACTATTCGTCGTGGGGACCTGGAGGTCGCCGTGCAGGGCGACCGCGCTAGCCTCTCGTCGGTGCTGTCGGGCGGGTCCGAGCTGCTCACGCCAGAGCTCGCCGCCAAGATGAACGTCATTCGAGGCCTCGACATCCCGTTCTACATCGCTCACCACCGAGGTGGTCACTTGGGCAACTTCGCGGCCAACGACGGCAATGGCAAGGACGGTGTCCTCCAGATGGGGACTCCCACGCCTTCGATCGACCAGGTGATGGCGTGGTCGGACTCCTTCTATGGCGATCTCGGCGCCGTGTTGGAGCGCAGCATGATCATTGCGGACAGCCACTCCTACGGCTGGTCCAGTCCCCAGACTCAGTCTGGTGAGATCGTGCAGATGCCAGCAGAGATCAGCTCGCTGGCGCTGTTCAACCGTATCTTCGTCCCCGAGGAAGAGGAGACCTCGCCGAGGCCACCGGTCGTCGACCGAGTCCTCGAGAACTACAACTCGCTGCGTCAGAGCAACCGCCGCCTGTCTTCCCGAGATCGCCAGCGGCTCGATGAACACATCGAACGCATCGACGAGCTTCAGCGGCGCTTGGCGGTGACGGTGTCGTGCGGTGACGTCGACATCCCGACGACGGACTCGACCGAGCCGTTCTACGACCCCTCGTATCACGTCAATCCCGCACTCCAGTCCGACTTCTGGGGCCTGTTCAACGACGTGATCACAACGGCGTTCCTCTGCGGAACCTCGAGGGTCGCCGTCCTGGGAATCACGCACCTGTTCAACAGCTATCAGGGCGACTGGCACCAAGATGTCGCGCACCAGGCTCACCTTCCCGACGGTGATCGTCAGGGCAACTTGTGGGCCGCCAACCAGGCCACGTTCGAGGCGGTGATGCTCGACCTCATCGCGAAGCTCGACGTGGAGGAGGCCGACGGTTCGACGGTCCTGGACAACACCCTGGTCCAGTGGACGCAGGAGTCAGGGCCCCAGACGCACGAGTCGATCGACACCACGGTCGTGACGGCCGGAAGCGCCGGTGGATGCCTGCGGACCGGACAGTTCATCGACTACCGCAACACCGACGTTCTCGCCGAAGAGGAGTTCTACCAAGGCACGCCGATTCGGCTGCACCCAGGTCTGCTCCACCAGCAGTACCTTGGCTCGGCACTGCAGGCGATGGGACTGCAGCCTTCGGAGTATGAACTCGAGGCTGGAGGTGGCTATCCCAACCTGTTCATTGGTGAAGGCCGAGACGCCCTTTACCCGCAGGCGGTCCGCGACGTTCGAGGGGAAATGCTTCCGTGGCTCGAGGCATAGCCGTCCTCGCCCTCGCCACGCTCGTCGCTTGTGACTCCGGGTCCGCCGAGGAGGGCGAGACCGAGGCCGGGAGTTCCGGTGGAGCGTCGAGCCCCGCGACCGAGAGCTCGGCCGAAGGACCGACCACGAACTCGCCGTCGAGCACGTCAGGGCCCGGCGAGTCGAGCTCGGCGGGTCCGCAAACGTCCTCGGATGACGGTTCGACGTCCGACGATCCTCCCGACACCGAGAGCACGACCGGAGAGCCCGACGGTGTGCCGGTGGTCGTCTCGTTGGCGCACGGCGGGCAGACCGCGCGCAGTTGTGACGGCGGGCAGACGTGGGGAGACTTCCACGAGTTCGGCATTCAGGATGACCACAGCGACTACGCAGCGTTCGGCGGGCTCACGTTTGGCAACGGAGCCTTCGTCGCAGCCACCGGGTGGGGCGCTTCGGGGCGTATCCTTCGATCGACGGACGGTGCGACCTGGGACGATCTTCCCGATGATGCATTCGTGACCCCCGAGGGGGTCGCGCGCCCGAGCAACGGAGCCAGCGGCGTGGAGTTCGTCGGGGACGAGTTTGTCCTGTTCGCCGGCTCGTATCTGTGGCGTTCGCAGGACGGGAGCGAGTGGACGGCCGAGTCGCCCGAAACCCTGTCGTACTCGGGCCACTTTCGCGAGGTCGAGTACCTGCCGGAGCCCGGTCTGTTGCTGATCGCGACCGAAGAGTACCAGGCGCAGCAGTCGTGGACGATCCAGGTGAGCGATGACGGCGGCGCGACCTGGCAGACCGGCACCGGAGCCACTGCCGAGTGCGTCGGGTACGTGCAGCACGTCGGGGGATTCGCCGCACATGACGGCCGACTCCTGATCAGCGGCGGTGCGGGTCCGACCTGCGTCAGTGACGACGGTGGACTGACCTGGGCGGGCGCGGGAGATGTCGGCTCGGAGATCGCCGACGTCGCCTCGTACGATGGCGGCTTCGTCGTGCTCGTACAAAGCGGCGAGGTCTTTGCGAGCGCAGACGGCCAGGCTTGGGCGCCGCTGGGCGACTCCGGGCTCGATGGCGGACGTCTGGGCTGGGACCGAGACCTTGGCTTCTTTGGCGAAGGCGGAGCGGTCTACGCTCATTCACCCGATGGCACGACGTGGACCGACGCGACCTCGCTGCCACCGGAGGGCTACGTTCACGTTCGCGAGTTCGCCGTTGGACGGTTGCCGTCCTGCCCCTAGGCGGCAGACGATCAGTCGAATCGCACCTGGATGAGCGTGCGTTCGGGATCAAACAGGACGGGTTTGCAGTACACGTCGTGGTAGCCCTTGACCTCCAGGGCTGCGCGCATGGCTGTGGCGTAGCAACGTCCGAGCAGCGGGGGCACCAGGTGGGGCGGGTGCTCGAGGGTCACGTCCCAGTGGTCACTGCCGGAGGTGACGATCAGTTCCGTCCCGCGGTGCATCTGGGAGTAGGTGACGGATGCTCCTTTGGCGGCCCGGCTGCGGGAGAGAAGTCGCATCAGGATCCGATACATCGGCTTGCTCAGCAGCGCCCGGTTGCGCTCCAGGGCGTCGGCAACGAACGCGTCGTCGCTTTCAAAGAACCGCTCTCGCAGGCCAAGGTAGATGGTCGTGGCGTGCACCTCGGAGATCCACCGTGAAACGGGGAACTCCCGCTCGAGAAGCGGATGCACTTCGGAGGGTAAGGAGTCGACCAACACCGCGGCGTCATGACCCTCGAGCCACGTCGCGACGACGGAGTATTTGACCTCCGCCTCAGGAAACGCGCCGATACCCCCTGGGAGTCGGTCCAGGTATTCCGTGACGCGTGTCAGGATGGCGACAGCCACGAACAAACAACATAGCGGAAGTCGGGGACGGGCGGTGATTGGGGGAACCCCCAGCCCGTGCGTTCGCTTTCGCCATGACCGCTGCTACCGTGGGGCATGAGTTCGGGGTCGGTGAGCGCTCAGGCGTTTTGGGTTGTGCGGCCAGGGGTCGGCGAACTGCGTTCGGTCCCGGTTCCCGCACCTGGACCCGATCAGGTCCGAGTGCGAGCGCTGTACTCCGGTGTCAGTCGTGGCACTGAGTCCCTTGTCTTTCACGGGCGGATCCCGGTGGGCGAACACGAGCGGATGCGCGGCCCACATCAAGAAGGCTCCCTCGCGCTGCCCGTCAAGTACGGCTATTGCCTCATCGGCGAGGTGACCGATGGAGACGCAGTCGGGCGCCGGGTGTTCTGCCTGCATCCTCATCAGAGCTGGGCATGTGTCGACGCGGACATGGTGACCGAACTCCCGGATTCGCTTCCGCCCGGCCGGGCTGTCCTCACCGCCAACATGGAGACCGCCCTGAACGCGACCTGGGACGGCGGCGTGTCCCCAGGCGATCGTGTGGTCGTCGTGGGTGGCGGGGTGGTCGGCTGTTTGGTCGCCTACTTGTGCGGGCGCATCCCGGGTACGAAAGTCCAGCTGATCGACGTCGATCAACGGAGAGCGGAGGTCGCATCCGCCTTCGGCGTAGAATTCGCAGGTCCTTCGGACACCTGGTCTGACGCCGATGTCGTCTTCCATGCGAGCGCGACGTCAGCCGGACTGCAGACGGCGGTCGACGCGGCAGGTCTCGAGGCACGGATCGTCGAGCTGAGCTGGTACGGTGACAGACCCGTCTCGCTCGAGCTCGGCACCCACTTCCACCCCGGCCGGTTGCAGATCGTCTCGTCGCAGGTTGGGCGCATTCCCGCGTCCCGGGCCGCCCGCTGGACATACGGGCGTCGCCTTCGCGTCGCCCTACAGCTGCTGTGCGACGACACGCTCGATGTGCTGATCTCCGGCGAGTCTCCATTCGAGACCATGCCCGCCGTGATGTCTCGCATTTTGGCGCCGGCATCCGAGCAATCGGAGCCGGTGTTGTGCCACCGGATCTGCTACTGAGTGGCCATGTTCAGTCTTTGCGTTCGCGACCACGTGATGATCGCTCATAGCTTTCGCGGTGAGGTCTTCGGACCCGCCCAGCGCCTGCATGGCGCGACCTACGTCGTCGACGTCGAGTTCCGCCGGGCCGAGCTCGACGTCAACGGTCTCGTCGTTGATATCGGCCGGGCCTCCGATGCTCTCAAGGCGGTCGTCGGCGACTACGCCTACCGCAACCTCGACGAGATGCCTGAGTTCGAGGGCAAGAACACGACCACCGAAGCTCTGGCCAAGGTCATCTTCGACAAGATGAAAGCCAAGATCGACTCCGGCGTGGTTGGACCCGGCTCGGACGGCCTTGCGTCGATGAAGGTGTCGCTGCACGAGTCCCACGTCGCGTGGGCTGCGTACGACGCTGAGCTTTGAGGTCTCGCCATGTCCGACCCGCTCGATCCTCGCCGCACCTTCGACCACGCGCTCGCGTTGGGCCTGGGTTTTGCTTGGGCTGGCTTCTCGGGCCAGACACGCCCGCTGGTGATCGCGGCGGTCTGGATGTTTGGCACCTGGCTTTGGAGCGCGCGTGGGCGTTGGACGCCGAGTGGGCGGTTTGGTGCGGCCAACTTCGTCACGCTGATTCGACTGGTGCTGGCGTTCTCGATGCTGGCGTTGCCGCTGCACCTGCGGCGACCCGGGGCAGGTCTCCTGCTGATGGCCTTCTTCGCGCTCGATGGGCTCGACGGAAAGCTCGCCCGGCGATCGGGGCAAAGCTCCAAGTTCGGGGCCGCCTTCGACATGGAGACGGACGCGTTCATGACCGGGCTCGCCTCGATCATTGCCGTTGATCTCGGCTGCATGGGCCTGTGGATGCTCGTCGTCGGCGGGCTCCGGTACCTGTTCGTCCTGGTCACCTACAAGTTCCCCTGCGATCCGGAACCCGTCCGAACCAGCGCACGCTGGGCCTTCTCCCTGCTGATGGTCGGGCTGACCGCCGCGCTGACCTTGGATTGGGCGCCGTTCGACTGGTTGGCGGCGGCCGGTGCTGCTGGAGTCGTCGTGTCGTTCGGGCGGTCGTTCGTGTGGGTGTTCCAGCACCGTCGCGGGACATCTCGCGGGTGACCGTGTCCGTCACCGCGCGTCGGATCCTCCGGGTCGTGGGGACGCTCGGACTGCTCGCGGTGGTCGCGTGGTGGGTCGACGTGGACGCGGTGCTGCAGACGCTCATGGCGGCCGACGTGGCTCCGCTTGGGTTCGCCCTGCTGGTCTCGGTTCCGTTGGCGCTACTGCTGGCCGCCCGCTGGTGCTTCACAGCCCAGCGCATGGGCATCGACTTGCCGCTGCGGGTTGCGGCGCGCGAGTACTACGTGTCGATGTTGATCAACCGGGTCGTGCCCGGAGGCGTGGTCGGAGACGTCGGCCGAGCGGTCCACAGTGGCCGCCGCAACCCCCAGGCGCGAGGTGCCGCGGCTCGCAGCGTCGTGCTGGAGCGGGTGTCCGGCCAGGTCTCGCTGTGGCTGGTGGTCCTGGTGGGGCTGGTCGTCTGGGGTGCGCAGAGCGGTGTCCGCGTCGCGCTCATCGTGTTGGCCGCAGCGTTCACCGCGGCGATCCTCGTGGTGCTCTTCGTTCGAATTCCCGCGATCGCCCGCGGCCGGATCGGCAAGTGGTGGTCGATCGGCATCGCCGAGGCGCGTGAGGCCTTCGTTCATCGTGGCGCCTGGATCACCCAGCTGGGGCTCTCGCTTCTGAGCGTGGCCGTCCTGGTCGTGATGTACGCCGCGTGCGTGGAGGCCGTCGGGGCGACCCTGCGCCTGTCCCAGTTGGTCTTCATCGCGCCGACGCTGCTCGCTCTCACGACGCTCCCGCTGTCGGTGGGAGGGTGGGGCGTGCGCGAGGCCGCATCGGCCGTGCTGTTCGAAGTGGCGGGGCTGGATCCGTCCGCGGGGGTGGCCGCGTCCGCGGCCTTCGGAGCGGTCAACCTCGTGGCCGCGCTACCCGGCGTGTGGTTCTGGGCCCGTCGTGAAGCACCGCCGGACGTCATCGCAGACGAAGCGGCCGAGGCCTGAGCTTTCAATCTTTGCGCGGGCTGAGCGGACAATCGAACAACACGTCCGGACCCAGCGTGAAGTGACGGCATGCGATGCGCATCGCGTCGTCGAGCGTTGCGATCTCGGGGAGCTTGAGGCTCGGTCGTCCGGAGCCGATCAAGACCGGGGCAACGGTGATGTGAAGACGGTTGAGCGCGCCTTCGTTCAGGAAGCCCGAGACCGTGATGCCGCCGCCCTCGATGAACACCCGGCGAAGCCCACGTTGGGCCAGCGCCTCGAGCAGGGCCGGGGCCGGAATCCAGCCGCCCTGAAGCTCGAGCTCGATCACACAGACATGGGCAGGCGCATCGAAGTGCCCGGGCCCCCGAACCAACACGGTCGGAGCGTCAGGCTCGGTGAACACGTGGTGGGTGTTGGGAAGACGCCCGGAAGGATCGACGACGACGCGGGTGGGGTTGGGGCCCGGTGCGAGACGAGTCGTCAGTCGCGGGTCGTCGTGCTCGATGGTGCGGGCGCCGACGAGCACGGCGTCGAACATCGCCCGAAGACGGTGGGTATGGGTGAGGTCCTCACGACCACTGATGAACTTCGATGATCCCGACGCGGTCGCGACTCGGCCGTCGAGCGACTGCGCGAGATGAGCAACGACCAAGGACGGCGCATCCGCACCCACACACAGCGGCACAAAGAGATCGAGCAGGTCGCCGGTTGCCGTCGGGAGCTCGGCTTCGAGGTCCTCGGGCACGGACCAACCCCGGCTTTCGGCGGGGTCGAGGATCAGCGACGCCTGCGACAGGGGAACTTCAACGAGGTGGTCGTCGGGGCCCAGAGCAATGCCGGTCGGCGAACATATTGCGCCCTGATCGCGCAGGCGTTGGGTCAACTGCAGCAGTAAACTCCAGGCCCGCTTCGGTCCGAAGGACGCGAGTGCTCCGGGCCGCACGGGGGCGGTGGCGTCAGTGGAGGAACCGTCAAGCAAAGGCGAAGTCATGGGCATGCGCTTTTCGCGGCACGACGTTCGCTGAGAGTACCAGGCGAGTGGCGGGGTCCGCCGCTGGCCCCGCGAGTCGACCCGCTGCGGGCCCGCCCGAGGCGTCCGGGGGACGGCGCGGCTGACGTCGCGGTTCGCTGGCGGGGGCTGTTAGGCTGCGCGCTCCTCAGGGTGGATGACCGGGCTGCTTCCTAGCTTCATGATCATCGGCGAGCGCAAGTGCGGGACGACGTCCCTGTACCGCTACCTCACCGAGCACCCGTCTGTGCTTCCGTGCACCGTCAAGGAGACGCATTTCTTCTCCAAGTCCAGCCGGGTGGTGCGCCGAGACATCGAGCAGTACCGGTCGTTCTTTCCGTCGGTAACCGATGCGGCGGTTCAGTCGCAGATCCTCGACTTGGACGAGTGCGACCAGATCATCGAGACGACGCTGTCGAAGCCGATCGAATCCGGTCGGAAATACATCACCGGGGAAGCGTCGGCGAACATGCTGATGACGGTGCCGCCGCGACGCATCTTCGATGTGTTGCCGAAGGTGAAGCTCATCGTCGTCGCACGGGATCCGGTGGCTCGGGCCTTCTCCCATCACGCGATGCACGTCCGCTTCAAGCAAGAGGGGCGGTGGCAGTTTCGCTTCGTCTCGGACTACCGCCGCGACTTCGAGCGCGAGCGCTGGGCGTCCCGTCTACGCATCCGCGGGCCGTACCTCGCGCCGGGTCGGTATGAGGAGAGCCTTCGGCGCTGGCTGGATGTGTTCCCCCGCGAGCAGGTCACGGTGGTTCGAACCGAGGACCTCGCGGAACCTCGAGCGCAGGCCCAGGTGCTCGAAACCCTGTGCGACTTCCTGGGCCTGGGCCGCTTCAACTTCTCGGGGGTCGGCGCCGCCAAGTTGAACGTGGCCTCCAGTGTCGCCCGCGACGAGCAGACCGCCGCCAGGCTCCGGGCCTACTTTGCCCCCTCGACCCAGCGCCTGGAGCGCCTGCTGGGCCGCTCGATGGGCTGGGACTGAGTCCGCCGGGCGCAATGAATCCGCCGTCTGACTATCGGACCGCGGCGCGGTGATCTACGGTCCTGCTCCGCGTGCTCGAGCAGATCAGACGACACCGTGCGGTCCGTGTGGCCGGCCCTTGGCTCGCCCTGTTCGCGCTGAACATGTTGTTCCTCGCTCCGGGGGTGGGGCTCGAGGTTCCCGACCGGCCCTCCTCGCTGCTGGCCCCCAGCGGTGACCTGCTGCTGCTGGTTGCGGTGGTTGTGCTGTCCGTTCGCTGGCGCCACGGCGTGTGGCTGAAGCGGGCGGCGATCGTCGTGGGCATCGTGTTGTGGGTCTACCTCTGGGACGAACTGATCGCGCGTTCGATCATTTACCAGAGCCCTCCGCTGTACGACCAAGCGTTCTTGTTGCGGCACTTCGCGGTGCTCATCTTGGACTTGTGGAGTTGGAAAGTCGGACTCGGGTTGCTCGGGGTCATCGTCGCCATCGTGCTCGTGGTGTGGCTGGCTCGCGCGTTGCTCCGGGTCAGCGTGACGGGGATCCGTGCGCTCCCGGTGCGGTCTCAGCTCATCGGGGCAGGGGTGCTCACGCTGGTCATCGGCCTGGGCAGCGCTCTCGACAACAGTCGCAAGACGCCACGGCGGGAGCGCTTGGTGCACTGGACGACGCCGGCACTGAGCACCAACGCCGCGGCTTCGGTTCGGATGTACCGCGCATTGCAACGCGGGCTCACCGATTCGCCGTACGCGGCCTACCCCAAGCAGGTGCCGCTGCGCCGCAAGCCCGACATCCACCTGCTGCTGGTCGAGAGCTACGGTCGTCTTCTGATCACCGACCCCGAGGCAGGCCCCGCGTGGCGGGAGCAGGTCGGGGGTCTGGAGGGCCGGCTTCGGGACAAGGGTTGGGACATGGTCAGCGCGTTCTCCCGTGCTCCGATCTCCGGCGGCCGGTCTTGGCTGGCCGAGGGCACGCTGCTCACGGGCATCTACGTTCGTTTCGAGGCGGTGTTTCAGCACCTCGTGGCCGACATCTCGCAGACACCAAACCTGGTGGCCTACCTGGACACGCAGGGCTACGAGACGGTGCTGCTGGCACCCAAGGCAAAACCTCGACCGGGGGTGGAAGCGGTCAACCGCTACAACTACGACCAACAGGTCGAGGCGCTGGATCTCGAGTACACGGGGCCTCGATTCGGCTGGGGGATCATCCCCGACCAGTACAGCCTGGGCTTCACACAGGAGCACGTCCTGTCGAAGATCGACGGCCCGGCGTTCTTCAACTTCCACATGGTCAGCTCGCACGCGCCGTGGCAGATCATTCCCGAGTTTCAGGACGACTGGCGCTCGCTCAACGAGGCCGAAGCCACGGCGGAGACCGAAGCGCAGTTCCCCATGGCGACGCCGGGCGAAGAGTTCATCGCGCGCATGCGTCGGTACCAGCGTCGCAAGCCCAAGTACATGTGGATGGGCGACGCGGACGCGCTGAAGATCGACGCCTATGCGGCCTCGATCCGCTACGACCTCGAGTTGCTCACGCGCTACGTCGAAGGTCTGGAGGGGGATGCGATCGTCATCATCATGGGCGATCACCAGCCGCCGCTGCTCTCGCGCGAGGACGAGACGTTCGATGTGCCGATCCACATCCTGGCCAAGGACCCGGCGCTGCTCGAAGAGTTTCGAGAGCAAGGATTCGTGGACGGTCTGGCGATCAACTCGGGGCGAGATGCGGTGCTCGCCCACGAGGGCGTGTTCTCCATGATGGTGCGCGCGCTTGGGCGCTGCTGCTCAGACGCGGGGACCCTCGTTCCGTACCTGCCCGACGGCGCTCCGGGAATCGACGACCGTGGACGCAACTGAGCCTGCGCACCACCGGCTGGTCGCGCCTGCCCTCGATGGGCCGATCACCGGGGGGACGCTGTACAACCGGTTCCTGTGCGAGGCGTTGGTTCGGCGCGGCGATCGGGTCGAGGTCGTGGGGAGTGCGGAGCAGTGCGAGGGGTTCGCGTGGGTGGACTCGTTATTCTTGCCGGAGGTTGCAGAGCTTTGGAGTCACCGACCGATGGGGTTGCTGGCGCACTACCTGCCCTCGGTGTTCGAGGGACGGGACCGCCTGGAGCCGTTCGAAGCGCTGGCGCTGCGGCACGCCGCGCTCGTTGTTTGCACGGGCGGCTGGATGTTGGACACGGTCGCGCAGCTCGGCGTTCCACAGGAGCGTCTCGCGCTGGTCGAGCCTGGTGTGAGCGCGGCGGCCAGTGTGGCCGACCCGGCGACGGATGAGTTGACGGCGGTGCTGGTGGGCACGGTGACCCGGCGCAAGGGCGTGCTCGAGCTCATCGAGGAACTCCGACGGTCACCTCCTGGAGAGCCGTGGCGCCTGGAGGTGCTCGGCGACCTGCACGCGGACCCGGCCTATGCCCAGGCTTGCGCGGCCGCAGCGGTCGGACTTCCGGTGTCGTTCCTCGGAGCCCGGCCGCCTGCCGAAGCTCTGCAGGTGATCGCTCGGGCACACCTCTTGGTGTCTGCCGCGAGCATCGAGTCCTACGGGATGGCGATCGCCGAAGCGCAGGCGTGCGGTGTGCCGGTTCTGGCGCGCCGCGGGGGGCACGTGGCGCAGCTGGTCGAGCGGGTGCCGTCCGGCGTCGTGGTGGAGGATGTGGCCGCGCTCGTGGCCGCGCTGCACCGCCATACTGAAGACCGTGGGCACCTGCTGGACCTTCGCGAGATCAGCCGAGCGCACCGCCCCAAGCGGACCTGGGACGATGCGGCGGACGAGTTTCGTCGGTTGCGGTAGACCTGCCCTCAGTTCTTGCTCCCGAGCACGACCAGCCCATAGTGCTCGACGAAGATCGCGAGCTCGGCTCCAGGCTTGCCGTCGAGGTCGCCGACGGTGGTTGAGAGTCCCGCACCTTCGCCCCGGATCTTGAGAATCGGCTTGCCCGAAGCGTTGTAGGCCACGACGCCGCCGCGGCTGGTCACGATGATGTCGGCTTCGCCGTCACCATCGACGTCGAAGTCGGTGATCGGTGCGTCGTCCCAGCGTCCGAGATAGACATCGACGCTCTTGCCGTCGACGGTCGCCGTGCCGCCGGCTTGCATGCCCTCGGGTGCTTTGGTGCCTTTGCCGCGGGCCTTGCCGTCGGCGCCGTATCGCAGGACGGAGCCGTCCACCTGCACGAGCACGTCGGAGCCCGACACGGCGACGGCTTCGAGCCCCTCGACGGACTCGGTCTTCCACCGTGCTTCGGGAACGGCCTTCATGGCGAGGACCTTGTCTTCGTCCTTGACGATGATCTCGGAGAATCCGTCGCCGTCGAGATCGGCGATGCCTTTGACGTCGGCCATCCGGGAGGTCTTGTAGTCCCAGTAGAGCTCGCCGCGACTATCGACGACCTTGAGCGACTGCCATCCCGCCAGGACCCACTCTTGGCTGCCGTCCCCATCGAGGTCGGCCGCGCGTGCACCCATGGTGTAGCCGCTCAGCGGGGTGGAGCCGGCGGATTCTCCAGCCGCGGTCCATCGCATCAGGCCTTCGCGACCCACGATGCCCAGCTCACCGGGCTTGCCGGCACCACCGCTGGCGATGGCGATCGCCTTGGCGTTGCCGGCGACAGGGCGCTTCCACTGCACGTCGAAGCCGGCGGGGGCCAGCTCGACCGAGAACAGCGATCGCTTGGACTCCTTGTCATCGCCGGAGATCAGTGGGGCGACCTCGTTGGCCAGCTTGTTCTCCAGATCGGGGTCGTAGCCGGTCCGCGCGTGCGCGATGCGGCCCTCTCGATCGATGACGTACAGCGCTGGGATGCCAGCGTAGTTGTACGACGAGAGCTGCTCGGCTTCCTCGAAGACGACCTTGAATCCGCTGATGCCCTCCTTCTTCATGAAGGGTGCAACCTTGGAGCGGGAGTTGAAGTCGTCGGTGTTGATCGCCAGCACCTCGACGCCCTTGCCCTTGTTGGCCGCGAGGAACTTCTGAAGGACGGGCATCTCCTTCTTGCAGGGGCCACACCATGTCGCCCAGAAGGTCATGATCACGACCTTGCCGCGATAGTCGCTGAGCTTGACCGTCTTGCCGGAGAGGTCCTTGAGCGCGAAGTCTTGGGCGAGCTGCGCCTGTGCGGTGACCAGTCGAGCGGACTTGCTGGCGAGTCCCAGATCTTTCTTGGTCTTGTCGTAGAGCTCTCGCAGCTGCACGTCGCTGATGAACCCAACCGTGTCGGCAAAGGCTGCCTTGGCTTCGTCCGTGCGGCCCAGCTGGTGCAGCGATGCGGCCCGCAGCAGGTGCAACTTGTCCTGCATGCCGGTGGGGAGGGTCTGCGTGGTCTTGCCGCGGAGCATCACACCCGAGGGCACGTTGAGCGCGGCTTTGGCAGCGCGGTCGAGCGCGGAGAGTGCGGCGGTGGGCGACTCGTGGTCCAGGTGAATGCGTCCTTCGAGCACGTAGGTTTGCATCCGCTGGTAGTCGATCCACATCGCGGACCGGCGCTTCTTCGCGTCGTCTTTCTCGGCTTCGACGTCTTGGTCCCAGTCGCGGTCGAGGCGGGCGCGGGCTTCGTCGAGCATGCGCAGCGCGCTGTCGATCGGCAGGCCGTGTTTGACGTGGTACTCGCGCACGAGCTCGACTGGGAGCCGCGTGGCGTCCTCGTCGGTCTTGCAGCGCATCTCGACGAACCGGGCCAACTCCGCCGCGTCGAAGTTGCCTTGCTCGACCATCGCATCGGTGAGCGATTCGAGGACATCTCCGGTCGCGTGATGGCCTTCGTTGGCGGCGATGAACCGCTTGCATTGTTCGATGCGCTGGGTCAGCTCGGGGGTCTTGGACGCCGACTCGCCGTCCTTCTGGACCTTGCGCCAATCCTCCAGCCGCATCGGCGGCGCGTCGTTGAGTGCTGCGACCGGAGCATCGGCGTTGGTCTCTTCGGCAGGAGTCGCGGCGTGGTTTGTGCCTGTGGCTGCCGGGGAAGAGGAGTCGGCTGCCGTCGTCACCGTGGCGCAGGCGGCCACCAGGGGAGAGAGCAACAGGAGGAGAGATGGATTCAGCACCTTCGGCATGGCGGACGCTCTTGTCGGTCACGTGCAAGCGGGAGGAAGGTTCCCGCCTTTGCGTGTCGAGCACACTCTAGGACACCTACAGGGCCGGACTTGTTCGTGAGCGCGTCTACGGCCCGAAAACGGCCGCGCAGTGGCGGCTTCGGAGCGTTCTGCGGTGGGGGGCACGGGCCGAACGGCCGCTGGCCAGGCCGCGGACGCGATCGAAAGACCTGCTGCTATCGTCCGCACTCGCAGCACGCGGTGTCATGATCCCGTTTGTCGAAGTCAATCGCGTGTCCCTGGGTCCGATCGGGTTTCATCCGTTCGGGGTGCTGGTGCTCTCGAGCATCGTGCTCGGGGTCTGGTCCGCCGCCCGGTTCGGAACCCGGCGCGGGGTTTCGAATCCTTATCCCCTGCTGCTGTGGGTCGGGGCGGCGGGGATCGTCGGTGCACATTGGGCGTCGGTCATCCTCTACTTCCCCCAGAGCATGGCGGCCGATCCCGGCGTTTTGTTTCGGGTGCTGGACGGGTTGGCGAGCGTCGGGGGGTTCTATGGCGGTGCGGCAGCGTTCGCGTGGCTCACCCGCAAGGCCCCGAATCGCTGGCTGCTGGCCGACATGGTGATGACAGGCTTCGTGTTGACCTTCATCATTGTGCGTCTTGGATGTTCCTTGGTTCACGACCACCCCGGTCTCCTCGTCTCGGAGAGTCATCTGTTGGGCGTGGGTCCTTGGCCCGACGGGCAAACACGTCTCGACGTCGGCCTCCTCGAGTTCGTGGCCATGATGGGTCTTGGGCTGCTCATGGTGGTCCGAGACTGGACCCGGGACGGTGAGCGCGTGCTGATGATTGCGCTGACCTATGCGGTCATCCGGTTCGGTCTGGACTTCCTGCGGGTCGCCGACGCGCTGCGGGCAGGTCTGACCCCGGCTCAGTGGGGGATGCTTGGCATCGTGGTGATTGCCCTCGTTCTGTGGCGCCGGATGCCTACGACGTTGTCAGCACCGGTGGACTCTCGCTGACGGGTTCCTTGGCGGCAAAGGATCAGCGGCTGCGGGTCACAACCCCAAGCGGAGCCGTGGCCTCGCTGGGGTCCGTGTAGCTGGCAGGCACAATGGGGGATGGCTCCGATGCGGTGGGGCGTAGCTCGCTGAGGAGTCGCGACCACTCGATGAGCATCGTGTGTCGGCGAGGCCAGCGACCGGACCGAAGGATGAAGGGAAGCGTGGGCTGACTCAGCATCTTGCGCACGGCCTCGGCCCCGCCGCAGCTGTGCGCCTTCGCGTGGATGACGATGTCTCGGTAGAAGAAGATCTCCTGCCGGCCCGTGGAGGTCGTTCGCCAGGCTTCGACCGGGCCAGCGGTCCGTAGGGCGACACGTGCTGCCTGCTGAAGGCACTCGACTTCGGTCGACCAGCGCGTGCGATGAGGGGAGTCGGATGTGGGGTTCACGGCATCCCCACCATGGCCGACCGCTGTCACGCGCGGGTCTCCCCGGGGTCAGAGGTTGGGGACGTTCCGGCGACGACTCGGTGGTGCGGACCCCCGGCGCGGGGGAGACACGAGTCCATGTCGCCGGCGACGCCAGCCGAGTAGGAAGAGGGTGAGGAACGCGGCCGAGCCGGTCGACCCGCCTCCTGCCACCGAGCAGCCCTGTGAGCTCGTCTCGTCGGCGTCCGCGGCTCCCGCTCCCGAAGATGCGTCCAACGCGTCGCCGGTGCTGGAGGCAGCAGTGCCCGTGGTCGTGTCCCCGGCGTCGGGGGCTTCACCACTCGATGTGGAGTCGAGGTCTCCGGTATCGCCGGTATCGCCGGTGTCGCCGGTATCGCCCCCGGTACTGCTTCCCTCCTGGGGCGTATCCTCCCCGTCGATCATGACTTGGAACACCCATGGCCAGTTCTTGCCGGTCAGAAAGAACGCAGCGGTCTCTGCATCGAACGCGATCCCGTTGAGGACGTCTGCCTGCGCGTATTCTTCATCGGTGAGGAGGCCCGCCGCGTCGATCTCAGCGGTCACTTCACCGCTGCTGGGGTCGATCCGGAGCAGGACATCCTGGTACCAGACGTTGGCGTAGACGTGTTCTCCGACGCATTCGAGTTCGTTGAGGTCTTCGACCGGCGTGCCGTCGAAGGTCACCTCGACCTCGCCGAGAAGCTCGAAGGTTTCGGGATCCCGAAACGAGAGGTTGGGTGATCCGTCACTCATGACGAGCTGTTCGCCATCGAAGCAGAGCCCCCAGCCTTCGCCCTCGTACTGTGCGGTGTCGATCAGCGTGAGGTCTTCGATGTCGTATCGGTATGCGATGCCGTTCTGCCAGGTGAGCTGCCAGAGGGTGTCTTCGACCCTCGCAAGCCCTTCGCCAAAGTCTGATTTGGGAAGGTCGTACTGGGCGAGGACGGACCCGGACGCGAGCTCTACGCGTCGGACGTTCGAGCTGCCCCAGATCCCGGTGCTCTCGTATAGGAAGCCGTCGTGGAACAGCAAGCCCTGGGTGAACGCGCTGGTGTCGTGCGGGACCTTCTCCAGGACCGTTGGTATGATGACTTCTACGGCCGAAGCCTCTGAGGGGAGGAGGCAGCCGCAAAGGAGTCCTGCGACAAGGGGGAGGCGGAGGTTCCGTTTCGACCAGGGAGGCATGCCTCCTCATTGCGAGCGAGGTGGCCTTCAATGACGGGAGAAACGCGACCGCCGCCGAAACGCGACTCGGACGGAGCGTCATCCAACCCTTTCGCGTCGACGACGTCGCCAATGACACGAGAAAAGACGAGTGAGACGCCGTGTCGGGTTTCACCCACTAGGGGCCGGCCCCTAGGCTTCCCGCTTGCTGAGCGTGCCCAGGTAGTCGCGCTTGCCGACGCTGACGCCATTGTGGCGGAGGATCGCGTACACGTGGGCGGCGTGGAAGTAGAAGTTGGGCATGACGTGCTCGAGCAAGTAGTCGCCCGTGGCCATGACTTGGCCTTTCCATCGCGACTGCGTCACGGTCCGGTCTGCGGCACCGTCGAAGTCGGACTCGGAGAGCCCTCGGAGGACGACGAGCGTGGAGGCGATGCGTGCTCGGAGTTCCTCGACCGTCGTCTCCTCATCGGGCTCGGACGCAGCCTCTTTCCCGGTGATTCGCGAGGCGCCGAGCCGCGCGGTGTCACAGGTGATCTGAATCTGGCGACCGAGGGCGAATTGGTTGGGCGCGAGGCGTTGGCCGACGAGCACGTCGGCGTCGAACTTCTTGTCCTCGGCGTGGGCCGTAGCTGCAACGAGCCACGTGTCCATCTGGGCGAGCTGTTTGGTCAGCTGCTGGAAGACTGTCTCTTATACACATCTCCGAGCCCACGAGACCTCTCTACATCTCGT
>CAJXVA010000167.1 GCA_913061055.1 uncultured Pseudomonadota bacterium
CTAGATCGCTCGTCGGCAGCGTCAGATGTGTATAAGAGACAGCAGCCAGAGCACCTCCGATACGACCTCTGGATCGGGATGCCGCTCCAGTACCTGCACGCTGTAGGCACGCGCTGCGTCGGTCTCGCCGGCAGCACGCAAGGCGGTCGCGACGTGCCCCCAGGACCAGGCGGCATCGTCCGGCGGGATGTCTCGCATGGCCCGGGCGGCTCGTGCTTGCTCGGCATCCGTCGGCACGGCCGAGGCTGGCCGCGCGAAGTAGGCGGCCCAGGCGACGCGGCGGAGCCTGGGGTCGGCCTGGGCCTCGGCCCGAACGGCGAGGGATTCGGCGTGCTGCGCCCACGGGTACTCGATAGCGAAGCGTCGCACCGCACCGTCGGCGTGTTCCGCCCGGGCGAGGATGGCGTCGTGATAAGCCCGCTGTACCGACGAGGCCTCCGCCTCGATCGCCGCGACCTCAGCGAGGAGGCCATGCTCATCGGCGAATCGCACGCTCATCGGCAGCTCGGGTGGTGGGAGTCTGCGCGGGTTGAACGCGATACGGGTCTGTGCGCCGGAGAGGTTCTCCTTCCAGCGGTATTGCCCAGCGCCGTCGGGAGTCCACTGCGATGCTTCAATCGCACGCCCGTCTCTACCCGCAGCGGTTTCGCCACAGCACCCCGCAAGCGCGCTGGTCCACGACAGCTCCGCCGGTCCTTCGATGCCGTGGAGCACGACCTCGTAGCGCCCATCAGGACGCGGTCGCGCGCGGAAGAATCGTTCATGCTTCGCAGTCGATACACGCAGGCGGAGCTCGCCAAAGTCTGCGCGGTAACGGTTGGTCCCCAGCCGCACATCGAGAGACTGCGGGGCATCGTCGAGGAGTACGGCGAGCCTCGAGGGACGATGACCCACCCCTGAGAGGTCCAGCCATGCGAGGCCTGAGATCGGCGAGCTCAACTCGAAGGCACCGTCGGCGGCGAACTCGACGGTGACGTCGTCGTGCCCGGGCACGTTCAGTCGAGCATGGCCGTGCGCCAGCGGCTGCCCGTCGTGCGCGAGGACATGGCCGCGCAAGGTCGACCACGTCGCTGGCTGTGGAGTGGTGCTGGGTGCAGTGGGAGCTTGGCCGCAGGCGGCCATCGTTGCCGGGTACAGGAACGCGCAGCCTATCCACACAGACAACCCGATCGAGCGGACGGCGGTGGACATGGATGCCATGGTGATGTCCACGAGCGGAGGCCGATTGAGTTCCTGCTCCGCGGCGCAGTCCTTTCCCATGATGCTCCTGGCCAGTTGGGTGGGCTCGAACTTCTCCGAGGGGCGCGGTGCGCATCTCGCGGGCCGTCGATGATTCGAGCGTCTGCGGGTGCAGACGAACGGGTGGACTCGGCGCGGTGGGAACCGAGCCGCACGGCTCGCAACATGGAGGTAGGGTCTACCCATGACGGACCCTGCTCGTCCTGAAATTCGGTCCACGACCGTCTTGTGCGTGCGTCGTGGTGACTCGGTGGCCCTCGGGGCCGACGGCCAGGTCTCGATGGGCAACACGATCATGAAGGGTCGTGCGCGCAAGCTTCGAACGCTTGCGCAGGGTCGCATCCTGGGCGGCTTCGCGGGGTCGGCCGCCGATGGGCTGACGCTGTTCGAGCTGCTCGAGGGCAAGCTCGACAAGGTGGGCGGAAACTTCACGCGTGCGTGCGTCGAACTGGCCAAAGACTGGCGGATGGAGCGGCGCTACCGTCAGCTCGAGGCGCTGATGATCGTCTGCGATGCGGAGCGGTCTTTACTGTTGTCGGGGACCGGAGACGTGATCGAGCCGGACGACGGCGTGTTGGCGATCGGCTCGGGAGGCAACTTCGCCCTCGCGGCGGCCCGTGCGTTGCTGCGCCACACGGACATGAGCGCACAACAGGTGGTCGCGGAGTCGCTGCGCGTTGCGGGTGAGATCTGCGTGTTCACCAACCTCGAACACACCGTGTTGACGCTCGGCGAGGGAGAAAAAGCATGAGCACCGAACCCAAGGCCTTCACACCGCGTCGGGTGGTCGAAGAACTCGACCGATTCATCATCGGCCAGCACGCGGCCAAGCGCGCGGTGGCGATCGCCATGCGCAACCGCTGGCGCCGGCAAATGGTTCCCGAACCGATGCGCGAGGAAATCTCGCCAAAGAACATCATCATGGTCGGCCCGACCGGCGTCGGGAAAACGGAGATCGCACGCAGGCTGGCGCGGCTCACCGGCGCGCCGTTCGTCAAGGTCGAGGTCAGCAAGTTCACCGAGGTGGGCTACGTCGGCCGCGACGTCGACTCGGTCGTTCGTGACCTCGTCGAGTCGGCCGTCCAGATCGTGCAAGCGGAGATGGAGCGCTCGGTTCTCGGCAAGGCGCGCAGCGCCGCGGAGGAACGCGTGCTCGACCTGTTGCTGCCGCCCGCTCAAGATGCCGCACGCACGTACACGGATCGCCCCGGAGAACCCCCCAAGGCGAGCAGCGCGACGCGAGAGAAGCTCCGCGACCTGTTGAGCCAGGGGAAACTGGACGACCGCGAAGTCGAGGTTCAGGTCACCGAGCGGGGCGCCTCGCCGCCACCGATGATGGGCGGAGGCCCCGGCATGGACATGGGCGGGCAGATGCAGCAGCTCAAGGACCTGTTCGGCCAGTTTGGGAAGAAACCACAGAAGCGGACCGTGACGGTCAAGGTTGCGCTCGAACTCCTGGCTGAGGAGGAGGCGGCCGCGCTCGTCGACCGGGACGCCGTCTCGAAAGAAGCTGTCTCTCGGACGGAGCAACTCGGCGTGGTGTTCCTGGACGAGATCGACAAGATCTGCGGCCGCGAGAAGGTTGGGAGCGGTGACATCTCTCGGGAAGGCGTGCAGCGCGACCTGCTTCCCCTGGTGGAGGGCTCGACCGTCTCGACGCGGTACGGGCCCGTGCGGACCGACCACGTCCTGTTCATCGCCGCCGGTGCGTTTCACCTCTCGAAGGTCAGCGACCTCATCCCCGAGCTGCAAGGGCGCTTTCCGATCCGCGTCGAACTGGAGTCCCTGCGCGCGGACGACTTCGTTCGCATCCTTCGCGAGCCCGAGAACTCGCTGCTCAAGCAGTACGCGGCCCTCCTGGAGACCGAGGGCGTGCAACTGGTGTTCGATGATGGCGCGATCGAGTCGGTCGCCGACATTGCGTGGAAAGCCAACGCCACCTTGGAGAACATCGGGGCGCGGCGACTGCACACCGTGCTGGAGCGGGTGCTCGAAGAATTGAGCTTCGAGGCGAGCGAGGTGGGTGCGCAAGAGGTGCGTATCACCGCGGACTACGTCGCAAAGCGGGTGGGCGACCTGCTCGAAGACCAGGACCTCTCACGCCACATTCTGTGAGAGGCGGCCTTCGTCTGCGTGCGCCGACCATTGGGCGGCGAGCTCGACCCGGCCTCCCCGCTCGCAAGCGGCCGCCACATCCCAGCACAGTGCGGCGTAGCAACGCGGGGTCCGGCAGCCTCGCGCAGCCACCCCCGCGACCCGGAGCGCGGCGTCCGTGGGCCCATGCTGGGCCAACACGCGCTTGAGGTGCAGGCGCCCGTCGTTCTCTTCAAAGGCGAGCGCCAGCGCGGCGGCCTCGCCTGCCGCGGGCGCCTCGGGCGTCACTTCCCCGCGCTCGCAGACCGCGAACAGGGTGGGACCGTCCTCCCAGATCTGGGCGTCGAGGCCCGCAGCCGTGCAGGCGGCTCGGAGCGAACGACGGGTCAATCCAACCGGGGCATCACGGCGCAACCGGTGTGGGTGCAACATGCCTGCGCACCTCTCGATGCTGGAGACGCCGAGCACAAGATGTCCCGACGGCTTCATCAGGCGGGCAAGCGCTTGGAGGTGGGCGACGGGATCGGCGAAGTGATCCAGCAGATCGAACTCCGTCACGATGTCCACGCTCCCGCCTTCGACCGACTCGGCGATCGCGGCGGTGACGTTCAGGCCTCGGGCGACGGCTTCATCTCTCCACGGGAGCCAGGGCTCCAGCGCCGCGAGCTCGAGTCCGCGGAAGCGCTCCCGAGCCGCGCTGGCAAACACGCCATCCCTGCAGCCGACATCGAGGACGGAGGCGGACAACGCAGACCCGCGCCGGAGAGCACCCCGCAGCGCGTGGAGCTTGGCCGCGGTACGGGCGGAGCGGGCAGCGGGGGTGGCTCGACCGATCGATCCGTCCTCGCGCTCCGCAAACTCTGCGCGCGGTGGCCCGCCCCAGACCCGGGCTCGGTAGCAGTCCTCGAGGCGTGGGACGGTGGCGCCGAAGAACACACACGTGCACGATTCGCACACGCGGACAGACATGTCCTCTAGAGGCATCGTACTCGCGTGGGTGCTGGTCGCGCCCGAGGGCTGATGACAGATGGGGCAAGACTGCACGGCGGACATCCCTGGGGGTTGTGCAAGCCGCGGACCGTCCGGGCGGCGCCAACGTGCAAGGGCTTGCAGGGGGGGCGCCCCAGGTCGGGCCGAGTTCGGACCGTCGGCCTCCTGACGATGCGCGCATCTGCGCGGCGGCCTTGGTGGCAGGATCCTCGAAACGCACGAAAGTACCGATGTTGGCGCCGGGCGCGGGATGGCCGCGGCGGCTGAATTTTGCCTAGGCATATGGAATGTTTCTGTTTTTCTGGAATCGTGCCCGCGATGCGCGACTATGCGCTTGGTAGCTTTCTCACATTTTTTTATTAGTTTTCGCTTGCTGGACGGCAGTTTTTTGTGGATTCTTCCGGCAGCCGTGGTGTCACGGTCGTGACCCGTTGTTTCGACCCCTCGCCACTCGCAGAACCTCAGGACTCGCCCACCAACGTCATTCCGCTTCGTCGTCAGACGAGCAGCAAAAGAGCCACGGGGACTGGCTCTTCGACCGCGCAAGCGAGCTACCAACAAACCGCAAGGGACGAACAATGCACAAAAAGGTCTTGATTTCACTACTGGGCTCCGCCCTTCTGGTCATCGGTTGCGACGCGGACAGCGACGGCAGCACTGGCGCCATGAGCGACAGCAACAGCAGCTCGGCGGGCGAGACGGAGAGCGAGAGCGACACGACTCCCACCACGGACACCACGCCGACCACGGACACGATGACCACCGAGGGTACCTCGGAGACGATGACCACCGAGGGTACGTCGGAAACCGACACCACGGACGGTTCCGACACCGACACCCCGGACCCCACCACGGAGACCGGCCTCAGCACCGGCTTCATCACCGACCCCGACGGCGGCGGTGTGAGCATCGAGTGCTCGATCTGGGAGCAAGACTGCGCCGAGGGCGAGAAGTGCGCTCCTTGGGCCAACGACGGCGGTGCCGCTTGGAACGCAACGCGCTGCGTGCCGGTCGACGCCAACCCCGCTCAGCCTGGTGACCCCTGCTCGGTCGAAGGTTCCGGCGTCTCCGGCATCGACAGCTGCGATGTCTCCTCCATGTGCTGGGACGTCGATGGCGAGACCAACATGGGTACTTGCATCGCATTCTGCACCGGTTCCGAGAACGCTCCGGTCTGCGACGACCCCTCCACGAGCTGCTCGGTCGCCAACGACGGTGTCCTGGTGCTCTGCCTTCCCACCTGCGACCCGCTCACGCAGAACTGCGCCGAAGGCCAGGCTTGCTACCCGATCGACAACTCCTTCGTGTGCGCACCCGATGCTTCGGGTGAGGACCAAGGTGCGGACAACGATCCTTGCGAGTTCATCAACGCCTGCGACATGGGCAACATCTGCGTGAACCCAGCCATCGTTCAGGGCTGCCCCGCCGGCTCCGGCGGTTGCTGCCAGAACGTCTGCGACCTGTCCGCCGACCCGGCTGACCAAGGCTGCGACACGATGGAGACCTGCGAGCCCTGGTTCGAAGAAGGAATGGTCACTCCTGGATTCGAGGACGTCGGCGTCTGCGCGCTGCCTGCCTGATCACAGCGTCTGATTGAAGAAGGAAGGGGGGCCATTGGGCTCCCCTTCTTTTTTTGGTTTGCGCTCGGGGCAAACCCGGCTCGCGGGCTCGAGGTTGCCGCCGGCTAGGTGTTAGCTTTGAAAACTAATGTTAGTTTTGTCGTATTTTTAAGTTGTTAGTTTTGGAGGTCTTGCTATGAATAGGGTGTTGGCAAGGCGGCGGTGCCGCTCCCCACTCACAGGAGACCCATCTGATGAAAAAGAACTGGATTTTCGGAAGCTTGACCGCCCTCGTACTCTGCGCGACCGCGTGCGATCCCAAGGAAGGCGAAGAGCCGGGCGCTGATGGCGCGACCTCAGGTACGCCGGAAGATGATGATGCTCCCACGACCGGGCCCGAGACCCCGGAGGACGACGAAGATCCCGAGGGTGGCACCACCACCGGTGACGACGGCAGCACCGGGGAAGATGAAGCAGACACCGAGGAGGAGTGCTCCTTCCTCGACTGTGACACCGACAGTGACGACACCGGCCCCGCTCCAGAGTGTTCGCTGTGGGACCAAGACTGCGGCGAAGGCGACAAGTGCATGCCGTGGGCGAACGATGGCAGTAACGCCTGGAACTCGGCCCGCTGCACCCCGTTGGACGCGGCCCCCGGTGAGCCGGGCGACCCCTGCACGGTGGAGGGCAGCGGCGTGACCGGGATCGACTCCTGCAATACCGGCTCGATGTGCTGGAACGTGGACGAGGAGAACAACGGGACGTGTGCACCCCTGTGTACCGGCAGCCAAGCTGCACCGTTGTGTGACGACATCTCGACGACCTGCATCATCGCCAACGACGGCTTCCTGCCGCTGTGCCTTCCTGCCTGCGACCCGCTCTCGCAGAACTGCCAAGACGGCGAGGCCTGCTACCCCAGCGAGAACGGGTTCGTCTGCGCCCCCGATGCTTCAGGTCCCGACCTGGGCGGCTACGGTGATGCTTGCGAGTTCACCAACGCCTGTGACGCCAGCTTGCTGTGTGTCGGTGCCGGCGCGGTGCCTGGCTGTGACAGCGCGCGGTGCTGCACGAGCTACTGCGACATCTCCGAGCCCGAGCCCGGTGCAAACTGCGAAGGCGCCGCCGGCGGCCAGGAGTGCGTCTCGGCCTTCCCTGAGGGCATGGTCCTGCCCGGATACGAGGATGTCGGCTTCTGCGCCATCCCAGAGTGATCCCCTGACGCAATCCAAGTCCCAGTCCCAGACCTAGTTTTGCGAGTTGCGGCGGCATCCTTCGGGGTGCCGCCGTTCTTGCGTGTTGCACCCGCACCCGGGCTGCGAGCCGTTCGATGGGTGGTCTTTCGGGCCGTCGCTACCGAGCGCGGGCGACGGACATCTCGAACACGACGTCGGCGATTCGCTGGTGGGCCGGGGTCGTCATGCGCCACGTCAGCTTGCCGCCGTTGGCAGATTCGGCGACCGGCTCGAGGTAGAGGAAGCCTCGCATCTGGGACCCGGGGAGCAGCACACCCCACGGGAGGGCGAGTCGGGCGAGGTCGCCGAGCGGGGCGACGCGCTCCACGGACGCGGGGCCACCGCGGTCGTAGCCTCGCTCGAGGTCGAAGTCGTAGCGTCCGGTGCTGCGCTCCGCGTTCGTCGCAGGACGAAAGCTCGCGCCCGTATCCAGGACCGCGTAGCGGAAGCCTCGTCGGTCGCGGAACTCGAAGTCCCCCGGTGCGAGCAAGATCGGTTGGTCTCCGTCGTTGGCGACCAGGACGTGAAGCACTTCGAGTTCCTGCTCGAGTCCTTCGGGGGAGCCGGTCCACACGCCCGAGGTGATCACCATCGTCACGCCGCTCTCGACGTCGCGCCCGGTCTGCCGCGTTTCGCCGGTTGGGGCGACGAGCATGCCGGAGCGGCTGCTGCAGCCACCCAAGAGACACGCAGCCAGGGCAACGGATCGGGCGGGGCTCACCACCGGAGGATAGCCGCTATCCGAGGTCGTCGTGGGGAGCGTCGAGGCCGCCATCGGCCATGATCTCCCGGACCTCGGGCTGCTCCAGGTATCCAGAACGAAGATCGCTGTCGCGTAGCTCGTCGAGGCGGCCTTTCACGATCAAAGCAGCCTCGTGCAAAAGCGCCCGCGCGTCGTCGTGTTGACCGGCTTCTCGCAGGCGAACGCCAAGCAGGTGGATCGAGCGCACACCGTCCACGGGAGCGGCGCCGGCGCGAACGAGCTCCACAGCCTCCTCGAGGCCGGCTTGAGCGGCTGCGAGGTCGCCCGCCGTGAGATCGAGCTGCGCCAGCACGTGGAGCGCGCGACAGGTCGAGGTCCGCAGCCCTTGAGCTCGGGCGGTGGTCAGGACCTGCTCAGCGGTGACCCGAGCGGCCTTGAGGTCCTCATCGGAGGGCGTGCCAGCGCGCAGGGCCTGCGCCAAGCGAACGCGGGCACGAAGCTCGGTGCGGATGTCCCCCCGCGAGGCGGCGACGCGGGCCGCGTCGAGCAGAAGCGTGCGGGCCGTCTCCGGGTCTCCGCCGTCGGCAACAACCTCACCCAGGTGGACCGCCGCGTCGTTGAACTCGCCGGGGTGTCCCACCGCTTCATGGAGCTCGAGCGCCTTGCGAAAGAAACGCTCGGCCCGCCGTGCGAGCCCGATGCAGGCGTAGGTCATGCCGAGGTTGGAGAGCTTTCGACCGGTCGCGTAGCGGTCTCCCAGATCGCGGTCGATGGCGAGGGCCGCCTTGAAGTGGTCCACGGCCTCTTGGTAGTGCGTGCTTCGGCCCGCGACCTCGCCGAGCGCGTTGAGCAGGTTGGCTTCCAGGCGCTGGTTTCCGATCTCTCGGGCGATGCCCAACGCTTCGGTGTAGCACTGGCGAGCCTGGGCGAATCGTCCGATGGTGGCTTTGACCTGCCCGATGCTGCGTAGCAGCCGGCAGCGTTGGCGCTGGCCACGAGCATCGCTGGCGCAGTAGGGGAGGCTGGCTCGTGCGGTGTTCTCCGACGCTTCGAAGTCTCCGGTGGAGAAGAACAACTCGGAGCGAAGCTCACCGAGTACCGCCCAAAACGGATCGGGGGCGGGCAGGGTGGCGATTCGGGTCTCGATGCGCGGGATGAGGCGTTGGGCTTGGTGGACCCGCCCGACCTCGAGATAGAACCGAAGCAGCCGGATCGAGGCGACCGTCTGCCGGACCGGGTCTTCGAGCAAGTCAGCGGTCCGCAACAGGGCCCGGACATCGGCACCCTGGGCCCGTCTTCGCCCCCACGCCCGAAGGATCCGCTCGCGCCTCAGCAGGGCGTCCCAGCGGCGCGGGTCGTCGTCCTCCATCGCCCGAAGCGCCTGGGAGAGGTGGTAGTACGCTTCGACGTTGCCGGCGAGGTCGTAGGCTCGAAGCGCTGCCGCCAACGCGGGAGCGATCGCCTCGGAGGCCCGACCCGCTTGCACGAGGTGGTCGGCGATCGGGCCGTCGTCGCGTTCGGCGGCGTAGTCGGGGCGTTCGCGGATCAGGTGGGCAGCCCGCACGTGGAGGGCATGCGCGGCCGAGGTCTCGAGCATCCCCTTGCAGGCTTCGTGCAGACTCAGCGTCGCAAACCGAGCGTTCTCGCCAAGTGGAGAGGTCGGGGTGAGTCGTTCGAGCAGATTGCGCTCGATGAGGTGGTCGACACTTCGCCCGACGCTGCGTTCGATGAGGTCGGACAACTCGTGGCTGCGGAAGCGTCGACCCAAAACCGCAGCGCCGAGCAGGGCTTGGCGGTCTTCCTCGGGCAGACGTTCGATGCGTTCGACCAGGGCTGCCTCCACGCTGGGCGGCATCCGGATCGGCGCGCCGTGTTGCTTGACCACCAGGGCGGTGGCCTGCGCATTCCAGCCGATGACGCCGGCTTCGAGGAGCGAGGCGAGGCTCTCCTCGATGAACAAAGGGTTGCCGCCGGTTTGCGCGAGGAGTGCTTCGGCAAACGTCGTCGCAGAGGGCGAGTCTTCGAAGCGCGAGGACACCAGCTCCGTTCGGGCCTGGAGGTCGAGTTCGCCCAACTCGATGCGGGCGATGTTGGGCTCGGCAAGGATCTCATCGACGCGGGGGGTTCCGGGTCGTCCGGTCGTGACCCCCAGGATCGGATACGGATGACGGATCTGAACCCACT
The DNA here is from genome assembly GCA_913061055.1 of uncultured Pseudomonadota bacterium. Taxonomy (GTDB): domain Bacteria; phylum Myxococcota_A; class Polyangia; order Nannocystales; family Nannocystaceae; genus CAJXVA01. The sequence continues at coordinate 10,002 of CAJXVA010000167.1, forward strand.
CGCGGAGCAGGGCGATGCTCTGTTCGTCGTGCAGGTTCAGGTTTTCGATGACGATGAGCACCGGGCGGCGCTGCGCCAACGCGGTGGTCAGCCGACGGACGAGTTTCCAGAGCCGGTCGCGGCGGGTGAAGGGGTCGAGGTCATCCTCGCCGCCATCGGCCGCGGTTCCCTTGAGCCCGAGCGCCGAGGCGAGCGCCGCACCGAGGACCGGAGCCTCGCTCACGCCGTGGCTTTGCAGCTTGCTCACGACGTCGCTCTCGTCGCTGCGATGGTCGGTGCCCAGAAACCGGGACAACAGGTCGAGGACAACGCCCAGCGGAACGTTGCGCCGGCCGTAGGTTCCGGACGCGCGCAGGATCCAGCACGCCGTACGCGGAAGAGAGGCGACGAACCGCTCGACCACCGCTCGTTTACCCACGCCGGCCTCGCCCAGCACGACGACCGCCCGGGACTCTCGGGCCCGGATCGACTCCGAGAACGTGTCGCGCAGAGCCTTGAGTTCGAGTTCGCGGCCGAACAGGAGCGCTCGTCCTCCCGGAGCTGCCGCGCGGGCGCGTGCGAGCGGTGCGTGGGGCCCTAGGACTGGGGCGACGTTGCCCAGTTCGCGATCCACCGCGGAGTGGGTTCCGGCGCTTGGATCCGGGTCGACGAAAGCCTCGGGACCGAAGCGCCACCCCTTGGAGAGGGCCTCGATCAAGGGCCCGGCGACGCGGACTGGGCCTTCCATGCCGCCCGCGGCGACCTTGTGCAGCAGGTCGGCGGTCTCGGGGCGCACCTTGACCTGCACGGTGTTGCTCTCACGGGTGACGGTTGCCCGGATGCGCGCCACCACCACGCCGACGCGCAGTCCAGGCGCCATGTGGGCGACGTCATCTTGCAAGGAGAGGGCGCAGCGCAGCCCGCCATCGGCGTCGTCGGGCGACTGAAGTACGGCGCCGAATGCCATCGTGATGCCCGCCTCGTCCTTGCGCAACAGGACCGCATCTCGCTTGAAGGCGACGTCGTCGACGAGTTGGAGAAATGGCTCCGCTTCCACCGGGCCGGCTTTGGGCATCAGCGGGTGGGCATCCAACGCCATGTGGACGACGATGACGCGGGCGGCCGCGCCGCGGACCGACGGGTAGGAGGTCTGCCCGCCGCGGGTGGCATCGCGGGGCAGGGCGCTTTCGTCGACCACCGGAGGTGGCGTGGGGGTGAAGTAGCGCAGGACGAACTGCGAGAGGGTGTCGTCGTCGACCACCGGATCTGCCGCATGCAGGAACTTGGCGAGGTCCGACTGCATCGCCCGCGCCGTGGGGTAGCGCTCCTGCGGATCGCGCTCGAGTGCGCGGTCGATGATGCTCAGCAACGCTTCTGGAACGTCGTCGGTCTGATCCCGCAGCGGGGGCAGGGGCTCGCTTCGGACCCGTTCGAGGGCCGCCAGACGGTCGCGGCTGCGAAACACGAGCTCGCCGGCGACAAGCTCGTAGAGCAGGACCCCCAGCGAGTAGACGTCGGAGCGCTGGTCCACGGCATGGCCCTGCGCCTGCTCGGGGGACATGTACGCGACCTTGCCTTTGATCGTCTCCTCGGTGCGGTCGCCAGGCCCCGAGACGGGGACGTCGCGAGACGCGTTCGCGGTGCGGGCGATGCCGAAGTCCAGGATTTTGACCTGGCCTTCGAACGACACCATCACGTTGTGCGGGCTGATGTCCCGGTGAACCAGCTCGAGCGGCTGGCCGTGGTCGTCGGTCTTGCGGTGCGCGTAGGCGAGGGCGGCGGCGACCTGATGGCCGATGTATGCGGCGACGACCCGGGGAAAACGCTCCTGCGCATCGCTGAGAGCGTGAAACAAGCGCATCGCATCGATGCCCTCGACCGGTTCCATCGCCAGGTAGAACGCGCCTTGGACCTGGCCGAAGTCGAAGACTTGGACGATGTTGGCGTGGTTGAGCGACAGGGCGATCTTGGCCTCGTCGACGAACATCCGCGTGAACTCGTCGTGGTCGGCGTAGACCTGCCGGATCTTCTTGATCACGACGCGCTTGGTCAGGCCCGCCGCGACCTGGACGGTGGCGGTGTAGACCTCCGCCATGCCGCCCTCGCCGATCAGCGCTGTGAGCACGTAGCGGCCGAACACTCTCGGCAAGTCGGGGGAGTCAGTCACAGCGCTTCGATCACGAGGTTGTCGAAATGGGCCTGCGTTTCCCACCCGCTGAACGCGAAGCGGTTTTGGCCTTCGCCACGCAGGGGCTGATCGTCTTCGTACACCAGAAGTTCGGCTCCGTTGACCTCCCAATGCAGCTCACCGCCCGTGCGGGTGAGCACGAAGTGGTAGCGCTTGTCGGGCTGGACCTTCAGATCGCTGGTCGTGACGCGCTGCCGGCCGTGTTCGTTCTTGCGGACCAGGGCCGATAGCGTGTTGTTCCAGCCGCCGAAGATCACGACGTAGCCGCTGGCAATGTAGTTGGGGCTCGTCGCGAAACTCACTCCGTCGCCGAACACCTCGACCTTGAGGTCGCCCTCCTCGGTGGTCGCCCAGGCGTCGAACTCGATGCGAACATCGTCGGGGAGATCCAGCTCGAGCCACAGCGGGTGGTTGCGGATGCCATCGACGATGAGCAGACCGTTCTCGATGCGGGCCCCTTCGCCCGTGGCGTGCCAGCGCTCGCCAAGCTCGGCCCGGTCGAACTCTTCGCGGAAGATGACCTCTCCTTGGGTGGCGCGGGTGCTGTACAGCCGCGGTTGTTCTTCGCAACTCACGGCCGTGACGCTCAGGAGCGCAACACTGAGGGGGGCGATGGCGGATTTCACCACGAGCGGTCCTGGGGGGCGGACTGCAGGAGCCCGCGGAGGCGGGGCGTCCATGCGTCGGGAAGGTCGTCGGGGACGAATCCGGCCGCATCGAACGAGTCATCGACGTGGTCGAAGGCCTCCGGGAGGCTGCCCAGTGCGAGCTCGAGAAGGACCGCGCCGGCGCTGAAACGGTCGGATTGAGCGGTGGCTTTGGGGGCATCCTTCGTCCGCAACTCGGGGGCGAGGTAGCGCAGCGTGCCGCCTCGGCCGGAACCCGACGCCTTGGCGTGTCCCACGGCCAGTCCAAAGTCGCCCAAGGCGATCGTGGAGCCTCGGCGTGCGGCGCGAACGAGGATGTTCGCGGGCTTCACGTCGCGGTGGACGGCACCCGCGGCCCGAACCGCTTCGAGGGCCGCCCGAAGCTGACCGCCGATGCGGGGGAGGTCCGAGGCGTCGACCAGGCCACGTCGCAGCGCGAGACGCAGGTTGCCGCCGCGGCACAACTCCAGGGCGATGAATCGCTTGGAAGGATGCGCATCGAGCAGGGCGACGACGAACGGGCTACGTACCTTGGCGAGGGTGGAGGCCTCGGCAAAGAAGCGGGCCTCCACCACGCGAGGGGGCGCCGCCGAGGTGCGGGCGCTGGCGTCGAGCAGTCGTTTGATCGCGACGTCGCGACCGACGTGGCGGTCGAAGGCTTGATACACGACGGCGTGCCGGCCTCGGCCCAGGGGGCGCTGCACTTCGTAGCGGTCGCCAGCGAGCCCTTCTTCGAGCTCGAGTTCGTCCAGACCCTCGAGCAGCGACAGGCCCCGGGTGCGGTGCTCGACCGCGACACCGCGACGCTCGAGGCTGCGGGTGGCCTCGGACCAACCTCGCAGGGCCCGCGGATCGTCCACATCGACAGACAAGACGGCTTCAAAGTGGCGCAGTGCGGTGGAAGCGTCGCCGGCTTCGAGCAGAGCGTCGCCGACGATACGGTTGGCCGCGACGAAGGTGCTTCCGGCTTGGTGCCGGTGCTGGTCGACATCGTCGAGGGCGAGGACGGCTCGGCACAGACGCACACCGAGCTCGACGTCGATCGCGTCCATCAGCTCGCGACCCAGGGCCAATGCGACATCCGGGTTGCCGTGACGCTGGAGCGCGACGGCCATGGTCACCAGGGCGCCGCGCAGGTAGCCCTCGTGGTTGAGCTGCGAAAGATCCGACCGCAGCGCGCTCATCGGCACGCCCCGCATGAGCGCGTCGGCGAACTGCCCCAGCAGGGGGTGTTCTTGGGGGGTCGTCGCACCGTCGGCGAACGCTGCGATGACCTCGGAGGCGGCGTTGTGGAGGGGGGACGGTGGGGTCTCGCTCCCGCCCATCTCGAGGGCCCACGACGCGGTCATCCCAGCACCTCGAGGCACAGCGGCGCGCCGACCAAACACAGCCGGTCGCCCAGCATGAACTCGATGTTGGCCCCCGCGCCCAGCGGACGGTCTGCGAGGGTGGCGCCCACGCCGGTCGCGAGATCGAACGTCACCAACCCGCGGTCGAACAGAATCCGGGCGGGGACCTTGATGTCCGGGGCGAGCCATAGGGGGCCGCCGTTGGGCAGAAAGAGCATCCATGGCTCCTGCGGGGCTGCGCGGACCAGCGCTCCATGGACCGCACCGGCGTTGCCCTCGACGGGAACGACTTCGAGCTCGCAGGACATGCCCAGCGCCAGAGTTCCTGTGCCCTCCAGCGCGGTGGCTTCGCCGGGGATCAGCGCTTCGCCGTCCCAGAACGTTCCGACCTTGGAGCCCAGGTCTGTCGCCGCGAGTCGGGTCCGACCTTCGAGCGGTTCGAGCGAGAGCCGGACGTGCTCCCGGGACAGCCGCGGCGCGGGGAGGGTGATGTCGGCGCTCGGCGAGCGGCCGATCTCGAGGTGGCGGCTCATCCGGATGGAGGTGAGTCGGTCGGTCCCCCACGCCAGGTCGACCCGATTGCGATCGAGCAGCCGCCGCTGCAGCCACTGGCGACGCTCGATCAAGGCTGGGGGGAGCCCTATCGCGGCCGCACGATGGGCCTCCGAGGCGAGGACGGGCAGCGCGGGCGCGTCGTGTTCTGCGAGCAACTCCTGAGCGAAGCGCCGCTGGCCCACCGCCACGGCCTCGTCAAACTCGCGGAGCAGCTCCCGCTCGCGTTTTCGCGTGTCGTCGAGCCGTTCGAGGACGGCCAAGACCAGCTCCAGACGCGCGATCTCGCCCCCCTTTTCGTAGGCGCGGGCGGCTCTTCGCAACAAGCCCAGCGTCTCGTAGCTCTCGCCGGCTCGGGCGAACTGTCCCGCCTCTTCGAGCGCGCGGGCGGCCTCGAGCTCGAGGGACCGGATCCGAGACGCGTCGGTCTCGGCGTGACGCTCGTCGAGCAGCATCTCCGCGAGGGCGAAGTGAAGCGTTCGACCTTGCGGTGTGTTGCCGGCGTTTCGCGCACACCCTTCGCGAAGGACGTCGAGTCGATCGGAGGGATCACGGAGCGTGCGGGCGTGCTCGATCCGCAAGAGCGCCGCTTGGGCATGCTCGCCGGCGTGCTCGAACACCCGCGCCGCTTCCTCGAGTTCCCCCGCCTCCTCGAGCGCCAGGGCAGCACGGACCTCGGGGCGCAACACAGACCTTCTGGACAGCCGCACGCGGCCGGTCGGGTCGAGCCGTGCGAGTGCGTTGTCCGGGTTTGTGAGCGGGTCGTTTCCTCGCGCCAGGGGCCGTTGCCTCCGAGGGCGATCTTAGCAGTCCCCGGCCGCGGCGACACGGCCCCCGAGGGGTGGATGGCGTGCGAGCTTCGTATCCGAACAGCCAGGGCGACCGCTCACCGGTCCGTTTCGGCCCCGGCGGCCTCGCCAAACCCCGCAGGATGGGCACGCAGATGCGTTCCGGCGGCTGCTGAGGGACGAAAAAACGTTCGCGATCCGCCGCGCCCGCTGTTCGCACACCCTGCTAGTATCCTGCGCCGTGGCATCCGCCTTGCTTGAGCCCGTTGCGGCGGGACAAACGCGATTCCGAATGCAAGGCCTGGCGCCCGACGCCCGCGGAATCGCGGTGGGCCGGGAACTCCTGCTCGTGTTCGGGTCGATCGACTGGCTGGTCTCCTTTCTCGGGGCCTACAGCGATGAGGCCAGCCTCGACGAACTCATCCCCACGATGACGCTCGAGCACGCGCGCCGCGAAGGGGGCGGGCACGCGATGCTGATGCGTTGCGGAGCTGGCGATGGGTATGCCGTCGACCGGATCTCGCGGCTGTGCATGGCCGCCCGAGGCGAACTCTACTCCGGGGCGGGTTCGGTGTTTCTTCGCTGGCGGGAGCGTGACGCTCCGTTCGGCTACGACGTGGTGGAGCCGATCGTGCCCTCGGGCGACGACGTGACGATCGTCGAGCCCACGCACATGTCGCGGTACCAAACACTCGACCGGATCGATCCCGTCGAGCTGATCCAGCGACTCCAGCTCCGGCCGATGCCGATGCCACTGGGCGGGGTGTCCCGAGATTCAGAACTGCTGGGCATGCGCGAGATGGCTCTGGTCCTGGTCTCCGCTGGGCTTGCGGAGCGCGTCCTTCGCTACCTGTGGCAGTCCGAGGTCCCGATGGCCGGGTACTACGTGCAGCTCGACAGCGACGTCCGGCCGAGCCTCTTGCTGCGACTCCGCCAACCGGCACCGCGGACGCTGGACGTCCTCGCGGGTATCCCGGGCATTGACCTCTTCGCGCCCGTCAGCTCGCGCGCGGCTGTCGAGATCGGCTACCGACATGCGATCTCGCTGTCCTCTGCGCAGAGCTGCTTCCCCGGGGAGGAGATGTTTCTGTTCCGCGGACGGGTGGGTCGCGTGGAGCGTCTCAGTGGCCCACCGCGCTTCGTCGATGGTCGACACCTCGTGGAATCCACCGGCGTCAACAAGCTGCGCGAGGTCGGACAGCTGCGCGATGCAGAGCTGGCCCCGCTGCGGGTCGAGCTTCAGGTCCGGGCGACGACGGCACCCAAGGAGCCCCGTGGCACCCTCATCGCCTGGTCCCAGGTCAGCCTGCTGCGGAATCTGGTCTACCTCATCCCGCCCAGCGCGTTGGCGGCATCGCGGGTGGTCCCGCTGGACGAGGGGGTCGTTGTGCTCACCGGGTCATCCCTGGGACCACGGACTGCGGCTTCGGCTGCCGGCATCGGGGCTGGGGTGATCGTCCCGCTGGGACAGCGCTTGGGAGAAGCCGCCCCCGGCGTGCTGCTGCCCGAGGGATATGAGTTGTGGCCCCGCGTCCGCCCGACGTTGCTTCGTCAGCTGTTGGGGCTGGGCCCCGAGGACCACGCGCTGTTCCTCGGTCCAGACCGGGCTCCAATCCGGGTCGGCCCGGACCAGCTGTTGCCGCTGGATGCGGCTTTGATCGGTCGGCTGACCCTCGAGGACGCCCAGGTTGTCGACCCTTCAGCACCTGCCCTGGCGGCGGGTTCGGTCCGCAACGAGAAGCTCGGTCGTTTTGCCCTTTGGGGATTCGGGGGCCAGGCCCCGGTCATGGGTCGCGACGACGAGCGGGGACCAGGACAGTAGGAGACGGCTGTGCCGGCGACGTTCGACCAGTTTCTCGGCGAGTTCGTTCTCCCGCTGCTCGGCGGAGGCGCGGTGCATGTGGGCCGTCCGCTGCGGACCCGAGAGCGCGACCAGTGGCTCGGTGACGTGACCCGGGCCGGGTCCGCGCTCGCCTATCTGCGGCTTCGCCGAGCCCAAGAACTCACGCCACACCCCGCGTTGCCCGAGCCTGACGATGAGGAACTCTCGTTGTGGATGGGGCTGCACAACACCTTCGCGTTCGATCATCCGGACCGACCGAGGGTCTGGAGCCGGGCCAGCGTGTGGCGGCGGGTCGAGGGGGCCACCCGAACCCTGCTCACGCTTCCGTTTCCACGCACGGTCGGGGCGGCCGTGGCCAGGCATGTGACGGTGGGGGCATTCCTCGAGTCGCAACGCACGGACACACTCCTCACCAACGCGAGCGGAGAACATCGGTTTGCGGGACAGGAACCACCGCGGCGGTTCTTTGGAGGCCCGTCTGTGGGGACGGCCCGGACCGAGACGCGCCCATGGTTGACGCTGCCGCATGCACCCGAGGCCGGTCGGCTCATCGACGACGCGCTTCGTGCTTCGCCACTGACGTGTCTGCTGGAACCACGCCGCGCTCCGTCGGGCTGGTCTCCGCTGCTCGCCACCGACGCCCTGCAAGAGCGCGGCTTGGCCCGGGCGATCGTCTACCACTGGGCCCTGTCTCTTATACACATCTCCGAGCCCACGAGACCTCTCTACATCTCG
>CAJXVA010000168.1 GCA_913061055.1 uncultured Pseudomonadota bacterium
CGTCGGCAGCGTCAGATGTGTATAAGAGACAGATCGGAGACGAGACGACTGCACTTCCGGCCGATGGACGCGACTCGGTCGACACCGGACCTGCGCTCGCAACTCAGCGCGGGGAGTTCTACTTCCCCGAGACCGACACGGTGATTCGTACCTCGTCCGTCACGGACGCGGAGTGGGATCTGGAGCACGTAGCCGGCGACGAGGAGGAGCCCTTCGGGTTGGCTGCCGAAGCGCAGGCGGTGTTGGCCGGTCCACTCGAGGTCGACACGATCTCCCGTCCAGACGGCCGGAGCTTCACGATTGTGCAAGACGGCCGAACGTTTGCGCTCATCCCTGGCGACGCGATGGAGCACACCATGCCGACGACTTGGGGGCTGCCGTGGGGAGACGCGGATGAAGCACAGACCGCGCTGGCGTGGTTCTCCGGGGTGAGCGCGGGTGAGCTGGACGGAGCGTTGTCCGGCGAGTCTCGGATGCTTGCGCTCGAGGTACTGCTCAAAGGGGACCTCTCGGACGACGAGCCCATCATGATCCCGATCGGTTGCAACGACTACGACGAGGTTCCACTCGGCGAGTTCGTGCCGGTCGGACGCGAGCACGATGCGTTGCTCGGTGCGCTCATCGAAGATGCGTCTACGGCGACGGTTCGTCGGTACGAGGCGCCGCTGCTCGAGAAGATCGAGCAGCTTCCCGAGAACCATCCGTTGGGGGATTCGTTCGTGGTGTCGCTGGACTCCCATCGCGTCCCCGAGATCGCGGTGGCGCTCGGCGTCAACGAGTCGGGCAGTTACCAGGGTGATGCTCTTCAATGGCTCGAGGCCGGCGGCCACCGTGGACACTTGGCGTCGATGGCGGCGGAGCTCTACGAGGCTGGAGATGCGTGCGAGTTCGTGGCCGAGATTCGGGCGGCACAAGTGCGTCTGGGCGGGACGGTTCCGCCCCCGCAGACTGCCGGATTTGCGGACGCGTGCGACCAGCTCTACGAGTTGTGTGCGACGGGGTCTGGCGACACGAGCGGTATGATTCCAGACCAGGGCTATCGGCATGTCGAAACATGCTCGGACGACTTCCCGACCGACCCCGAAGACGAATACGCGTTCATTGTCGAGCCGTGCGAGGCGGTGGACGACACCAGCTACGAGGTCGTGGACGAGTTGTTGTGCGAGGACATGCTCAACCGTTGCTCGGGTGAGACGGTCTCGTGGGGCGAGTACGACCCCAAGGGCAACTGCGGCGTCGCAGTCGAGAACGATGTGCATGCGGTGGAGTTCGTCGACTCCGGTGGAGGCCGGTGGGTGGTCTCGCAGCATCAAGTGGACTGGTCGGTGGAATAGCGAATCGGCAGGGATCTCGACAAAGCGAAACACCTCGCCCCAAGACCTCTCGATCCGCGGCACGAGGTGCTCGAACAACCCTGCTCAGCCGAGCCTAGGGGCAGCCCCACAGTCCCAGGAAGTTCTGGGTTTTCGGGGCGCAGACAAGCTGCACGTTGGAGTTGAAGCAGCACAGGTTGCCACCCTGGTACGAATCCAGGTTGTGGCCGGCGCACTGGGTGGCCGCGGCGCAGCTTCCACCGAGAGCGACACTGGAGGCGGGCTGTTCAAGGATGGCGATGACTTCGTCGGCAACGCCCGTGGCGGCGAGGAAGGCATCTTCGACGGCGCCGGAGATTTGCTGGACACCGGGGAGCTCCAGGACTCCGCCGGACAGGTCGGCGTTGAGGTTGACGATGGTGCCGTCGGAGAAGCTGAGGTAGACGCTCGCGGCTTTGTTCGGGTCGATGACGATCTCCATGTAGCCGCTTCCGACACCGGGGAGATTGAAGCTACCCATGAGCTTCACCATTTGATGGCTGATGAGGAGGGTGAGCTCTCCGGGATCGAGCGCGACCTGCATGTCACCGATGGCGATGGTGGTGTAGCCGCTGGCTTGAGCCTGAATGAGAAAGTCGTCGGCCGCTCGGAAGTAGCCGTAGACGTTGAGGTCGCCGGGGTGGATGAAGTCCAGCAAGGTGTCCCCGAAGATTCCATCGCCAGGGGTTCCGGCGGAGAAGGACACTTTGGGCTGGTTGCAGCCGCCGGCGCTCCCTTCGAGGATGACCGAGGCTTCGGCGAGTCGAAGCTCGAGCGGGAAGTACTCGCCGAGTGAGGCGTCGAAAGTGACGCCCACATCGCCACCAAGGGCGAAGTCGCCGCAGCCCTCTTCGAACCAGGTCAGGCCATTGTTGTTGGCGTCGACGTCGAGGATCATGCGCCCGTCCACTTGGATCCGACCCTTGTCGGTACCCGCGTCGTTGAGCAGGCCGCCGCTTGCTGCGATGTAGACGTGTCCGTCGAGCTCGGGTTCGACGTAACCGGCGGGGTCGGCGAATGCTTGGGCCGGAATGTTGCGACCCATACCGTCGAGGACCATCTCCTCGTTCCAGAACTCGCGCGCGGGGGTGAAGGGGAGGCCGCCGGCAGCGGCAAATCCGAACGCGCCACCGAGCTTGCCGAACGGGACGCCGGCGATTGTGATCGGAAGGTCGCCCTCGAGGAAGAACATGGGCTCGAGCGGGTCGAGCACGACGAGGCCGGAGCTTCCGTCGGAGGTGACCTCGACGGTGGTGTCACCAGCGGTGCTCGCGATACCGATCGTGCTGTCGTAGGCGAACACGAAGTAGTAGTGGTCGGGATCCGCGGGGAACGACTCGGCGTCCTCTTCGAGCCCGAGCTTGATCTCACCGTTGTCGAACTCGCTTCCCAGCTGCAGCGAGACCGAAGCCTCCGGGGTGATCGCTTCGACCATGCCGCCCATGCCGCCGATGCTCGGAACGGGGACCTTGACGGTGCCACTGATGCCGAACGGGTCCAGCGTCAGGTTGAGCTCGGAGCCCGGCGCGACCTCCATGTGAATCACCCCGGCAGGCGTGGTGATGTCGACGTAGTTGGTCACCGACAGCGAGCCGTCGCTGTTCGATGCCCAGCTGCCGGTGATGTCCCAGGTGCCATCCGCCCGCTCGACCGTGACGGTGTTGCCGTTGACCACCGTCGCGCCGCACTGCGGCTTGCTCGTGTCGTCGGGGTCGAGGGTGCAGTCGACGACGTTGGCGATGCAGTTGCCCTCCGGGGTGACCTCGCCATCGCAGCAGTAGGCGCCGCCGCCGTAGGGGGTCATGCCTTCGGGGCACGACGAGGCGCACACGGGGTTGCCGCTGCCGTTGTCGGTCGGTGTGCACACCAGTGGTCGGGGTGCGCAGCCCTGCCCATCGATGACTTCACCCGCGCAGCAGAAGCCGTCGAGATAGTTCTCCATGCCGTCCGGGCAGTGGGGCGCCTTCATGTCGCCGCACGCGGGCAAGCCCCAGGTCTGGGTTGCGGACGGCAGCGCGCAGGCGACGGGTGGGTTGTCGTACTCGTCGGGACCGCAGATCGTGTCGCCCGTGAGGGTGCCGTCGCAGCAGAAGCTGTTGTTGCCATAGGCCTCCATGCCGAACGGGCAGCCGCCGCCACACTCGGGGTTGCCCCAAGGATCGTTCGCATCGAGAGCGCAGACATTGCCCGCACAGGTGTTGCCGCCGTTGTCGACGGTGCCGTCGCAGCAGTAGCTGCCGGCGTACAGGGTGCTGCCGTCGGGGCAGGTCGTGTCGGAGCAGCGAGGGTTCTGGAACGCGCCGTCGGTCTCGAGCGCGCAGACCAGCGTGTCGGTTGCGTGCGGCTGACACCACGTCCCATCGTCGGAGACCTCGCCGTCGCAGCAATACTCGCCGAGGTAGCGCTCGGTGCCTTCGGGGCAGCCGGGGTCGCACACGGGCAGGTCATAGGGCGCGCTCGCGTCCATCTTGCACACGGCGTAGCCGTCACAGCTGTCGCCGTCTACCGGGCCGTTGCAGCAGCGGTTGCCCCCGTAGCGGTTCCAGTCGTCGGGGCACTCCGAGCAGAAGGCGTAGTAGGGGTCGCCCGGGTTCTTGGCACAGACGGCTTCACTTCCGGCATCGCACATCGAGCCGCCGCCGGTCACGTTGCCGTCGCAGCAGTACGCGTTTCCGGTCCCGAACGCGTCCATCCCCTCGGGGCAGTGGCACATCTCCGCGCCCTGGGGCCGCGCGGGGTCGAGGGCGCAGACATCACCGCCGATGCAACTGCCACCGTTCACGCTTCCGCCGACACAACAGAAGCCGCCCACACTCTCACCGTAGAGCGCGCCTCCAGCAGGACAATCGGCGTCGGTGAGGGCCTGTGCCTGGGGCGTCCCGGAGAGGTCCGATGAGGCGCCGAAGTCGACGTCGTCCTCGGCGTCGGGACTCAGCAGCGGTGCCTCGCAACTCTCACCGTCTTCGCACTCGAGCGTCTCGACGTCACAACCGGCGAAGGCCGTGAGAACTACGATGGAGGCAAGGGCTTCCTTGAAATCGCGCATGCTTACTGAGTGTCCGGATCCCCGGCGCGTGATCACGCTCAGTCGGCCAAGTGTCGAGAGGGCAAATCCCAGGGCTGTGTGGCCTCCGGCTCGCGAGAAAACAGGATAAGGTCCCGCCACACCGATGCTGTCTCCGGACCCCGACCTTCAGCTGCTTGCGCAGTGGCGAGATGGCCAGTCCAGCGCCGGTGAGACGCTGTTCTTGAGGCACTTCGACGCGCTCAAACGTTTCTTCCGAAACAAGGTCTCCTCCGGGATGGAAGACCTCATGCAGAAGACCTTTCTGGTGTGCGTGGAAAACAAGGAGCAGGTGCGGGGCGATTCCACGTTCCGCAGCTATCTGTTCGGCGTGGCCCACAACGTGCTGCGCAACCATCTGCGGGGCAAACGACGCAAGGACGACCCGGTGGACTTCGGGACCGTGTCGGCGGCGGCATTGGACCCGACGCCGTCGGTCTACGTCGCGGGCCGACAGGAGCAGCAGACCATCCTGCTCGCGCTGCGCCAGATCCCGCTGATGTACCAGGTCGTGCTCGAGCTCTACTACTGGGAGCAGATGGAGCGGAACGAGATCGCGGCAACGCTGGACATCCCACCGGGGACCGCGGCTTCACGGCTCCGCCGTGGGCGCGCGCTGCTCAAGGTCGAGCTGGAGGGGCTGGCGGAGACACCTGCGCTCTTGCAGCAGACGCTGACCAACCTCGACGACTGGGCGGCCGGGCTTGCGGCAGGCGTCCGCCGCGGCGCTGCGAACTAAGCTTCGATCATCGTGATCACGGGGGCCGCGGCCGGACACCTCCACACCGTCCCAGTGCGTGTAGCCTGTGGGGTCTGATGTCTCTGCCGGGCGCCTCTGCGTGCTACGGTCGAGACCGTGAGGCCAAGGACGGTTCGGATCGGGCTGTGCTTGGTTGTTCTCGCTGGCTGCGTAGATGAGGGCGGAAGCGTTGGGATGGCCGCGACGACGGGCGGCGCGGTGACGACGGGCACGACCGCCGCGAGTTCGACGACCAGCGACGGCGGCAGCAGCAGCAGTGGCGACACGAACGACACGAGCCCTCGGCTCGACGTCCCCGCGGACGGGCAGGGCGCGCCGTGTGATTCCGCGGACCCGAACTGCCCCGATGGCTTCAAGTGCATGCCGGTCTTCCGTCCCCCGAACATCGATGCCGAGTGCGCGCCGGTGCCCGAGGATCCGCTGTCCCCCGGGGATCCGTGCGTGCTCGAGAGTCCGTTGCTTTCAGCCTCCCCCGATGATCCCTGCGACGAGACGTCGGTCTGTGTGTCGCCCGGCGGTGACTACTGGGAGGGCGTGTGCGGCACGATGTGTCCGGGCGGCGTCCGGGACTGCCCGCTCGCCGGGGACGTCTGCCTCGTGGCGTATGGCGGCAGTCTTCGCGTGTGCGCGCCGGGCTGTAACCCGATCGCGCCCGACTGCATCGAAGGAGCCGCCTGTCACGTGTCGCCGCCGAACCTCGAGCTGTTTGCCTGCGCGCCAGAATTCCCGGGTGCCGGTCAGCACGGGAGTCTCTGCCAAGGGGCCCAGGCTCTGTGTCAGTCCGGATTCGCATGCTTTCCGGACGCCGTAGCGAGCGAGGGCTGTGCTGGTACCTGGTGCTGCACGCCGTATTGCGACCGGTCGGCGCCCAATGACTGTCCGGGGCCGGGCGAGGAGTGCATCTCGACAACGACCGCCACCCCGCCACCGGGTCTCGAGAACGTGGGCGTTTGCGCGATTCCTGCCTGATTCGTCTGGAGTCCGTGCTGGGTTCTGAACGGCCGGGGTCCACTGCGAACTAAATCTCGATCATCGTGATCACGGAGTCTGCGGCCGGACACTTCACCCGTGTGGGGACTGGCGGCGACCTTCGCCGCCGCCCACCACGGGAAGATCCGATGAACTACCGCAACCGACTCCAAACCAGCGCGCTCCTTTGCCTTCCGCTCCTCCTGCTCACCGCGTGCGCCGACGATGGCGACGACGGGATGGCGACTCCTGGCACGACCACAGGTGCCGGCTCGGAGAGCACCGGCGCTGGCCCGGGCACCACGGGCGATGCCTCCAGCACCACGGGCGACGACTCGGCGGACACCACGGGTGATGGACCCGAGGAGACAGGGTCCGAGTCCGGAGCCGACACCGGCTCGACGGGTGGTCCGACGATCGTCGTCTCCGGCGACTACACGGACTTCCTCGCCGGAAACAAGGTTCAAGACGCGACGATCTGCGTCCGAAACCAGCCGGACGTGGAGTGCGTGACGACCGACAGCGCGGGCGCGTTTGAACTGGTCCAAGTTGAGCCGGGACCGATCGTCCTCCAATTTGAGCACGAGGACTCTGCGATCCACATCACCCACGTCTCGGGCGAAGAGGACTTCTCTGCCTTTCAGACCGTCCTCAGCCGCGCCGCGATCACGCTTCTGGCGGAGCTCAGCGGAGGCAAGGTCGACCCCACGAGGGGCGCCGTCGCGTTGTCAGCTGTCGGGCAGATTGGCACTGGGGTGGAGGGCGTCACCGCCGAACTTTCGGACAGCGAGGGCGCCATCGGTCCCATCTACCTCAATGAGGACGGTCTTCCGGACCTGGAGGCCACCGCGACCAGCAACGCGGGTTTCTATGGCTGGGCCAACGTCTCTCCCGGCGAACACACGCTGACGGTTTCGCACCCAACGCGCACCTGCACCAACAGTCTCGATCCGGACGGCACCGCGGGGATCACAATGGAGGTCATCGCCGATGGTGTGACAAGCTCGTGGAACTACGAGTGTATCTAGCGTGATCGGCCGTGCGATCCCTGCCTCGGCGCTCACGAGTCCAGATGCTCGGCACGCCAGGCAGCAATCCTGGTGGTGACACTCGCCACGCGGTCACCGTCCGCCTCGAGGATCGTCTCCGCACGCTCCACCAGCGCCAGGACGTCGGCCGGCGGGGCTCCGTCGGCGTGCTCGAGCCGAGCTCCGAGGTACAGCCCGAACGCATACAGCGGCGTGTCTACGCAGCACGTCTCGAGGTACGGCATCGTGCCGGCCAAGAGCGGCGCGGCCTCGTCATGTCGCCCGGTCTCGATTGCGGCGTAGGCCAGCGTAAGATCGAACTGCCTGCGCATGGCTCGGCCCACAGGACCGGAGAAATCACCATCTGGCGCCACCCGTTTTAGCGCCGCGTAGGCGGGTTCGAAGCGGCCCTGCTGAAGGGCGATCCGGGCCAGCCCCAAGTCTTTGACATACGTCATTCCCGGAAGCCGTGAGAGTCGCTCGAGCTCGGCGAGGGCTTCTTTCTGCGGGCCGACGTTGCCGGCAACCGCGGCGCTGAGCGCCCGTGCGATCCACATCAACTGCACGTGATGAAAGTAGCTCGGGCGTGCGCCGGCTTTGACCGCTTCGATGGCCCGGTTGGCGATGGGGCCTCCGAGCTCGCCGTCGAAGTCCAAGCAAGCATGACTTGCGACGAGCCCGACGAGGGCGAGCCACGCATGTTGCTCAGGCGTGGCCGAACCGATCTGAGTCTCGAACTGATCCATGCCCGCAGTGCAGCGGTGCGCAGAGAACTCGAGCTCCAACTCCTGCTGATTCATCATGGAGTCGAGCTGTGGAGGCAGCGAGCCACCGGGCGGCCGAGCTCGCTCGTGGGCCTCGCGGAAACGGACCCGTTCGATCTCGGAAGCCTCGCGCCCTCCCGAGAGCCACTCGGCCCGCGCGAGCATGATGTGCGTGAGCGCGAGGCCGAGGTGCTTGGGGCCTCCAATCCGGAGCACCGTCTCACGGGCGTCGGCAGCCGCCTTGCGGGCCCCCGCGATGTCGCCGCGCGCTTCCGCAACGTCGAACAGCCAAGCGAGGCTTTGCCCCGTGCGCAAGTCGCCCTCACCGTAACGCTGGATGTACAGCCCTTTGCCACGCTCGAACGCCGCGCTTGCAGCGTCCCAGTCACGGCGGACCAGGGCTACAACGCCTCGGAAGCCAAGCAAGCGCGCCCGAAGGTCCAGCGGGTTCCCGGCCCGCACGACGGCGGCCTCGGCATCTTCGAGCGCCGTGCCGAGGTCGTTCATGTAGCCCGCGTTGACGATGCCCAGGAGGATGGCCAGACGTGCCTGCGCTACAGCGCGGTCGTGACGGGCTTCCTCTGCGATCTCGATGGCGCGCTGGAACGTCGCCATCGGTGGGATGCCGTTGGAGTGCATTCGCCGACCCTTCGCGATCAGAACTTCGGCGAGCACCGGGTAGGTCAGGCCCTCCGCGCGCTCGATGATCGGGTCGAACAAAGCGTCGATCTTGTCTTGGGTGGGGGTGGGGAAGGCGAGGGTGCCCAACAAGGCGGCCCGCGTCGCATCGACGGCTTCTGATTCGGTCGCGCTGGGGGGATCTGGAATGGCCCGGATGATCTTGGGGTCGGTGCACTCGATCGGATCGGGGACCAATCGCAGCGCGTAGTCGGGCCGGAGTGTCGCGGCGTGCACGGGCATCATTCCCAATGCGGTCGTATAGAACCCCACTAGTTGTCGGTTCTGCCGGAGACAGTCGAGGCGCCGCAACTGCACGCGAGGGTCCTCACCGGCGTTGCAGGATTGTTCCCAGGTCCGAGTCCAGTCCTCGGACAGCTCATCCAACTCCCCGGAGAGCGACCGGAAGCTGGCCCCCGCCGCCGGAAGAGCCGCGGCATCGAAGCGGGTCTGGAGCCGGTCGCGAGTGGCTTCGTCCCAGGTGCCGGCGAACTCCTCGTCCGCGGGTCCACAGATCGGGGGCGGTGCCGCCATGATGAAAGCGGCGGTGCCGGCGACGCCCACCGACCCAACACCGGCGGCAGCCCACCGAACGACCCTGCGACGTCGGCGACGACGCAGGTGTGTAACGAACTCGCGCACCGACGACCATCGCTGCGCCGGGTCGTGACGCAGGCCTCTGCGGACCGCGGCGCGAAGCCAGGCCGGTCCACTCCGAGACTCGCCTCCTACGATCTCTCCGCGTTCGATCGCCTGCTTGATCGTATCCAACGTTTCGCCTGCAAAGGGGCGCTGACCGTACAGCGCCTCAAACAACGCTACGCAGAATGCAAACTGGTCGCTTCGCGCATCGGCACGCTCGCCGGCGAGTTGCTCGGGGGGCATGTATGCGGGCGTGCCCATCACGGCGCCGGTCCGGGTGAGCCTGGGCTCCGCGTCTGTGTCCTTCGCCTCGGGGTCGGCCTGTTCGGCCGGGCGCCCGAAGCTGGCCGCCAACCCGAAATCCAGAACGCGAACCCGACCGTCGTGGCCGAGCATCACATTGTCGGGCTTGAAGTCGCGGTGAACCAAGCCCGCCTCGTGCGCTGCGACCAACCCGTCGCCCGCCTGCAGGTACACGTCGAGCACCTCGGTCCAAGGGCGACCCTGCTCGGCGGACCACTCGCGCAAGGACTGCCCTTCGATGAGCTCCATCGCGACGAACAGCTGGCCTTCGTGCGTGCCCACCTCGTAGACCGTGGCCACGTTCGGATGGTTGAGCTTCGCCATCGCCTGCGCTTCCATTCGCAGGCGTTCGCGATGCGTAGATGCCGACAGGTCGGGCGAGAGCAGCTTGATGGCGACGAGGCGGCCCAGCTCCGGATCGTGAGCGGAGAACACGGTCCCCATGCCACCAGCGCCGACACGTTCTCGAATCTCGAACCGACCGACCTTGGTCCACTCCTTGCGGCCGAACAACGACCGGAGCAAGGCGTTTTTGACGACCTGTCCGTCGACGGATGCCGGCCCTTCCGCGGACTCCGGCTCCGTCAGCGTGATGTCGGTCGGCATCGCTGCGGCAGTGTACCTGTAGCAGCGGGATTCGGATGCTCCGCTTCCTGAACGAGAGCCCTGTCTCGAGCAAGCTCGCAACGATCGAACCCTCCGAATCCGGGGGGCGTGCTCACGCTCAGTTGTCGAAGCGTCTGAATCGCGCCAGCAGGGACCCGCCAGGACCCAAGCGTCTACTCGCAGGGGTCGCCGGGCAGCTCGGTGATCCACCGCTCGATGAGTTCCACGCCAAATCGATCCGCCAGGAGATTGGGTAGCTCAGGCATCTTCACCTCCGGGTCCTCGCTGGCCATGCGGAACGGAAGGAAACTCTTCTCAGGGTGTCCAGGCCAGACGATGTAGCGGCTGCCGCCCGCTGCCGATCCAACGCCCCCGGACAGGTTGCACACCCCGTACAAGACTGGGGTGTCGACCCACACCGAGAGTCTGAGCCCGGTGCCGGCTGCCAAGCCACCGGCACGATGGCAGTGCGCGCAGTTTCCGTGGAGGTAGGCTCGCGCCCGGGCGTCGATGGGCGCATCTCCGGCAGGGTTGGCCAGCGCGGGCAGGTCGCTCGAGGGCGGAACATCTCCGCTGAGGAAGCCGTTGTCGGACAGCCAGTCGATCTGGTTGACCATCGGCCCCCCCCCATCGCCCAGCTTGTGTTCATCTGGTGGGTCGTCGGGCCGAGGAGCAGCTTTCGGTCGTCGCGCCGGTGACAGCTCTCGCAAACGTTTTGGTCGGGGACCAGGTAGAGCTGCGACTGTCGATCCCCTGCCTCGTCCAGGTAGTCGATGTAGACGTCGGCACCGGCCTTGGTCCGCTCGGCCTCGGTCTGCTCGTCGTTCCACAGGTAGCCGTAGCCCTGCCACTCGCCGTCGGGCTCGCGCACCAGGAGCCGGGTCTCGACGATCCTCAAGTCCTCTGCTTCGCCGCGATCCTGGTCGAAGTAGAAGTTCTTGATGAACACCGAGCCGGTCGGGAAGTCCCACACGTCCTGGTCGGCGAACTCGATCGTCGTCCCCTCGGGGATGACAAAGTAGCGGCCTTTCTCCGCCGCGTCCGCCCATAGAGGCGCGGCAACCGTGTAGTCGATGACCCCTTCGTTGGGCACGAGGTCGCCGAGCTCGCCTTGGAAGAAGCGGTACTCCGACAGCCTCTCGAACGGATACGCATCGAGGTCGAGGTTGACGGGCTCGGCGGGCGCGTCCGTATCTGTCTCGGTCGACGTCCCGGAGGACGTCGCTGGTTCCTCGGCTTCAGTCGTCCCTTGGGGCGACACGTCCGTTTCCGCGTCCGCGCCGGGATCTTCACTGCAGCCGACGACGAGGCTCAGCGCCGACAGCAACAACGATCCGCAGCGAGTTCGCATGGCCCGCGACTGTTTTACCAATCGCGGGGCGAGGTCGGAAAGGGCGATTGCAGTGCGTTCGCCGCCGCCTACTCGAGCACGATCGTGGCTCCGGCGGGGAAGGTGGCCGCGGCCTCGACGGTGTAGTCCCCGGCGGAGGGTTCGTAGAAGAACACCTCACAGACGTCGTCGTCACAGCTGCAGTCCTCCGGTTCGAGAGGACAAGTGTCGAGCACGTTCACGCGGACGGTGTACGGGGCGTCCTGCATTGAGCGGCGGACCTGACACTGCGCGGGGACGCCGTCTTCTTCCTCCCAGTTCGGTTCGGCTTCGCAGGCCTCGCGCCCGCAGGCCTCGCTGAGCGGGGTGTTCTCCCAGTATCCGCCGTTCCAGGAAATCTCGGCGGTTTGTCCGGGGTTGATGATCAGGCCCTGGGCACCGCCGTCACTACATCCGTAGGAGCACGTCGTGCAGGTTTGTGGGGAGGCGCCCGCGTGGTCCCAAAGGACGGGCTCGCCATCGAGGAGAACCTCCGCCTGGGCGTAGTTGCACACGAAGCTCGAGTACGGCGAGATGAACCGCGGCTCCGTCGTGGTGTTCTCGATGGTGATGGTGGCGCTGGAGCGACCGAGCGCATCGTCCTGCGGAAGCTGGCACTGCGCTTCGCCCGTGGTGCTCGAGCCGGGGTCCTCGCCGGTGCTGGCCGAGCCGGAGACACCATCGGTCGACTCGGAGGATTCGCCCCCGTCGGTCGTTCCGGTTCCCGCCGTCGTGGTGCTCGTTTCCGACAGCCCGCCTTCTGTGGTGGTCGCGGGGTCGGAACCGCATGCGGATGTGAGGGCGGCGAGAAGCAGGAGAAGTCGCAAGGAAGGAGTGTTCGGTCGTTGGGTCATTGTTAGGTCCAAGGGCTGGTACACAGGCCAATCGCGGACCCAAGCGGGGTCCACAGTGTCTCGTGCCCCGAGCACCACAACCTGATCACTGCATTTTCGGATCAATAGACGAAGCGGCGACAACATCGGTTGCCGCCGCTGTAGAGATCCGCGGATGCGGACATCGACGCCGGGCTCAACGTGCGTGAAGCCCGGCCGCCTCGCGTGTCAGGAACCTTCGAAGAGGTCCCAGATCATCCGGACCGCATGGTTGCCTTCGTCGGCGATGACGAGGTCGGCGCCGTTGCGAACCTCGAGCCGCAGCGGGTCGTTCAAGCGTGCGGCGGTGGCCGCTCCGTGGTTGCCGCTGCTGCCCGGGCTTCCATCGCCCATGACGACGCTGAGCACGTTCGTCGACAAGTCGAGCCGACCCACCCGGTGGCTGTTGGTCTCGGCGAAGTAGAGGTTGTCGTCGGCCCCGACGACCAGCCCGCCGGCGGCGGAGAACCGAGCGTTCACGCCGGTCAAGCCGGCCCAATCGAAGTCGCCGTCCGTGCTCCCGGCAATGTGGGTGATGCTCGAGACCTCGTCCGCGACGTTGAGGTTGAGACGGACGATGCCCGGTGTGGTTCCGCCCGGGTCGGTCCCGCAGATGCGGCCGAACACGTACATCGAGCTGCCATCGGGTGTGAACGCGATGTTGCAGTCGGCACAGTCGTTGATGGCGATGGCGTCGGTGGCACAGTCCCCATCGGCGACTCCGTACACGCCGTCGATGGTAAGGCCGTCGATGCGTCGGATGCGGTCATGACCAGCATCCACGACGTAGAGCGCGGTGGGGTTGGTGGGATCGACGGCGAGGTCGCCGGCCGCGAGGAAGTGCGCCGAGGTGGCCAGCCCGCCGTCTCCGTCGCCGGGCAAGGCGTCGGGTTGGCCGCCATAGACAAACAGCTGTGGTGGCACGGAGGCGAGGTTCACCCGGAGCACGCGCGACGCACCGTCGAAGGTCCCGGTGAAGAACACGCGGTTGTTGGCTTCGTCGAACTGTACGTCGCCGACGACGCTGATGTCGGCGTTGAGGGCCGGGATGCCGTCGGTCTGGTCCGAGCCTCCGCCTGCGATGTCGACGAGCTCACCCTCCGGGCTGAGCAGGCGCAGACGTCCGTCTCCCGAGTTTTGGTCGACGAGGAACACGCTGCCGTCGCTTCCGGTGCTGACCCCGCTGACGGACCCGACGCGTGCGCATGTGCCCGCACCGGGGACCCGCGCGTTGCCATCGACGTGGGTGTCGTTGACGAGCGTCAGCGCGTCGCCGGGTGAGGGGTTCCCGGCAGTGATCGTCATCTCGACCGGGCTGCCCGTGATCGAAACCCCGTGAAGGTCTTCGTACAGTGCATGGACCAAGTAGTCGCCCGCGAGGAGCCCCGGGCGAGCGAACGTGGCGGCCAGCCCGGCATCATCCGCGAGGTCGGTCGTCGGATCGGCACAAGCGCCGGCGTCGACACCCTCGAAGCTGACCCGCAGGCCCTCGAAGGGATCGCTGCTGCCGTCGACCACCTCGGCGACGAACAGCGTCGGCTCGAGCAGCTCCGCCCCGGGGTTGTCGCTGGTGGAAATCGCCAGCGTCGCCTCGGTGGCCATCACCTGGCCGAGGCCCCAGACCATTCGCGCTGCAGCATTGCCACGGTCGGCGATGATCAGGTCGCCTGCGCCCGAGAAGGTGATGCGCGCCGGGTCATCGAGCTGTGCATTGAGAGCTGGTCCGTAGTCTCCCAGCGCGCCGTCGATCTCGGCGATGTTGATGACTGTGGTCGTTCGATACGTGGTGGCGTCGATGCGCCGGATCCGGTCGGTCTGGTTTTCGATGGTGTAGAGGTTCCCTGCTTCATCGAACGCAATCCCACCCACCCCGTCGAAGCGCGCGTCGAACGAGAGCGCCGACTCGGCGGTGCTGCCACCGTTTTGCCCGGCGATGTGGACCAGCTCGTCGTCCACCGGGTTGTACCGAACGATGCCGTTGGTGACGCCTCCAGCTTCGGTACCGCAGATGCGGGCGTTGACGAACAGGTTGCCTTGCTCGTCCCAGGCCATCTCGCAGCCGTCGCTGCCGCAGTCGCTCAGCGCGATGCGGTCGGTGCAGTCGCCCACCTCCAGGTAGGACGTGATCACTCCGCCGGCAACCCGGCGGATCCGATCGATGTTGCGGTCCGTGATGTAGAGCGCGCCGTCGGGGCCCAGGTCGAGATCGGAGGGCCCGACCAGGGTGGCGTCTGTGGCCGCGCCGTCGTCTCCGAACGTTGGGCCGGGCGCCATCGCGTTGCCGCCGGCGATGGTGCACAGGGTGTCGCCCGCGACGTCGAGCTCGAGCAGCCGCCACCCGTCAAATTCGGCGAGCAGATAGATCAGGTCGTTCGCTTCGTCGTAGAGCACGTCCTCGACGCGACGGAGGTCGGCGGTCAGGGGCGGAATGCAGCCGTCGGATTCCACGGCACCGCCACCGGCGAGCACGGTCATGTGGCCGGTCGCATCGAGCGCGTAGATGAAGCCGTTGTTCGAGGTGTCCGCGGAGACGTACACGGTGTCATCGCTCGCGATGGCGACCCCGCTCACCTCACCGATGGTTGCCGCCGTTCCCGGTCCGGGGACGCCGACATTGTCGTCGAGGACTTTGTCCACGTTGACGAGCGAGAGCATGGTTCCCGCTGCGGGCTCGGTCGCGGTCCCGGTCGCAGTCGAGACCGGGCTGCCTTCGACTGCCGCCTCAAACGTGTAGTCGCCCAACGCACGGCCAACGCGCGCGAGTGCAATGACCTGCCCGTTTTCGTCGGTCATCGCCGAGGGCGGGGAAATAGCGGCGCCTGACGAAGCGGACAACGTGACTTCGACACCCACGGCAGCGACGCCCATGTCGGTGACCTCGAACACGAGCGGCATGGTGAGCTGCTCGTTGATGCGTGCACTCTGGGCGTCACCAGAGAGGACCGCGACGTCGGGCCCGTCCATCGCGGTATCGGACGTGGTTGCTTCGGTCTCGCCGGAGGTGCTCGAGCTGGTCGAGCTCTCGTCGGTGGGGTCGGTCGTGGGGTCGCCCGTCGAGGAGGAGCTGTCGTCGTTGTTGTTGGTGGTCTCCGAGGGGCCACTGGTACTCGACGACGAATCCGCAGTGGTGCTCGTCTCGGTGGAGGTCGCGGTGTCCGTCGCCGTCGTCGTCGTCGCATCGTCGTCGTCGGGCGTCACACTGCTCGTCGAGCCGCCGGTGGGCAGTGGGGGTGGGTTGAGTGCCGGTGGATCCCCGCATCCGGCGAGGAGGGTCAGCGACAAAAGAACCAGAGACTCGGGAGATTTCATGTCTAAGCCCATGCGGTCATCCATCCGCAGCAGCACCGTAACACGCAGTTCTCGGCCGAAGTCGGATTCCATGACTCGGATGGTTGACCCGCGTTCTCGTCCAACCGGCAGGGCTTCAGACCAGGTTCGTTTTTGGGCCGGGCCAAACGCGACCGTGGCAACGCACCGCTGCCCAGGAGGGCCTCCGAGTCCGGAGTGTGTGCAGCGAGCACCCGGAGCAACCATGCTAGGGATCGATTCGCATGCCTCTGACGATCGCCTCTCTCTCTCGTCCCAACGGCGTGCTTTCGTTGCTCCTGTTGCTCCCCGGCGCCGCCATGGGTTGCTCCGGAGACGACTCTGCCTCGGGGACGGGTAGCGCGGAGGCCACGAGCACAGCCACCTCCTCCACGGGTGCACCGGCCACGGGCCCTGCCACGAGTGACGCGGGGACAACCTCCGAAGGCACGGGCGATCCGGATACGACCGGCTCGACCAGCGCCCCGGGCACGACAACATCGAGTGGCGGCGACGAAACGACCACGACCGAAGACACCGACACCGGCGTCGAAGGCCCGCCGCTCCTCGACGTCAACGTCTCGGTCACGCACACGTGCGCGGTTGATGCGGAGGGGCTCGTGTACTGCTGGGGCTACAACGCGCTGTCGCAGCTCGCCCTCCCGGATTCGGAGATCGAGCGCCTGAGTCCCACCTGGGTCGAGGCCGTCAGCGACGCAGTTCAGGTAGCTGTTGGGGACGGGTTCTCGCTGGCCCTGACTGCAGAGGGGCGGGTCTACTGCTGGGGTCGCGGGGACATGTGTGGCAACGGCGTGCCGTCGCCGAATGTCATCGAGCCCCAGTTGATGGAGCTCGAGGGGATCGCGACGATCGGCGCGGCTCGAGTCAATGCCTGCGCCCTGAATACCTCCGGAGCGCTCTACTGCTGGGGCGAGAACGGGAACGGTCAGGTCACCGGTCCCACGTTCGTGCAGACGCCGACCGTTGTCGCTGGCCTTTCCACAGTCGCCTCGGTGGCCGTAGGAAGTGCGCACCTGTGCGTGGACCTCGAGGCCGGCGGAGTCTTCTGCTGGGGCTACGGGCAAGCGGGGAGGCTCGGCACTGGAAACGAAGGAGACCAGGCCGAGCCAGCCGCGGTCTCGGGACTGGGAGCGACCACCGAGACCGATCTCATTGCGGCAGGCGGTACCGCGTCCTGTGCCTCGATCGCAGGGCAGGGGTTGTGCTGGGGAGGCGGGGTCGGCGAGTTCGAGTTCAACCCCGAGCCCGTGAAGGGCCTGCTGGATGCGCGCAGGGTCGCGATCGGGTGGAGCGCTGCCTGTGCCCTGCTGGGTGACGGCCAAAACCTGCGCTGCTGGGGCGGAAACAGCCACGGGACGCTTGGTACCGGGGACGAGGAGAGCAGCGACGAGCTGGTGAGCCCGGTCGGGCTGGAGCGTGCCGACGTGGTCGATCTGGGGGAGCTCACCACGTGTGCGATCCAAGGGGACAGCCTGTACTGCTGGGGAGACAACGGCCTCGGGAAGGTTGGGGATGGGACCAAGATCAATCGTCTGGTCCCGACCCAGATCAGCCTGCCCTGAGCCTGCTGCGTCGAGATCAGAGACGCTCGATCTCGACGCTGAGGTCGCCTTTGTCGGGGCCATCGCCGAACATCCCGTCATCCCACTGGACGCTCATCGTCACGGCCCAGTCCTCGACGTCGAGTGTCTCGCCCGGCTCCAGTCCTTCGGCCGAGAACTCGACGACCTCGGCGCTCGAGCATCGGCGGCCGCTGCCTTTCCAGTCGCCATCCGCCGCGAGGAAGAACCACTCGAGCTCGGCTCCTTGCGGGGTGACGTCGAGCCGCTCGGGCCCGTTGTGCCCGGGCTGGTCGGCGAGGGATTCGAGCTGGAGTGTCGCAGCGCTGGCACTTGTGCGGGCCTCCGCGCTGAGGCTCGCGTCGACGCGCAGGAATCCTGGCGAGGGGCCTTTGAGGCAAAGCGTGACCTCGAAAGCAGCGATCGGCTCGTCGGCGGTGAGCTCGAACGAGGGACCCTCGACCGACTTTTCGACGGTCGGGAGCGAGCACCCCACCACGAGGAGCGAGAGGCCGAGAACCAGGGACGAGCGAAGCGAAGCGTTCACATCCCGATAGTGGTCACGCCAGGGGCTTCGATCACCTGAAACGTCAGTTTTTTCGGGTTGTTGCATTGCGCAACACCTGGCGAAGGGGCCCGTGGCAGGACGCGTCACATCTACGGCGTTGGCGGCTTCGGTGTCGCGTCGACCGCTTGCGGCACAACCTTCGCCTCGTCCTTCTCGACTGGTTGCGCGCCGGGGTCGGGTGACTCGCC
>CAJXVA010000169.1 GCA_913061055.1 uncultured Pseudomonadota bacterium
GGCCAAGCTGCGGGAGGCGGCGCGGGTTCGGCGACAACAACCGGCGCCGGTTGGGGGGCGGCGGGTGGCGCCGGATCGACGGTGGGTGCACAGGCCGCAACGAGAGGCAGCGCCAGTGCGAAGCGACGCGCTACCACCGACCGACGACGACCTGTCCGCCGATCGCGTTGATCGATCGGCCGAAGTTGCGAATGAGGGCGAGCTCGTAGGTGAGCCCGATCCCGAGGTAGATCTTCTTCAGCTTCTTCGGCAGGGGAACGCGGGCCATGATCTTGCTGGGGATCGCCAGGCCCTTGTCCCGCTGCAACGTGCCGTCGGCGAAGCGCAGCCGGGAGAACGCAGCGCCCGCGCCCACGGTCGTGTAGTACCACTGGCCGCCAAACGCGAAGATGCCCCCAACCCGGCCGTAGTTGGCCTTGATCGAGGTCTCGTTGCCCATGTCGTCGTCGGGCCCCTGGATCTTGGCCCCGAGCAACCCGCCTGCGATCGCGTACAGGCCAAAGTTCTTGGAGAAGTTGACGCCGACGCCCCAATCCATGGCGTAGGAGGCGTGGCCCCCGTTCACGCCGTCACCGCGCCAATGCGAGTAGGTGGCGCCATGCATCGAGAACGCGCCCAGCAAAGCGTGCTCCCGCTTCTCGCGTCGTTCCTTGCGCCGCTTCTCTCCCTCGGTAAGGTCTTCGTCGCCCTCGTCCTCAGCCTCATCGGCGGGAGGCGGCGATTCGGACGGGCCTTCGAGGGCGGCGATCTGTTGTTCGGGTGCCGGTGCAGGTGCCGGTGGCTGAACAACCTTGACCGACGACGCGGCGGATTTTTGCGTCGTGACCACCGACCCATCGGGGCGAACGATGACGACCTGCGTCCCTTCGCTGCGAAGAAGCTCACCACGGAGCACGCCGGAGTTCGTCTGCACCTCGACATTGCGACCGACCAACGCATCCCACGCGGCGTCCGACACCGCCGGTGCTGCCGTGGTGGTTGCAGCGGGGGTCGTCGTTGGAGCCGGAGCCGCGCTGACGACCGGCGCAGGGCGCTGAACGGGAGCAGGAGCGGGGGCCGCCGAATCCACAGGTTGTGCCTCTGCGGGCTGGGCAAGGGCGGCAGCGACGCCAAGACCCGCAACGATGCTCGTCAGCATCGAAAGAGCATGCGGCGGGAATGCTCGTTGCACAAGGCCCGTGGTGTGGACCACATCACCGGGTAGCGCCGGCTTCTGTACCCAATTCGTGGATTGCTTCGTCGAGGAAGTAGTTCAGATCGGTCGATTCCTCGGCATGAAGCGTCATGTAGGCATGCGCCGCAGACCGGGCTGCGTACAGCTCCTCGCGAAGCTTCGAGTTCTCGGTCACCGTCGTCGCAAACGCGGCGAGAACCCCCAAGTGGCGGTCGCGATCTGCGGCGGGCGTCGCGAGCAACACGATCGCGTGCACCGGGCGCCCGTCATACGCGCCAAGGTCGATACCGTTGGCACTGAGTCCAATCACGCCGCGGATCCGATCACCGCGCTCGATGGTCGCGTGCGGGATCATGAAGCCTTTGCCAAGACAGGTGCTCGCCTCCGACTCGCGTGCCAGGACGGACTCGATGAAGTCGTCCTTCCCCAACGCCATCGACGAGGTGGCATAGAGCCGGTCTGCGAGTTCGCGAATGATCGACTCCTTGTCACGGCCTTTGAGGCCAACGACGATCGACTGCTCCTTGATGAAGTCGAGCAACCGCGGCCGGTCCTTCGCAGCTTCCCCCGCCTGTCCCAGGCAGTACCGCGTGGCGCTGGGGCCGAGCAGCTGGTTGATCGCCAGCGCGGCGAGGCCCACCGCCGAGATCGTGTCGGCCATGTCCGCGAGCCCCGGGTCGCCTTGGACCACGAAGATGAGGCCGACCGCGACACCGCCGTGGGGAAGCAGCGCGAGCCCGAGGTAGCGGCGGACGGCCGTCGGAGCGCCGGCCGCAGTCATGGCCAAGAATGAGGCCAGTGATTTTCCGAAGAGCCGCACGAAGAAGTAGAGCGCGACAAGCCCAGCCATCGGTAGCACGAGCCCAAAGTCGAGCCGCATTCCCGCCAGGGTGTAGAAGCCGGCGAAGAGCACCCCGCCAAACGGGTGCAGATAGGCCTCGGCCGTGCGGGCCATGTCGTGACGCAGGTTGCTGACGGCGATACCGGCGAACGTGCACGCGAGAATGCTGGACACCCCCAGGGCCTGGCCGAGCCCCCAAGCGCCGAGAATGACGGCCACCATTGCGGGGCCAACACCGTTGGGAGCGATTACCGAGCGGCCCAACAGGACGACCGCAACCGCGCAGCCAACACCGATCGCCCCCGCCATACCGAACTCGGTCCCCACCGCGAGCAACGAAGAGTCGACCGACCCGTCACCGTCGCGAAGCATGGCGGTTGCGAACACAAAGCCCGCGACGGCCACCATGTCGATCAGGCCGACCGCAGCGATGAGGGTTCGAGACAGCAGTCCACGTGCCCGAGCCTCGCGGACCACCAACACCGTGGTCCCTGGTGCACCCGCGATCGCGATCGCCCCCAGCACCATGCTCGTCGAGGGCTCGAGCCCACCGACGAACATGAGCGTCGGCACGACGATGATCGGCATGATGATCGCCTCGGACAGCAGCAGCAGTGACAGGCGTTTGCCCGCGTTTCGCAGACTCGGAAAGTGAAGCGTCGCGCCCACGGTGAACGCGATGAAGCCGAGGACGAAGTCCGTAAAGGGTGAGAAACGCCCGAGCGTGTCGCCTTCGAGGCCCGGGAACTCGGCGGCTCGCAACGCGATGCCCGTGAAGATCCATCCGGTGACCTTCGGGAGCTTCAGCCGCCCAAGGAGTTCACCGCCAACAATCCCGCACAGGAGAACCAGCGCCAGTGCGAGCAAAGGTGACGCGAACGTCATCGGCCGCGGACACTAGCACGCCCCCCCGTGGCGCCTATCCTCGGATATCCGTGAGCATCTGGCCGAAGAGTTCGGCGAGCGCGGGGAGCTGAAAGTGCGCATTGAGGCCGCTGGGATTGGGCAAGACCCACAGCGCCGCTCCGGCGAGAGACTCGTCCTGCGGCCCGATGGTGGCCTTTGGTACCGCGAAGGCCTGACGGAAGGCGGTCACCCCCACGACCGCGACCGCCCGTGGGCGGTGCCGGAGCACAACGCCCTCGAGGATCGAAGCGCCCTCCCGCAGCTCGTCAGCACTCAGCTCGGATGCCTTCGCGGTCGGCCGTGCCGCAAGATTGGTCAGCCCCCCACCCCACTCCGGAAGTCGGTGGTCTTCGGACGCGTGCAGCAGTCGCGGCGTCATGCCAGCGCGGTGCAGCGCCGGCCAGAAGCGATTGCCCGGGCGCGCGTAGTGGTGCCCAACCGCGGCGCTGTACAGACTCGGGTTGATGCCGACGAACAAGACATCGAGGTCATCGGCGAACACATCGGGCAGCACACCGTCGCGCGCTGCCTCCAACGCATCCTTGGACGGGGACTCGAACCTCATGCGCCGCGACGATACACCTGCATCAGGCTCTGCTCTGCCGGAACGCCGAGCCGAATCGGGTAGCCATAGTGGCCCTGCGCTCGATGGACGTACAGGCGGTTGCTGCCCTTGGCCCAAGGGCCATGGTCGGGCAGCTTGGTGATGCCGCGAAGCACGGTGGTCTGGAGCCCGAGGCTGAGCAACCCGAGTTGCCCACCGTGGGTGTGCCCGGACAGCACGAGGTCCGCTTCGCCGTCGGGCACATGCGTGAACCCACCGGGGTCGTGTAGCAACACCACTCGCAGCGCGTCCCCCTGACGAGGATGCTCGGCCAACACCATAGGCACATGCGTCGCGCGCCCACGCCACACGAAGTCGAGACCGACGATCTGAACCGGACCGGCGGGTGTTTCCACGGTGCTCTGCGCGTCCACGAGCAGCTTCACACCATGCGCCGCGTAAGCGCGCTCCACCACCAACCGCGCCTCGTGGTCATGGTTGCCGTGACACGCAAAGACACGCCCTCGCATCGCCGCGAGAGGGGCGAGCGCTCGCGTCACAACGTCCACATCATGCGACTCCATCGTCATCAAGTCGCCGGTCAGCAGGATGAGGTCCGGCTCGCGCTCGACGGCACGTCGGCAGATGTTCTGAAGCCGCTGCACCGACATGAACGGGCCGAGGTGTGGGTCGGTGATCTGCACGATCCGAAGTGGGCGACCCGTGCCCTCGGCCAGCGCCGCACGATGGGGCGCGAGGTCGGGACCCGCCGGGACATCGAGACGAAGCGAGACCGTTTCTTCGCGAGTCCACACGGACTGGCCGACACCCAACGCAGCGATCGCAAACGGCACCCATCCGCCCCACGGGTCAAAGCCGAACGAGGCGGCGACGGCCCACGGCAGGGCGAGCAAGGAGGAGGCGACGAGCCAAAGTCCGGGAATGCTGACGCCCAGCCGGAACCAGGCCGGACGCATCGCGGGCCGGGCGATGAGGCCGGTGAAATGCACGGCGGCCAGGAGTTGGAACACGCTGAGGATCTCTCCGCCGGGAAGGTGCGGGCCCAACGCCACCGTGACGTAGGTCGGAAGTCCGAGGACGATTCCGGCAAAGAGTCCAAACGTGCGGCTTTTGCGGATCGCCAGAGCGACGACGACGGCGAACGCGATCGCCGGGAGCCAAGGTGCGGGGGGGAGGAGCGGAGCCACCGATCCGAAAATACGCCGCCGCCGCCACCGACCTTACGTCCATCGAAATGCGGCCTTCACGCACCCCGACAGACCGGCCCGATCCTGCAGGCTTCCGTGACACGCTGTCGTCGGTCTTGTACCGTGTAAGGAGTGCGCGCCCCCGCTCTGCTCGTCCTCGGCTTCGCCGTGGGACTTACAGCTTGTACCGATGCTGGTCCTGGACCTGGCACCGGTGAGGGCGGGAATGGTGCGGCAGACGGGGCCGAGGACCTCCGGCTCGGACGGGTTCATGTCGTCCTGAGCACTCCAGAGGCCGAGGATGCGGACGTCGACGCCGAAGTCGACGGTTTCGAGCTGACCGCCCGATTTGCGATGGTGCGGGGGCTCGATGAAGAGTTCGTCCGCGCTCGAGCAGACATGCCAGATCTGCTGGAGGACCTGCTCAACCCCGGTCAATGTGCGGCCGAGAGCGCGCTGTGGCCCGCCGAGCTCGCCGATCCGGCCACCGATGTTTCCGAGCTCGGCCAGGAACTCCTCCTTGTCGATGCCGGCGAGCTCGAGGTTCAGTTCGGAAGCGCCCGACTCGAGGTGCCACTGACCCTCGTGCCCGACCTGCTCCCGTACATGTCTGGGGTGGAGTACGCCTACTTCGCCGACTCCCCCGTCCTCCCTGAGATGGACGACCCAGACACGGTCACGGTCGCCGCCGCCGGCGGGCTGACCGACGAACTTCCGGCCTTCACGGTCGAGAGCCCGATGCCCTCAGCACTGGCGCTCAGCTACACCGCCGAGGACCTCGGCTCGCTGAACGGCCCTGACGGCGGCGCGCTTGTCGTCCGCTGGGACGCCCAAGACGACGACGGGGACGGGGACGACGACGATGCGGCGGTCGGCCTGCGACTCACGCCGATGCTCAGCGGCGAGCCCTTGGGCGACGACATCGTCTGCCTGGTTGCTGACCGTGGGCAGACCCGCCTCGACCTCACCGAACTCCGTACGCTGGGGTTCGCGCCGGACGCCGATGCCGTTCGCATCGAGGCCAGCCGCACCCGGACGTCTCTGTTTGACGCCGGCGCCTGGTCCGGAACGGAGCTCGTTGTCGAGCGCCGTGATGCCGCAGAACTGCCGCTACGCTAAAGCTCTCCCCTCTTCCGCCGATTGTCACGATCAGGCCAGGGCGAGGCTACGGTGACGAGCGGCGCGCAGCAGATCAGTCTGTGGCGTTCGCGCGCTCTTGGACTATAACCCCACTCGGTTCCGGCTATGCGAACTTGGACTTCACTTCTCGTCTTCTCCGGTCTTCTCCTCGCGTGTGACAACGGCAGCACGAATGATGGCGAAAGCGCGGGCATCGAGCCCACGACAACGAGCCGGGGGACTTCGTCGTCCACCGGCACGACGACGATGACGAACCCAGAGACGGGGTCGTTCTCGAGCACCAGCACGGTCACCACCGATCCGGGGGCCGAGGACGATGGCGAAGACCCTCCCGAGCCACCGATCACCTTCGACATCGGTGTGACCCCGGACTTCGGTGAGTTCGACGACGGGTGCAACGCGGTCGACTTCCTGTTCGTGATCGACAACTCGGGCAGCATGTTCGGCGCCCAGACCAACCTGCTCGCCAACTTCCCAGCCTTCATCGACGGGATTCAAGCCACGCTTGTCGACGTCGACAGCTTCCACGTCGGCGTCACGACTTCGGACGAGTACGCTGGCAACCTGCTCGACCCGCGCGAATGCAGCCAGCTCGGCGCTCTGGTCACCTCGACCGCCGGCGGCGACTCCAGCGACGCGGTGTGCACCCCCTTCGCCGAGGGCTTCCCGTACATCACCGAACAGGACGACCTCAGCACCTCGTTCCAGTGTGCCGCTCAAGTCGGCACCTCCGGTGCCGCGGGCGAACGACCCATGAACGCGCTCGAGGCTGCGATCGGACCGGACCTCAACGCAGAGGGGGCATGCAACGAAGGCTTCATTCGGGACAACGCGCTGCTCGTCGTCGTCGTCATCACCGATGAAGCGGATGGTCCCGGCGACCCCGACCTCGTCAGCTCCACCGGTGACCCGGCAAGCTGGTATCAATCCGTCCTCGATGCCAAAGGTGGCATCGCCGAGAACGCAGCCGCGCTCGTGCTGACCAACTACGTCGACGGACCCTGTCCGCCGGGCGGGTTCGGGTCGGACGATGGGGTCAACCTCGTCAACTTCGCCGGCCTCTTCGGAGAGAACGGCTTTGTCGCTGGGATCTGCGAGCCGGACTACGGGCCCAGCTTCACGCAAGCCACCGCTGTGATCGAGCAGGCCTGCGAGAACTTCATCCCGCCGGGCTGAGCGCTGCGGGGTTCGTTCGTCAGAGGTCCGTGGACCGGGCAACGCGGAACCCGAGGTCATCGATCTTGAAGCTCGGGTGGCTCTTGCGACGGCAGGATGCGCGGCAGCCTCGTGGCTTGTCGAGCCAACCGCCGCCGCGGAACACCCGGTAGGCGCCATAGACCTTGGCGTCGAAGATGTCCCAGCACCACTCCCAGGCATTGCCGATCATGTCGTAGAGCCCCCATGCGTTGGGCTCCCGGGTGCCGACGTTGTGGATGCGCTCGTCCGAGTTGCCCCGGTGCCAGGCGATATTGTCGAGTGGGCCTGGCCGGACGTCGACCGAGCCGGCACGGCATGCGTGCTCCCACTCGGCTTCGGTGGGGAGGCGGTAGCCGTCGCCGGGCAGCACCCGCACATCGGCACCCTCGGGATCGGTGCCCCACTCGATCACCGGCGTGCGACCCTCGATCTGCGATAGCCGGTTGCAGAAGCGCAGTGCGTCGAACCAGGAGACCTCGGTGATCGGTGTGTTTGGCCCGTCCGTACCCGCAGGCATGCCCTCGACCACCTGGGCGTAGCGAGCCCGCGTCACCGGATGCGCATCCAGGGAGAAGGACGACACCTCGACCGGCCAGCTGCGGCGCGTGCCTTCGTCGTGAAGCTCGATCCTGCCGCCGGGAACCTGAACCATCGTGCGGCGGATTAGCAGTGCGACAGCGGATGTCAACCGGGCCTCGTGACTGGGTGTCGCAAGGTACGCACGTGGCCCACGTCGCCTCCGGTTTGGGCACCAAAATGGAGCCCGTCTCGGTCATCGCCGCGAAGGCGGTGTCCAAAAAATGGGAGGGCCTACGGTTTCCGCGCATGCGGTCGATACCCATCTCGCCCGGTCGCGCCATGAACACTCGCACGCTGCTCCCCATCGCTCTGAGTCTCACCGCATCGGTCCTTGCGGGCTGTGACAGCGGAAGCCCTGGAGGTGCTGCAGAGGACGGCTCGGGCGGGATCAACGTCACCGAGTCTCGCGGCGACTCGAGCAGCACCGACCCGACCGCGGGCACGGACGGCGTCACGACCAACGCCAGCACGACCGCAGCCCCGACGACCCAGGGCCCGGGCGGAACGGACTCGATGTCTGGCGGTGAGACCTCAGCGGACAGCACCGACGGCACCACGACCGGCGCCGGTGAAAGCGAAACCTCTGCCGGAGAGACCGGCTGCGTCGACGCGGGCACCGCGGTCGTCGACTTCTCGTACATCTGGATCGCCAACAGTACGCAAGGCACCGTCAGCAAGATCGACACCCAATCCGCGACGGAAGTCGGTCGGTACTACATCGATGACTATGAGGGGGTGGATATCTCGACCTGCCAAGGCCCGTCGCGAACCTCGGTGAACCTCGCCGGCAATGTCGCCGTGCTCGACCGAGGCGGTGGCCTGACGACCGTCATCGCCAACCCTGCCGAGTGCCCCGACCTCGACGTCAGTGGGTCTGTCGAGACCGCCGTCGACGCCACGCCCCTGTCCTGGACCGAAGACGAGTGCATTGGCTGGCACATCGACATCCCCCACTCCGGAGATGGATGCGACGGACCTCGGACCGTCCAGTGGACCGCTCCCGAGGCACTCGGAGACTGCCAGTACGCCGACCCACGCGTCTGGGTCGCCTTCTGCAACGCCGAGGATGACGACGTGACCGTGTGGCTGCTCGACGGCGCAGACGGCAGCGTCGTTCAAGAGACCGCAATCCCCGGCTACGCCTGCAACACCTACGGGCCGTACGGCGGAGCGGTGGACGCAGACAACAACCTCTACTTCGTCGACCGAAGCTCGGGCCAGTCGCTGTACCGCGTCGACTACGACTGCGAGCAGGCCGACGGTACGGACTGTTGGACCGAGTTCCCCCAGCCCGAGGGCGAAGATGCGTACGGCATCACCATCGATGCGTCGGGACGGATCTGGGCCGCGGGCAGCGGAAACAGCCTGTACGCATTCGACACCGCAACCGAAACCTACACCTCGTATCAAGCGGACCTCGATGCGTTCTTCGCCACGGGGCCCGCCGACGCCAACGCGACCAACATCCTGCGCGGGCTGATGGCCGATGACGAAGGCGTACTGTGGATCGCCGCGGTCCCCTCGTTCGGAGGCGGAGACAACCCGGGCATGGTCCGTGTGGACCCCAGCGTCGACCCGATCGACATTCAATGGTTTGGGCCCAACACCCTGACCGGCATCCAGCACGCGGCCGGCACTTCCATCGACGTCGATGGCTTCGTCTGGCTCGTCGATACGCTTGGAGATCAAGCGTTCAAGATCGACCCGGTCGCCCCCGAAAACCACGAGGTCGTCTCCGGACTGGAGTATCCGTACACCTACTCCGACATGACCGGCTTCGCGCTCAAGCAGATCCTGCCTCAGTAGAGCAGCCAGGGTCGCGACCGCAGTTCCACAACGAGGCGCCGATGTACAGTCCTGCGCATGAAACAGTTCCTTCTGGGATCCGGGTTCTCGCTCGCGTTCATCTTCGGTTGTGCAACGGCGACCATCGCCCAGAGCTCAGCTGTGACGCCGGCCCACGCGGCACCGGCCGGGGCGCAGAAGTGGGAGTACAACTGTGACCGGCTCGCGAGTGAGCCTGGACGAAGGAAAGTTGGCGAACGGATCGAGCTCGAGCTGAACGAGCTCGGCGCCCAGGGATGGGAGTTCGACTTCGGCAGCGGATTCTGCGGCAAGCGGCCGCTGTGAGGATGTGGACACTGCGGCGGGGGCTGTGCACGCGGCTGCGGCCCCCACAGCTAGATCTGAGGGCCACCGCGAAGCTCGGAGCTCACCAGCGCGACATGCCGCCCAGGTTGTGCACCTGGGTAAACCCCGCCGCCACCAGCGTGGACTTGGCCTGGGCGCTCCGCATTCCGCTGCGGCAATAGACGACCACGGGAGCGTCCTTGTCTCCAACCTCAGACGTGCGTGCTCCGATCTCGCCCACCGGAATGTTGCGAGCACCTTCGATGTGCCCCGATGCGAACTCCTCGGGCGAGCGCACGTCGATCAAGGCCGCGCCGTCGGTCACGAGGGCGTGTGCCTGATCGGACTCGATGAACGAGGAGGCCATGCCCTGCTTGAGAACGAGGACTCCAACGAGACCCAGGACGACTGCTGCGATGATGTAGGGAGTCATTCGACGGACCTTGCTCATGCCCACTCCGGAACCTGCTCGACGGCGAGCAGCTCTTCTACCGTCTGACGGGGCCGGGTCACGGCGAAGCGATCGCCGTCCACCCACACCTCCGCCGGAAGCGGCCTGGTGTTGTAGTTGCTCGCCATCGACATGCCGTAGGCGCCTGCACTCAAGACACCGAGCAGCGATCCGGTCTCGCATGCCGGCATGGCCCGCTCGAGTCCCAGGAAGTCTCCCGACTCGCAGACCGGCCCCACCACGTCGACGCTCGAAACCTCGGCGTCCTCGGCGGGTCGATTCACGGGCAAGATCGCGTGATAGGCCTGATAGAGCGCTGGTCGAAGCAGGTCGTTCATCGCAGCGTCGATGATGAGAAAGCCCTTGGTTGGAGAATGCTTGTTGCCCACAACGCGGGTGATCAGAACCCCAGCCTGCCCGGTGAGGTAGCGCCCCGGCTCGATCATCAACTCGACGTCCAGCTCCGCACTCGCAGCAACGACCGCCTTGCCCCACGCCGCGATGTCGAGTTCGGCCTCCGACTCGCTGTACGCGATACCAAAGCCTCCACCCAAATCGATGTGGCCGAGCGACACGCCGTCCTCCTGCAGACCCTTCGCCAAGGTACGAAGGCGGTCGAAGCTCTCGGTGAATGGGGTGACATCGGCGATCTGCGACCCGATGTGGCAACCGATGCCCTCCAGGCGCAGCCCCTGTGTCGCGTGAACATGCCGCGCGAGCGTGGTCGCCTCGTCCATCGAGATGCCGAACTTGGCGTCGCGCAGGCCGGTGGCCAGATACGGGTGGGTCTTGGGATCGATCTCGGGGTTGACCCGCAACGTGACGTTCGCCGTCTTGCCCGTTGCCTTCGCGCGGGCTTCGATGCGCGTCACCTCTTCGGAGCTCTCCGCGTTGATCGATCGCAGGCCGGCCTCGATTGCAGCGTCGAGTTCGTCGTCGGTCTTCCCCACGCCGCTGAACACGATCTTGTCCGGCGTGATGCCAGCGGCCATCGCCCGCTTCATCTCGCCCACGCTCACGATATCCGCGCCGGAACCCAGCCGCTGAAGGTGGCGAAGGACCGCCAACGATCCGTTCGACTTCACCGCGTAGCAGATCTTGGTGGGGTGGCCGGCGACCGACGCCTCGAGTGCCCGGTAGCGATCTGCGATGTGGGCCGCGCTGTAGACGTACGTCGGCGTTCCGACGGCGGCCGCGATGTCTTCGAGCGCGACGCCCTCCACGAACGCCTTGCCACCTTCGTACCGGAACGCAAAACGCTCGGGTACTTCTTGAACCCACACGTGGTCGGGACGGCCCTGCGACGTCATGAAAACGCCAGTGCCACGTCCCGATACGAAAATCAATCGTGAGCATCACTGGGCACGCCGCAACCTGGTGCTACGATCGAAGAGTCACTTCAGGAGCCGGCAAGGGAGACCAATGCCTATGAAACAGCAGGAACTTTCGACCGAGCTCAACCACCTGCACGGGCCAGCGTTTTGGCCAGGAGGAACGTCCTAGCGACGTACGTTCGAGGCACCCGGTGAGATGACGTCATCGGGGTGAGGGAGACGACATCGCCCCCCCACACGCCTCTTCGAGCGCGAGTGCCAGCACTCGCTTTGTACGACGACGTTTCGGGTATTCCGTGGGATCCCCGCCAAACGTCAGGATCACAGCCGCTCATCGATCCACCTCACGAGCCTTTCCTGAGCAAAACGCACCCCTGACGGTCGCCCCACCTCAAAAGCGGGCAGTGGCCGCAACCAGCAGAACCGGACCTACCCGGAGTGACCCGCGGCGGAGTAACCCACGACTCCGCCGCTTCTCGTGCAGCACGCAAAAACGCCGCGCCAAGTTCGGAACTCGTGCGCGGCGATGATGTTTGAGAGCGCGGGCTACCAGGCGCAGAACTCTTCAGACGAGAGGCCTTGGGCCTCCCAAAGGTCGCAGCAGTCCTCATCGTCGGTGGTGTCCTCGTAGCCGAGCCAGTCGTTGCACAGCGGGTCGGACTCGTCTTCGGCCTCTTCGAAGCAAACCAGCCACGCGTCGCGAACGGCTTCGCAGTAGCCCAGCTCGCTCTCGTCGTCGCCTTCGGTGCAGGGGACGGGGCTCTCTTCGTGACAAGACAGCTCGACGTCGAACTCACCGGCAGAGGAGCCACCTGCGCCGACAACGAGGATGAGGTTGCTCGACGAAGGAACCGTCCACGCGGCCTCGATGGAGGACGAGGTGTTGTTGAAGCCGTGCGAGGGCCCCTCGAAGTCGTTGTCCTGGGCCGCGGTGAGGCTGCTGTACAGGAACGCCGTGGGGTCGAGGTCGCCGCTGGTGCGGACGACGCGGGCGTTGACCACCGAGCCGGGACGAGCTTCCACCACGTACACGTGGACCGCGTCCCCGGCGACATACCCGCTGCCCTGGGTCCCGGTCGCCAGCGCGCCAATCGGTCCCGCGGTGGTGTCGTCTGCTTTTCCGCCGGCCGAGGGGCCGCCGCTGGGCTCCGAACCGCTATCTCCAGAGTCACAACCCCCGAGCGCGACAGACGCAGCGAGGAGTGCAGAGATGCTGACACGTCGGAGCATGTGCGACATAGTAGGTCCTATGTACACAGTTCGCCCGGGACGCGCCAGACAAATCTGGCGCTGAAGCGCAACTTTTCGCCAAACAGCCCTAGAGAGCCCCTCAACGGCTCTCTAGCGCACAGATCAGAACCGTTCGCCGCAGCCTAGGTCTCGTCGACCGCAATCAGGTGGCCGGACCGGGTCCGCTTGGTGTCGAGGTAGAAGCGATTCTCCTCGCGCGCTTCGATCTCCAGGGCGGTGCGCTTCACGACGGTGATGCCCGCGCCCTCCAGACCTTCGACCTTGTGCGGGTTGTTCGTGTGCAGCTCGATCCGACGGGCGCCCAGAGCTTGCAGCATCGCCGCAGCCACGTCGTAGCTCCGCAAGTCATCGTCGAATCCGAGGTGCAGGTTGGCCTCGACCGTATCCATGCCGCCGTCCTGCAGCTCGTACGCCCGGACCTTGTGGGCGATGCCGATGCCTCGACCCTCCTGGCGCATGTACAGCAGGACGCCCTGCTCCGCATCGGCAAGTCGACCCATGGCCTCGTGCAGCTGCTCGCCACAGTCGCAGCGTCGCGAGCCGAACGCATCACCGGTGACGCACTCGCTGTGTAGTCGGACGGGGATGATCGCGTTGGTGCCCACGTCTCCGCGCACCAGAGCGACGTCGTCCAACGGTCCGTCGGGACCCTCGAACGAGACGATCATGAAGTCCCCGTGCGAGGTCGGTAGGCGGCCTCGAGCCAGCTCTCGAACGGAAACCATGGGAATCGCCTCAGTTCTCAGCGTGAAAGGTTCGCGTCTCAGTAGACACGCATCGAATCAACGATGCCCTGGTAGAGCTTGCTTGACGAGGCAATGCCCTGCCGGACGCTCTCCAGGACCAAATCCAGCAGTTGGTCCTGATCTAGGCGCAGCACATCGTAGTAGCGCTGGCGGTCGATCGCATGGATCGTCGAGGGCCAGTAGCCCTCGTTGATCAGAATGTGGTTCATCGCGATTCGGGCGACACGTCCGCTGATCTCGGGCCAAGGGAACACGCGAATGACTTCGCGATGCACCTCGACCGCAAGCTCGATCGGATGGGCGCGCTTGCACTCCTCGGTGCGGAACCAGTCGGTCAGCTTCCGCATGCGGTAGCTGATCTTGTCGGCCTGCGCGAGGTCGTGGAAGTACATCCGGTGGATCGGGTTGTCCTTGCGGTACTGAACCTGATCCTTCTTGTTCGTCGGCAGCAGCACCTGGTGCAGCTTCTTGAGCCAGTCGAGGTTGAGCGTGAGCGGTTGCCCGCGCGACTCCACGACGTAGTCAATGCCATCGCGCACCGCGATGATGTGGTTGTAGGCAGGGATCAGGCTCGGCGCTGAGATGATCTCCGCATCGATGGCGGCCTTGATCTCAGCGATGCTGAGGACCGTGCCTTCGAGCGCGAAGTCGTGGTAGATCCACGACATCGTGAAGCGTTCGTTGAAGCTCGCCCGCTGCGTAGCGGAGAGCATCCCGAGCTTTTCCCACAGCAGCTCCGAGGATTCGTGAAGCTGACGGTAATTCCTGGACACGGTCCGCATCGACTGACGGCGGAACCTACTGATCGAGCGCCTCGGGGTCAACCCACCCCGATCTAAAGCTTCGGTTTTGCTGAAAAAATCGCCGGTGGGATAAGAGCTGGGGCCGGTCCCGCCAAACCACCAGGGCACAGCCGGGCGAAAAGCAGCAGCGCCCAGTGCGCGTATCGGGAGGCCGGACAGACACCTTCGCGACGGGCTCGACCCGGCGTCGCCGCTCCACTCGCCGTTTTTTTGACCTGTTCGCACCGGGCTGGCAGGGCTGTTTGGGTGGGCGAAGGCCACATCTCGGTGCTCGCGCGCGAAGTCTGCGCTGCGCTGGAGGGCACGCTCCCCGAGGTCGGCGAGACCCCCCGCGGCATCTACGTCGACGCGACCTGCGGCGCCGGAGGCCACATTGAACTGGTCTTGAAGCGATTCGCGCCACAGCGGGTGATCGCCTTCGACCGCGACCAAACGGCGCTGGACCGAGCCCGCGTTCGGCTCGCCTCGGCACAGACGCCCATCCTGTTCGTCCACGCACCCTTCTCGGCACTGGCCAGCACCCTCGACGAGCAGGGCGTGAAGGCGGACGGGATTCTCGCCGACATCGGCGTGTCTTCGATGCAGCTCGACCAGGGGGAGCGGGGCTTCTCTTTTCGGACAGACGCTCCGCTCGACATGCGCATGGACCAGAGCGCACCCATGACCGCAGCCCAGCTCCTCGAAGAGCTCGACGCTCCGGCCCTCATCCGTATCCTCCGGGAGTACGGCGAAGAGCCCGACGCGCCTCGCATCGCACGGGCAATCCTCGAGGCCAAGCCAAAGACCACCGGCGCACTGGCCCAGGTCGTCTCGGACGCCATGAGTCATCGGCAACGCCGCAAGCTCGGACTGCGCATCCACCCTGCAACTCGAACGTTTCAAGCGCTTCGCATCCACCTCAATGACGAACTCGGCGAGCTCGACCAACTGCTCGCCGATGGGCCGAAGGCGCTGGCCATCGGCGGCCGGCTCGAGATCATCACGTTTCATTCGCTCGAGGATCGCCGCGTGAAGCGTGCGTTCCGCACGTTGTCGAGCCCTCCGTACACGCTGCCGGGCCTCCCCATCGTGGAGTCTGAGCGTCAGGCCCCTTTCAAGATTCCCAAGCCGTTCTCCAAGGGCGTCACCGCCGACGCCGAAGAGACACAGAACAACCCTCGAGCCCGCAGCGCGCGACTGCGGGTGCTGGAGCGCGTCGAATGACCGAACGAGCACGTCGCCGAAAACAGAAACCCGTAGAGTTCCCCCACGGACACAAGCGCAGCGGCGACCGGGCGACAAACGCCGGGTCGGTGGAGCGCGTGCGGGATCGGATGCGGGCGCCTGCGGGAACATCGTTCCTCTTGTTCCTCTGCGTGGGGGTGCTCGTGGCCATGGGTATCGTGCGGATCCAGTCCACGACTGCGGTGTTGGAGGCCGGCGGGGACATCACCCAGCTCTCTGAACAGCAAGCCTCGCTCCTCGAAGAGAAGCGGCGCCTGTCGGCCGAGCGGGCCTACCTCCGCAACCCCCAACAAGTTCAAGCGGTCGCCCGCGACGAGCTCGGCATGGTGCCGGTCTCTCCCGAGCTCGTGCAGAAGATCCGTGTCCGGGAGGCGCCCACGCCATGAACCTGCTCCATCGTCACAAGGAGATCGTCAAACCCATGGCGACCGACCTCGGGTCGGTGCGTCTGCGTTCTCTGCTCGTCGCCGCCGTCCTCGGTGTCTCGATGCTGGGCCTGATCTGGCGCGCCTACCAAGTCGCGGTCGTGCAGCACGAGCACTACGCCGACCTGGGCAACCGGCAGCAACTCCGCTCGTATCGCGTCCGCGCCAGCCGTGGCGACATCGTCGACCGCAACTACATCGCGCTTGCAGTCACCGACCGTGTGCACAAGATCGTGCTCAACCCCCGCCTCATCGCGGGGCAAGGCGCGACCGATGCGGTCGTGGGCAAGGTGATGGAGCTGTTCCCTCTCGAAGACCCTGCCTACCTTCGCGACGAACTCTCTCGGGACAAAGCCTACCGGCAGCTGCGAATGCAGCTCGACGACGCCCAGGCCACGGCGATCCGCGAGGCACGGCTGCCGGGCGTCCGCCTGGAACCGATGCCGCACCGCGTCTACCCGCGCAAGCTTCTGGCCTCGCAAGCCCTTGGCCGGGTGAGCGCAGAAGGCTCGGGCAACCTCGGCATCGAATACGGCCTGGACGAGTTTCTCAAGGGACGCGACGCCATGAGCCCGGCCTACTTCGCGCGCGGTCAGAAGCTCCTCGTCGATGGCCACCCCGACCCCAGTGTCTCGCGCGGAAACACCGTCGTGCTGACCCTCGACTCCGCCCTTCAGGCCATGGTCGAGGAAGAGATCAACACGCTGGTCGAAAACTGGACCCCGGTGAGCGCCAGCGTGCTCGTCGTCGACCCCCGCAACGGCGAAGTTCTGGCGATGGCCAGCCGCCCCACGTTCGATCCCAACCACCGGATCGACGACATCGATCAAACGGTCAACCACGCTGTGAACCGAGCCTTCGAGCCCGGCTCCACGATGAAGGCGATCACCGTCGCGGCTGCGCTCGAACA
Source organism: uncultured Pseudomonadota bacterium (assembly GCA_913061055.1). Taxonomy (GTDB): domain Bacteria; phylum Myxococcota_A; class Polyangia; order Nannocystales; family Nannocystaceae; genus CAJXVA01. The sequence goes on from CAJXVA010000169.1 coordinate 16,864, forward strand.
AGGCGTGATTCGGCGCGACGAGAGCTTCTTCTGTGAGAACGGGCGCTGGCAGTACACCGAGGACCACGCCATCCGTGACACCAAGCAGCTCGAGTGGCTGAGCATCTCGGAGATCCTCGCGGTGTCCTCGAACATCTGCACGACCAAGATCTACGACCGTCTGCGGGCGCAGAACCTGGACAAGTGGGTTCGGCGTTTTCACTTCGGGGAGCGACCGGCGATCGAGTTGCCCGGCGCCACGCCTGGCACACTCGACGACTGGAACAAGTGGTCCGACATTCAGGGCGCCAACATCTCCTTCGGCCAGGGCATGAGCGCAAGTCCCCTCCAGGTCGCGGCTGCGTTCTCGGTGCTTGCCAACGGCGGCACGTACTACCCGACGACCATCGTCCGGGCCGTACTCGACCACGACGGCAACGAGGTCCCTCTCGACCGCAAGGAGCCCGAACGCGTCGTGCGAACCTCCACCGCGGACACGGTTCTCGAGATGCTCGAGAACGTTGTGCACTCCAAGAAGGGCACCGGTAAGAACGCCCTGATCGACGGCTACCGAGTGGCGGGCAAGACGTCGACCGCTCAAAAGGCGTCGAAGTCGGGTGGCTACGCCGAAGACGAGTACTTCGCCTCGTTCGTCGGTGCCGTGCCGGCCAAAGATCCTCGCGTCGTCATTCTCGTCAGCGTCGACAACCCCGTCGGTGGCCACTACGGCAACGAGGTCGCCGCCCCCACGTTCGCTCGCCTCGGCAAGCGGGTCATGCTGCACCTGGGGGTCTCGCGCGACGACGGTTCACGGCCAAGCCCAGACCCGTTGCTGCTGATGACCAACAACACCAAGCTGGTCGACGGCTTCACGCCTCTGGGCGACGTTGAGCCCGAGCTGCCCGGCCAACGGCCGATCTCGGTCGATGGTGGCCTGCCGGACTTCACCGGCCTGAGTCTCGTCGAAGCTCTCGACGCGGCCGATGGGGCCGACATCCAGCTCGTCGCGCAAGGCACCGGCATCGCCGTGATGCAGGACGTGCCACCAGGGCCGATGGAGCCCGGGACTGACGCGGTCACCGTGTTCTTCGAACCCCCGGCCTGACGAGCTCGTTGCCACCGACGCAGGGTCGGGCTGCGCGCACGAAAAAGGGCGAGCCCCGGAAGGCCCGCCCTTTGAAGTGCCGTGAAGGCGACTTCTTTACT
>CAJXVA010000170.1 GCA_913061055.1 uncultured Pseudomonadota bacterium
ATCTACACTAGATCGCTCGTCGGCAGCGTCAGATGTGTATAAGAGACAGGAGCTTGACGATATGTTGGATGCTCCCTTAGGGCCGGACTCCGTTCCAACGAACCGCATGGGACACATCGATGAGAGGAACCACATCGGTGCAAAAAAGTGGAGGAGTTCCGCGGGCGCAACGGCCTGAACCCCTCTGTCAGAGGGTGAGCAGTGACGACTCCGGCTAGTTGATGTGTGGCCCAGCGGATTCCGCTTCGATGCTGCCTTTACGTGCCGTTGGGAATGGCCGTGCTCCCCACTCGATGGGCTGCCGCGTCGAGGCCCGATACCGCGCAATGCGCCGCCTCCTCGCCCCAGGGCCGAATCGCGTACCATCGGAGCCGCAGTGTCCACTCCGCACGGTACATGGTCCGTCGAGACAACGAATGACGCCTCGATCCTCGTCGAGTTCGAGGGGGCCATCACCACGCAGATGGGGGAGGACTCCGTCGAACGACTCATTGAACTTCTCGGCCGAGGGAGCGCCGCCCTGATCTTTCACGTGGTCAACGTTCGCGGCTACGACGCTGGCGCGCGGCAGGCCTGGCAAACCGCCTTGTGGCCACGACGGGATCGGATCATCTCGATCCGCATCATCTCGAACTCCGCGCTCACGCGGATGGGTGGCCGCATGTTTGCGACCTTCATGCGCATCCCCTGCACCATCGAGGCCAATGGGGCTTAGGAGAGCCCACGGGCCGCGGCGAGGTTCCAAACGGCCCTTGGGGTAGATGTCGTGCTCACCCGGCAGCCGCGCGGCGAAGCTCGCTGCTTCTGAGGAGAGATAGGGACTTTGTGGCTCGGGTCTTGAAGCAGCCTCAACCGTCGATCCGGGGACGACGCGGCATACTCAGGAAGATCGCCCGCCGACTGCCCGATGGTGCAGCACGTGTGACGGTCAGCTCGCCCGCCACACGTGCTGCACGAGACGATGGGACGTGCGCGCTCGTTGCCTGGGAGCCCGTGAACCACGGGTTCCGATGACCGCGGGTTCAGTCAACGAGGGCAGATTGTCGAGCGCCCCGTCTGGTCGCCAACTTCAAGCGCACCAGACCCGGAATCTCGCGCCACGAGATGTAAGACACGCCTTCTCCCAGTGGTGGCCGCAAATTGCGGCGAACACGCCAACTGCACGCACACAAGCATGCGCTCCACTTGGTTCCGAGTCGGTCCTTCCGAGTCGCGAAACCTCCGAAGGAGCTCTTTCTGGGCCTCGTCCTCGTCTCTCACCGCCTACTGTAGTTCGCTGAAGGGCGACTCCATCTATCTCCCCCGCCCTACGACCTCAGCAGGGCCAAGATTTCGCTCATTGGCTACGCACAGGGGCTCCCAGCCTTCCCGATCACCAGCAGCCTGGTCACCAGGGGAGCAACGCAAGGATGGTGCGGGTCTACGCCGTCGCGAAGGACTGCATCAACGCACCGATCCAGCTGAAGAACGTCGGCGACAGCCCCATGCTGGCGCCCGAGATGTTCCATCAGCTGACCTGCAGCCACGCCGACCAGATGCGACTGACCGCGTCACAGGCCAGTCCTCAGGACCGCGATGTGCAGGACGTCATGTCTGCGCTCGTGGCACTCGCCGACGAGTCCGCGATTCGCAGGCCGTCGTCATTCCCGCGAACCCGCGGAATCAGCGGCTCCGGCGTCACGGTCCCTGGAAAGTCCAAAGGCGCCGAAAAGCCCACGGACGGTCTGGCAGGGCGCACCAGCCTGCCAGAGAGGATTGGAGCCGAGACTAGAGACGCAGGAGTCGAGGCCTCGTGCTAGCCGGGCAAGCCGACTCCCCGTTGCCATCGCGGAGCCGAAAGCAGCACAACCGCGTCGCTCCTGCCCGCGTGCCGCCGTGGCGCTCTCGCTTCACTCGACCACCTTGATCGCGACCGGCGTGCCGTTGAACACGGGCATCGCACAAAACGGGTCTCGGACCGCATCATCGTGCAGCCGGTTGACGTTGACGCCTGGGTACTTGTTGGCCGTCGTCATTCCCGAGTCGTAGGTGTGGCCCCAGTGCTGATGCACGGCTACGACACCGGGCGCGATCTTTGGACACAGGCGCGCTTCGACCTCGATCTCGCCGATCGCGGAGCGGATCTTGATCCGAGAGCCATCGTCAATGCCTAGCCGCGCACCGTCGGCGTCGTTGACTGTGGCCCAGTTGCCCCCGAGCTTCTCGACCAGCTCCGGAATGTTGTGGGTCCAGGAGTTGAAGCTCTGGCTGCGCCGCGCCCCGGAGATCAGCAGGAAAGGCAGCTCGGTCGTCGGCAGCGGCGGATCGTGTAAGGCCGGGCCAAGCTCGCCGAGAAGGGCCTCGGGCGCGAGGTGGATCTTTCGGTCTTGCGTGTAGATGCGCTCGGTGAAGAACGTCCCGAACTGCATTGGCTTGCCGGGCAGTCCCCGCGGGTGTTTGGCGAGTTCTCCATACGACGGCGTCTTGCCCAGAAGCAGGTACCGGTTGAGCATCGTGGGCGAGAATCCGACCCCCACGGCATCCAGCATCCGTGCCACACGATCAACGGTCGGATTGTTGAGGAACGGCACCCCCGCCGCGCGCGACAAGTCCTTGAAGATGTCCCACTCCCCCCGAGCCTCGCCCGGAGGCTCGACCAGCTTGGGTCGGAGCTCCGCGTACGGCTGCTGGTCAAACTGATTGACCAGAAAATGGAACCCCCCGGTCTCAAACTGCGTCGCGGCGGGCAGCACCCAGTCTGCGAAGCTCGCCGTGTCGTTCAGAAAGATATCGACCGACACGAGCAGCTCGAGTTTTTCGAGAGCCGCCTCGATCTTCGCAGTATTCGGGAAGCTGATCACGGGGTTGCCCGCGATGACGACGAGCGCACGCACCTGGCCATCCCCGGGCGTGAGAATCTCGTCGGGCAGGACGGTGCATGGCAGCCCTCCGAAGACATGCGGGTAGTTGCCGATCCGCGATGGCGACGTGTTCTTGCGCTTGGTGAACTTCTCGATCAGTGCCGAAACGTCAAGCACACCGGGGTTGTGGTAGAGGCCGCCGGGTCGGTCTATGTTGCCCGTGATCGCGCACAGGGTCGCGACCGCCCACTCGGTCAGCACGGTGTTGTGGCTCGTCTGTACGCCGACGCGCGTCGACACATAGGCGCCGTCGGCAGCCGCAAACTGACGAGCAATTTCCCGCGTCGTGCTCGCCGGGACGGTGGTGATCTCCTCCGCACGCTCGGGCGTCATTACAGACGCCAACCCCTTCCAGATCTCGAACCCAGTCGTATGCTCGGCGAGGAACGACTCGTCGTAGAGCCCCTCGTCGACGATCGTCCGGATCAACGCGAGCAAGAAATACAGGTCCGTCCCAGGACGGATCGCCACGTGCCAGTCGGCGAGCGCGGCGGTCTGAGTTCGGCGCGGGTCGACGACGACCAGCTTGCCCCCCGCCGCCTTTGACTTCTTGAGATCGGCGCCGACGTGCGGACGACGTTGAAGCAGTGTGAGCCCCTGCGTGACCATCGGGTTGGTGCCGAGCAAGATCGCAAACTTCGCCGCGACGACGTCCGGCTGCAGGACAAGGTTCTCGTTGCCGTACAGCTCGTGCGCGACTACGCCGCGATCGGTGTACTCCAGCGAAAGCACGTTGTAGCTGTTGGGTGATCCGAACGCGTGGCAAAAGGTGTTGGCCATCGTGATCGCAACGGAGTCGGCCGCGTTTCCCCAGTACGTCGAGATCGAGCGGGGACCGTGCTGGTCGGCGAGCGCGCGCAACTTGCCTCCGATCGCCTCGCTGGCCTCGCGCCACGTCGCGGGCACCCACCGATCTCCGTCCCGCCGCATGGGCTGCGTGAGTCGGTCGGGCGAGTTTTGGTAGCCCAACAGCTTCAGCCCCTTGATGCATGCGTAGCCCTGCGACAGCGGGTGCTCCTTGTCGGGTCGGACCGCCACCATCTTTCCGCCGGGCTCGCTGTCGTCGATGTCGACCTCGATCCCACAGCAGGGCTCGCACGCGCCGACCTTGCACAGCGTTTGGACGGTCCGGAGTTTATTTGCTCTGCGTGGCATGTCTGCTGCTCCGCGGCATCGTGAGCCACCGGGTGGGTTCAGCGTGCCGCTGCGCGCCGGCGGTGTCTTGAACGAACGAGCAATTACGGGACCTCGGATGCGACCCACTGCGCGACGGCCATGATCTCGGACGGCGCGATCCCGAACATCTGACGAAATGTTCGGGTCAGGTGTGCGCCATCGGAAAAACCGGCCTCGGCTGCGGCGGCCGCGAGGTTCGACCCAGCCTGCAGTGGCCCCGTTGCGGCACGCATCCGGCACCAGCGAACGTAGCGGCGTAGCGGAACCCCGACATCAGAGGCGAAGAGTTGTGCCAACCGGCTTGTGGAGATCCCGGCTGCGCTCGCGACCGCGTCCGCCCGAACGTCGTACGCGAGGTTGGCGTCAATGTAGCGACGCGCTCGGAGTACGGCGGGGTGCACGACTCGGCGGAGGGTGCCCGACGCCCCGGCCGCGTCGCAGGCCGCGAGGGTGTCGCTGATCGTCTGGACCAGGTGTCGAGCCTCGTCCCAGGTCTTGGGCAATGACCCGGGAATGCAGGCCCGCAGCGAGGCCCCACGTTCGATCCAGCGCTGCGGGGTGTCTAGCGAGCACACGCTGTGAGTCTGCCGACCGAGCCGCTCGTCGGGGTCGACGTACAACAACACCGCGGACGGAGAGCCTCGTACGATCGAGTGGTCGACATCGGGTCCGATCACGGCCGCGGTCCCGCACGCCGAGGGCGTCCCATCGCCCTTGCTCACCGTGATCGACCCCTCGAGCGAGAGCACCACTTGCAGCGCGTGGTGCCGGTGCGGCTGCGTCGGCCCGAGGGCACCGGCGTACAGCAAGCTGTCTTGCTGGAAGAAGAGCTTGCCGAGCCAGTCGCCCATAGGAGCATCGTACCAATGCAGACCCAGCGACTCCGCGTGGCAGTAGAACGGCGGCCGGCCGGACGACGACGGCAAGCAAAGATGTCAGAGTGTCCCGCTCGGTCACAGCCGAACCGCGATGTGGACGATCACCCACGGCAGTCGTGTCGTGCAGTCCCGCGCCTGGTGACGATCGACGACCGGCCCGGCTGTGGTATCTGAGTCTTGGCCCACGCCCGGTTCATCCCGCCCCCCCGCTTTCACTCGGTCTAGGCCAAGAACGCTGATAACACCATCGGGTCCTCATGCCGCTGGCGATGCTCGATCCGATCACTCTTTGTCGTGCCCTAATTCTGCGCTCTCGCAGAGTCCCGGCGGTGCTCGCAATTCTCGCAGTCGGTGTTTTCTCGTCGACCAGCCAAGCGGGAGAACACGAGCCCGTGCCCGAGAACGATGCCGTCGACGTCGACCTCTCGGACTTCGACCCGGACGCGGATGACCGCGACGCTGACGGTGCGAGCCCCGAGGCCCCGGATGACCCGGCGGACTCCAATGCGACCAACACACCGGATCGCCCAGATGCAGCGACCTCCCCGGCAGACGCCGAGGACGAAGACAACGAATTCGATGCCGCCACGCCCACGGTTTCGATCATCGGCGAGCCGGAAGAGCAGCCACGGATCGTTGGTTCGGCGCACTCGGTCGACGAGGAGACTCTCGAGCGGGAGGAACACGACGACATCCACAGGGTCCTGCGCTCGGTCCCCGGCGTGTACGTGCGCGGCGAGGATGGCTACGGGTTGCGCCCCAACATCGGCCTGCGTGGCGCCGACCCCAACCGCAGCTCTAAAGTCACCCTCATGGAGGACGGGATCCTGTTTGGGCCCGCCCCCTACTCCGCACCCGCGGCCTACTACTTCCCCATGACGACAAGGCTCGTCGGCGTCGAGGTCTTCAAAGGCCCAGCGACGGTCCGCTTCGGCCCGAACACAATCGGCGGGGCCGTCAACCTCCAGACCCGGGAAATCCCTCAGGACCTCGAGACGGGCGTCGATATCGCCGCCGGCACATGGGGTTACGGCAAGCTGCACGGCTTCGCTGGCAAGAGCTGGAAGCGCTTCGGCGTCCTCTTCGAAGGCGCCCGAGTTCGCGCAAGTGGGTTCAAGGACCTCGACGGGGGCGGCGATACCGGCTTCCGCAAGAACGAGTTCATGCTCAAAGCGCGACTGCACGGCGACCCCGGCGCACGCGTGTATCAGCAGTTCGACGTGAAGTTTGGGCTCTCGACCGAGGTCTCCAACGAGACCTATCTCGGGCTGACACAAGAAGACTTCGACGACAGCCCCTACCGTCGCTACCGGGCCTCTGCACTGGACCGCATGGACTGGTGGCGCACCCAAGCGCAGGCCGCGTACTTCATGGCGACCGGCATCGTCGAGTACCAGAGCACCTTGTATCGGCACGACTTCTCGCGCGCCTGGACCAAGTTCAACCGCTTCGCCGGGACGACGGCCCCCGACCCATACTCGTTCTTTCAAGACCCCAGCGCGGGCGCCAACGGGATCCTGCTGTCTGTCCTCCGGGGCGAGTCCGACTCGACCAGCGCAGAGGAGAACCTGCTCATCGGCACCAACCAGCGGGACTTCGTCTCGCAGGGTTGGCAGAACACGCTCCGCATCTCGCCGAACACTCGGTACGTGGACCAGGTGATCGAGGTCGGCGCTCGCCTTCACTTCGACCGCGTCTCCCGGATCGAGGATGAGGACCAGTACGCGATGCTCAGCGGCTCTCCGGTGCTCGTGACGGGCACCCAGCAGCTCGTCGCCCAGAACCGAGGAGAGGCCCTCGCCGGCTCTTTTCACGTCGCGGACGAAATCCGCATCGTCGACCGGTTTACGCTCAGCCCCGGCGCCCGGGTCGAGGTGATCCGTACCGAGTTCCAAGACACCGCGCCGGACCCGGCCGTCGACCCGGAGACCATCACCTCCGTGGACACAGTGTTCCTTCCCGGCGTCGGGCTCCACGTCCAGGCGACCCCGTGGCTTGGCGTGCTGGGCGGGGTGCACTCGGGCTTCTCCCCCAAGGCGCCAGGCCGCGGCGCCTCCGTGCAAGCCGAGCGCAGCATCAACTACGAGGCAGGGCTTCGAGCCACGCACAAGGGGTTTCGCGCCGAGGGCATCGCGTTCGCCAACGACTACTCCAATCTCGTCAGCAACTGCACGTTCTCGCAAGGATGTGATTCCGCCGAAGTCGGAGCGCAGTTCAGCGGCGGCGAAGTCCTCATCGCCGGCGCCGAGTCGCTGGCTGGTTATCGAACCGACCTCGGCGGCGCCGGTTGGATCGACACCACCGCGACCTATACCTATACGTGGACGCGATTCTCCAACACGTTCTCATCTTCCAGCCCGTTCTTGGGCGAGGTCGAACGTGGCGACAAGGTGCCGTACGTTCCGGAGCATGTCGCGTCCCTGCAATTCGCCGGGGGCATGCGGCGCTGGGGCGGCCACGCGCAGCTCCACTTCAACGGGCAGATGAGAGACGTCCCCGGGCAAGGCGCAATCCCATCCCAAGAGCGGATCGATCGGTTCGTCACCCTCGATCTTGGCGGCAACGTCTTCATCACCCGCCGAGCGCAGATCTATCTCAACCTTGGGAACGCCACCCGTGCCAGCTACGCGGTCTCACGACGACCGTTCGGGCTGCGGCCCGGGCAGCGCTTCTCGCTGATCGCCGGCTTCAAGCACAACTTCAGGTGAGCGTCCGGGACCCCCTGGGTCACTCGCAGTCGATGCCGTCGCGCGAGATGACGGGTCGGGACCACATCGGTCCGAAAAGGTGCGAGCACCACCGGCGAAGCGCTCCTGAATCCCTAGAAGGCGTGCGTCGAGCTGGCCGATGTCGGAGAAGACTGCCGCTTTCTCGATGGCGCGCTGGGCTGTCCCCGGCCGCGTAGTGCGGCGAGCAGCAATACGAAATCCCGCTGGAGGGTGGTGCAGCCCGCAGCATGCCCAGGGATGAATGCGCGCTGGGAAGCAGCTGCCAGGAGGGCGTCTGCGCCGAGACCGACGCCGAGCCGAGCTGACCGCAAGTACCGAGGAGGTGCCAGCCTCGCTTCTAGGCATCCCATTCCGAAGCGCTTCCGCACTTCAGCATCGACTTGCCCATGTAGGGGTTCTCAAGGTTCGCGTCGCGCTGAACCCACTTGCCGTAGGCCGGTGCCATCGGGCACTCGAAGACGTGGAGGGTCTGGCGAAGCTCTGAGTGTTTGGACAGAGCGCTGATCAACGCGTGGCTAACACCTCCAAATGCCTTACGCACGGCATCCGCATCGCCGGAGGGGGCCTTCGCAAGCGACTCCGATGCGGATGCCAGAGCGTCCAACGACGCCGTCCTCGCGGCACTGCGAAGTGCCGATGCACCCGAGGTCGCCATACCCAAATCGTCCCCGGCCAGTGCGGCCCGGACGCTCTCGTACGCATCGACGACCGGCTCCAGCTCTAGCTCCGCTTCTGCCTTGGTCTCGGTGACTTCCGCATCCTTTTCGCTCCTCGTAGCGGATTCCTTGTCGCAACCGGCGGTGAGAACGAGTGACGTGGCGAAGATGATGTTCGGGATAGACCACGTTGACTTCCTTTGAGCGGACATGCGACAACATGTCGCATGCTGGCCTGCCTCGCAACCGCGGCCATCGATGCAGGTCGCACGCCGCTCCGTGGAGGCTCTTGTCGAAAAACCTCCAATCAAATCGGAGCGCACACAAGAATCCGCAGATCGAAGCTTTGGGAGTAGCTGGGACGCAGTGACTCGAAGTGTGGCAGCACGGCGCATCCGTTGGCGCCGCAATACTGCCGTAGCGACTCCGCAAGCGGCAGAGCACCGCGCCTCGCATGGGTCGACTCGCCTGAGCCACGCTCCAATCTCGGCGTCGGCGAGGACTGCCGACCCGAGGGCCTAGGCGAGAGCCACTCCGATCTCTGCAGCCCAAGAGGATTCGTGTCCGACTGCGAGCCGGGTCTCGTCTGCGTTAGCTTCCATGGCGGTGCGGCTTGCGCGACGCCGGGACCACTCCAAGCCGGAGACGTTTTGCGACGACCTCTCGCTGACTCGGCGGTGCGGGGACAGCCTCATGTGCGGTGACCGCTTCGAATGTGTTCCCCTCTCAGGGCTGGGAGAGGCTGCGAGGACATCCGCTGCAGCGACGACCGGACCTGTCGCCCGGTCGACAAGTTGTGCGTCGAGCTGGCCGAACTCGGAGAGGACTGCCGCTTCCCCGATGGCGCGCTGCGCTGTGTCCAGACCGCGTGGTGCGGCGCCGAGTAGTGCGAGGTCCCGCTTGAGGATGGCGCAGCCTGCAGTACGTCCCGGGATGGGTGCACGCTCGGAAGCTGCTGCCAGGAGGGCGTAGTGCCGAGACCGACGATGAGCCGATCTGCCCGCAGAAACCGAGGACGTACCAACCCGGATTCTAGCACTCGGCGAGGCCGAGCTCTCCCCAGGCGTGGGCGCAGTTGTGATCCGCAAGCGCCGGGTTACCGGCGACGGACTCGCAGAACCCCTGCCAACACGAAATCTCTTCTGCGGTTCGGGTGGCACACTCGGTGTGGCAGGCGTCCGAGGACTCGAACGGGTAGCCGACCACCGCCGAACATGCCGGCTCGAGGCAGGCGCACCAGTCCAGGCATTCCTGGGACACGTCATCGCCACCCGAGGATGAGGAGGACGCATCGGACCCGGTTGTCGGAGGGTCGCCCCCGCTGCTGCCAGTGTCCGCACCCGACGTGGCGGCTCCGGTGCTTCCGGCGCTCGGATCGCCGGTGGCTTCGGTCCCCGCGTCGCCGGTACTGCCTCCTTGTCCGGAAGTCTCGGTGAGGCTTGTCGTCCCGGGCGCGCCGCTGCAGGTGGGTGCGGTTCCCTCGTGAAGCCGAAGGACGTGGTCGCGCGTGCCCAGCATGCCCATCTCGTCCAAGATGTCGGAGAACGCGGGCATCCCGTTGGCCGGTCGCCCATCACGAACCGCCGCCATCCATTCGGCCTCCGACGGATGCAGCTCTCCCGCTGCCAGGAGGTTCGTGGGTGGCGGTTCCAGGTGCGTCCCGTGCGGGCCATCGCCGTGGCCCGCCACGCCGTGACACCCCACGCAGTTCTCTGCGTACAGCTCACAGTCGCGCTGCGCGGCAGCGAGATCGACATCGTCGGAGGAGGTCGTGCAGCCGACCGTCACAAGCGCACAGAACAGAAGCCACCGGGTCATGAGCGATGAGTATCGCGCCGGCAGAAGATGCGCAGCCCTGCGGCGAAGCGGTGGACCATCCACTTGCCTTTCGATGCGCTTCAGTGGCCCTGGGTTGAGGCCAAGATTGAGCCCCGGACGCGAACCACGGGAATCTCGCTGAAACGGAACCGGACTGTGTTGTGTCGCGAGCGCGGTCTCCGATGCGAGACGGGACATCCAGGTCGTTGGATCAGGCGACAAGGTCGTGTGCATTCGCACGGTGCAAGATAGACACTAGGCAGTAGGCGGTGGTGCGATCCTTGCATCGATCCGCCCCGTGCGATTCCGTGTTCTGGCCGCGACCCTGACTTCGTCCCTCCTTGCGGTCACCGGATGTGCCGGCGAAACCGAGACCGACGATGTGCGCGGACTGGCCGCTGCGATGTGTGGCCCGCTACTTCGGCTGCGGCTGTGACGCGGAGTTCGACCAAGCCACCTGCGAAGCAGGGCACGAGCGCTCGCTCTTGGCCCTCGAAGAACGAGCCGCGGAGTCACCAGACGCCGAGGTCGATGCGGAGTGCTTGCGGGAGCAGGCACGGTGCTGGCAGCAGACCGAGTGTGGGGTTGGGGCTGATGACCCGCGACCGTGCGAGGTGGACTGCGTGGTGTTCCGCCTGAACCTTGGACCGGGTGAAAACTGCCGGTTGCCGACGGAGTCTTCGGGCTTCGAGGCACTCGTCTCGACGTGCAGAGATGGGCTGACCTGTCAGGGCGGGCACGGCTACGCGGTCTGCGACGACGAGACCCCGCTCGCACAGGGGGATGCCTGCGATGAGCGCGGAGGCCACCGGCGCTGCGGGCCCGGTCTGTTCTGCGACGATGACGGCGTTGGCCAGTGCGTCGCCTCCCTCGAACTCGAAGAGGGCAGTGCGTGCGCCTCGGGCAACAGCTGTGCCGCCGGACTGACTTGCGCTGAAGAAACCTGCCGGGCGCCAAGGGGCGAGGGCGAGAGTTGCATGGGCACCCCCTGCGCCTCCGAACTCACCTGTCACCCGGATCAACAGACGTGCGTTGCGCCGCTGAGCCTGGGGCAAACATGTCGCTTCCCCGACGCGTACAACCTCCCCTGCATCTCGGAAACCTATTGCGGTGACGAGGTCTGCGAGCTTCGCGAGGCCGTGGGCTCCCCGTGCGAGGGCTGGTTTGACAGCAGATGCGTGCAAGGCAGCTACTGCGATGACGGAGCCTGTACGCCTATCGACCGCGTGTGCTCTTCCCTTCCAGCCCCGTACTGAGAACGCTAGCCCTGCCCCGGACGACGGCTCCCCTTCCCTGCTCCCCGAGACATCGTTCACAAAAAACGCACGTTCGCGTGCGGGAGAAACGAATTCCCAAGTCGCTGGTCCTCCCCCACCCTACAGACATGGTGCCCCGTGCGTTGCTGATGTTGAGTGCTGCGATGGGGATTGCGTGCGGACCCGCCGTCTCCACGCCGAAAGGGGCACACGCTGACGGGACGTCGGACGGAGCCGGTTCGAGCACCGGCGGGTCCGACTCCTGGTCCGACAGCTCCTCGGACTCGGGCAGTCTCGGGGACTGGGACTGGTCACCGGAGTGCATCGTGGGGCTCGAGGCTGGGCCCGCGGATGCCGAGCAAGCCGCCCAGCTTCTCTTTCGGCTGCTCGACGAGGCGCGACACCACACCCAACGCGTGCAGGAGCGCGTGGCGGTGAGCGACGGACTTGGCACGGACCCACACGCGTACAACGATCCGATCACCTTCTTCTCGGGGTCTCTGCGCGCGACCGGTTCGATCACAATCGAGCCGTTCGGGAGCTTCGCGTCCGCGCACACGATCGAGTTCTCCTGCTACGATGGTGGGCACGGCGCCTTCGGTCCCAGCGGCTTGGACGGTCGTCTCGAGATCGTGGTGGAGGGCGTCACCAACGTCGCCGACGCTCGGGTCTCGGTGGCCGGAGCCGCGCGGCTGGGCGGAGGGGATGCGTTGGAGCCGACGTCGCCCATGGATATCGTGGTGGAGTTCTCCACGTTCTCCGGCCGCGAGGTGGTCAGCGGAACGATCGCCGGCCACGACGCCGCCGCGCTGTAGGCTCGTCTTGCCCATCGCGAGTGGCGCGGTCGCGGCACCCAGATCGTCGTAGAGCCTCCAGGAACACGGCGATGTGTGCTCAGCTCCGCGAGGGCGCCCAATCGTCGTCGTGGACCTCGACGAGCGTCATCATGCCCGACTCGGCGTGCTCCAGAATGTGGCAGTGGACCATCCACTTGCCGATATCGGTCGGGACCATGCCGAGGTCGACGGTCTCGCGCCCTCGGACAAGCACGGTGTCTCGGAAGAAGGGTTCATCCACCGGCACACCGTTGCGCGCGAGCACCCGGAAGAACGTTCCGTGCATGTGGATCGGATGCAGACGGCCTGACTCGTTGGAGAACCGCACCCGATGAAAGCGGTGCCGGACGAGGTCTATCGAGATCGTGTGTGCGTCGTGCCCGGTGAAGGGCTGGTTGTCGAACATCCACTCGATGCCGTGCTCTCCTCCGCGCCGTGCATTCATCCGGTAGTCATGGTGCACGGGCTGTTCGAGTCCCCCTGTCCAACGGGGCACATGTGCGGCGGCCGGCGATTCGAACTGCGGCGTGTCGACCGGCTCGCCATCGATCTCGATCGACCCGAGCACATGTGGCCGTGAGGGCGAGAATAGATCCGAGACCGGGACCCGTTCGCTCACCAGATCGAACGTGATGTCGACGTCGAGCCGGTTGCCCGGTGCCATCTCGAACCGGGGCATCTCGATCGGCGCGCGTAGATACTTGCCATCGACCGCGAGCAGTTTGGGCCGCAGCGACCCGAAGTGCGGCACCACGGCGCGTCCGTTGGCGCAGTTGAGCATCCGCAAGCGAATACGCTCGCCCGGACGGACCCGGAGCACCTCGTCGCTGCGTCCGTTGACCGTCCGCATGCGCCCCCATCGCCCGTCGTGTGCGAGGTCGTGCCGCGTGTTGAACTTTCCATCGATCTGCCCCGTGGGATCGAGGCGCCAATCGTCGAGGACCCACAGCACGTCCTGCGAATACGGGTCGGGGACGGGATCCTCGACGATCAACACCCCGACCAGGCCGCGCTCGACCTGCTCGCTGCCGCGCACGTGCGGGTGGAACCAGTAGGTGCCGGCATCCTTCGGTGTGAACTCGTAGTCGAACGTCCCGCCAGGTTCGACCGGCGGCTGCGTGACATGGGGGACGCCATCCATCGCGTTGGGGACCCGCACCCCATGCCAATGGATCGTCGTCGACATCGGCAGCCGATTGACGAAGCGAGCCTTGAGCGTGTCCCCAAGCCGGATCCGAAGCGTGGGACCGGGGACCTGACCGTTGTATGCCCACACCTGCATCGCAGGCTGCTCACCGACCTCAAGCGTGGTCGGCCCCGCGACGAGTTCCACCTCATGCACCCGGCCGGTCGCCGCCATCTCGTCTGGGTAGGCGCCCTGGAACTCGGCAAGCAGACGGTCCTGGGCGGTCAAGGCTCGCGCCGGGGCCGGACCCGGCGACGGCTGACCACACCCAATGGGCACAAGTGCGGCCCCAACAGCGGCGCTGAACCTTCTGCGCGTCCACGGCACGGCGACGCCGTCATCTCGCTCGCTCATGGCTCACTCCTGACCGGGGAGCTGCCCTCCGACAGCGCGCTCGAGATCCGCGAGTGCGATGAGGCCCCAGCATTTGAGCCGGCAGTCGGTTGTTTAGAGCGCTTCGTCACCATCCCATGCGACAATGTGTCGCATGCAACGACGGGATGCAACCGCCAGACCCTGGGAAGCTCTGACGATGTTCCACCACGCAGCGGTTCCGTCTTGGATTCGGCGTTGTGGTCCTGTTCTACGGCTGCGTCGGCCGCGACCTCGCGAGCGGCTCGGCTGGAGATGGCGGCGGCACGACCGACAACGCGATGCCGCCGGGCTCGACGTCGGGGGCCGGAGTCTCGACCGACTTCAACGACGGGACCGGCCCATCCAGCCCAAGCGAGAGCGGCGTATCCAGCGGAGCAGAGACCGGCGACACAACCGACGACCGCCCGCCTCGCCCTCAACCGACGCCACCCACATGGTCCGAGAAGCTGCCTCGATGGAATCGATGGCGAGCCCCTGGACGCCCAACTCGCCACCCCGCTCCGATACCGGCTCGACGACGAACTCTCCCACCACGTAGAGCGAGTGCGAGTGCACGCGGCGACGCTGGTGACTCCGGGCTCCCACGAGTTCGACTACGACGACTCCACTGAGACCGATGGCTTGACGGCCACCGGCATGCTCACCATCGACGGTGCCGGAGTCGAAGCCCAGCATCGCCTGTACTTCCAATGCTACGCGGGCGGGCACGGAGGCTTCGGCCCCTCGGCGGTCGACGGCCTCGTCGATGTCACGATCCAGGCCCCGACGGGACGCGCCGATACGTATGTCGTCACCGTGCTGGGCGAGGCCCGGCTCGGCGGCGGCACTGCGTTGAGTCCGAGCGTGCCAGCACTTGCCGGCTACACCGTCTTGTCGGAGGACCGGCAGAGGACGTACACCGAGATGCTCGGCCCGTTCGACGTCAGCACCTTGTAGCGGACTGCGGGTCGTTCACTTGTGACCATGGCCTTTGTCACCATGGCTCGCTTCGCCGTGAAATCCAGCGTCCTTGGCGACTGCGAATGCTCGGGCCCAACTCGCGATCAAAGCCATCTCGTCCGGCGAAAGACTCCCAGGTGCAGACTTCGGCATCGTGGCCCCGCGTCCGGACTGCCCCAGCGAACGAAGGACCTCTTGGTCGATCTCGGCTGCGTGATGGCCCCCAAACGGATAGCTCGACATGTCGAAGTGGGCCGCAGCCTTCTCGCTCCACTGCGCCCCACCCCGAGCATGGCAACCACCGCAGTGCTTCGCAAAAACCTCTTTCGCCGCCTTGTACGTCGCGACCTCAGCGGCGACCTGCGGAGGCCGGGGTGCCGCGCGGGGTCGAGATGACCAGTGAATGTGCTCGATGAGGTACTGCGTGCCCTCGTAGCGCAGCACGAACGTGACGGTCCCCCTGCTCTCGATCTCGCGTCCGTCCTTCAGCTCGATGTCGTACTCGATCGGCAGCGTGACGGAGGCGAGCGAACGGTCGGTGCTGAGACTTACCTGCGGGTCTCCCGAGCGGATGTCGAACTCCGCAAACATCGCGACCTCCGGGCCGAGGTGATGTTCCCGATAGTGCGACCATGACCCCTCATCGCCTCCGGACTCGAACACGACCGACTCGTCCGTCACGAGCAGGGCCGCAGCATCGAGGTCGCCCGCCGCGTTCGCCTCAAGGTAGAGGCGAACCACCGCGAACGGGTCATTCGTCGGCACAGTTGCGGTGACGGGCTCGGGACATCGGACTGCATCGCTCGAAGCCTGAGGCGCGCACGCCAACAACAACAGCGACAGGGCGAGGGCGAGATGCGAACCTTGGGATCCCATGCGACGGCGAGGCTAGCACCTTGCGGATCCCGGGTTCGGAGCCACCCGGACTACGGCACGATCATCAGCGTGACCGAGTCGGTTACATCATTGCCGTCGCTGTCGCTCGCGGTCAGCGTGAAGGTGTGCTCGCCGACGACGCTCGGTGTCCACTCGAACATTCCACCGGACCCGATCGAGCCCTCTTCGCTCGAGGTCCAGGCCATCGATGCTCCCTCCAGGACTCCGTCTTCGGGATCGCTGGCCTCACCGATGAACGGAATCGCGACCCCGACCGACCGGCTCTCCCCCTCTCCGGGGTGGTTGATCGACGCGACCGGCGACCCATCATCGCCCGACTCACTCGAGCCCTCGTCGGCCTCGCAAAGTTCCTGACACCCCTGCCCGTCCCGCGGCGCACCGCGTGCGATCCAGTCGTAGATCATCTGCTGCCCCTGATCGGAGAGTTCATAGGGCTCCTGGGGCATGGTCAACGACGGCACGTTGCTCTGATTCTTGGACGGAATGTCGAGGTTGCACACGTCGCCGACGATCTTTCGATACAGGTAGCTCGAGTCGGGGTCGCACGGCACGAGATATGCGGCGGGCTCGTCGTAGACCTCGCATTGCCACGCATCGAGCTCCAGCAAGCGCTCGTACAGCGGCATGTCCGGACATCCGGTCGCGTCGCCCTTGGTCGCGCCGCCATAAACCTCCGCGCCCAGGGGTGCGTCCTCGAGGGACAGCCACCCGCGGCAGTCTCGGTCAAACGTCGCCGCGTAGGCCGAGCGATCGTGGCAGCTGTTGTCCCCCCCACCGCAGCTGACTTGGAGGATCGGCACGATGTCCCGTTCGAAGGTGGGGAGCGCGTCGCAGGACGGCTCGCCGGTGCCGCCCTCGGATCCGGTTCCCGACTCGGCACCCGAGGTGCTCGGTCCCGAGGTTGGCGTGCCGGTTTGCGATCCTGCGGTGGCGTTGCTGGTGCCGGTGCCGGACGGGTTCGCGGTGTCGCTCGTAGACGGCGTCGCCTCGGTCGAGGACGCGGCGTCGGTGTCGGCGCCCGCATCGTCATCCGAGGTTGGGCATCCGCTACTCAGAAGCATCAGGGCGGTCGCGGTCCAGCAGACGTGCCGTCGATTCCAAGGTCGCATGCCCAGGATTGGCCGTCCGGACTGCGCTTCATCAACAAATCGTCAGGCCATCGCGAAATAACGCAGGGCGCTCTACCGCGGAGCGCCCTGCTCGATCCAGCCCAGGATTCGGGCCTCTTCAAGGTCCGTCAACACCACCGGAATCGGCTCCCCGTATCCCCCTGCCTCCAGATGCGTGCCCTTGAGCTTGAGCCAAACATAGCTTCGCTTCGGGTCGCCGGCGCGGATCCTGACCATCGTCGGAAGCTGCGACGCTGGGACGCCGACCAGATTTTCGTACGCATGACCCGGATCGAGGAACAAGCCGCCGAACGCTTGCGTGCCCATGTGGCAGTCCGCGCACTTGGCATCCCACAGCGGCTGAAGATCGCGGTCATGCGACAGACGCGGGGCCGCCGGCTCGGCTGCGCAGCCGAGCATCAGGGCCAGCAGCACCGCGGCCGGAGCCGCTCTAGAAACAGGATTCACAAGCATCGAAGCTACACTCGTGCAGGACCGTACTGGCCGGCATGCCCCCACCGCAGTCCGTCTCGCAGGACTCAAGGGAATGCCCTTCGATGCGGCACTCCAGCACGCAGCGACAGGCGTCGAGGTCCAGACAGGCCAGCACGGGATCGCAGCACTCGCCCCCCAGGCATGTTTCGCAAGGCGTTGCTCCCAGCTCGGCGGAGCACAGTGGGGCTCCCGAAGAGCTCGAGCCGGAGCTCGAGCCGGAACCGGAACCCGCTTCGGTAGCCGCGTCCGTGGTGGTCCCCGTGTGTTCGCCGGTGGACGTCGAGGTCGCGTTGCCGGTGGACGAGGCAGGATGCTCCGCACCGATGGTGTAGCGGTCGTTGCACGCCGAAGCCAACAGACCGACCAGCAACCACGCCCACGATCGCCTCCGGGTCATGGCGTGCCCTCGGCCTCTGCTCTACAGATCCCCAGCGCTCGCGTGCGCAGCGTGGTCTGCGGATGGGCGCGAAGAAAGGCCTCGACCACCCGACGTGCCGCCTTTGGTGCTCCGCGCTTGCAATGCACCTCGGCGGTTCGAATCTGGCGTTCGGCGGATAGCGCCCCCCGGGGGAACCGACGCTTGTGCTCCGCCAGGGTCGCCAGGGCCTTCGAGAAGGCCTTGGTCTCCAGCTGGGTCGACGCGCGACGCAGAAGCTTCATCTCCTCGGCGAGCGAGGAGGCCGGCGGCACCGGAGGCGATGTCGGCGGCGTGG
>CAJXVA010000171.1 GCA_913061055.1 uncultured Pseudomonadota bacterium
CGAGATGTAGAGAGGTCTCGTGGGCTCGGAGATGTGTATAAGAGACAGTGATAGAGGTCGCTGCTGAGCAGGCGAGCCTCGAACGCGTCCGCGATCTTTTCGAGTGTCGATTCGTCCTCAACGGCTTCCTTGGCGGAGAGCGTCACGCGAATCTCCGACTCGGATGGACGGTCCATCAGCACGTAGCATCGGTCGATGAAGCTGACCGCTGCGCCCTGGACGACATGTGGCGGATGAGAGTCGGCGGGAAGCGTGACCGACACGCTCAGGGCGTCGAACTTTCGTTGCGGTGCGTTCATGAGGTCTCCGAGTCTTCGGCCAGGCGCTGCGCGACCCGGCCTTGAAATCCTGTGGGCACGGACTCGTGCCGCCTTGGGTCGTCCAGAGGGCGCACGAGGTCGGACGCCTCGATGAGCCACGGCGGCTCAGGCACGTTGTCCAGCTCGTAGAACCCCCCGCAGAAGCATGCATGCGGGCAGGTGGCGCACTGCGGCTTGCGGGTGCGTCGCTCCGCGAGGTAGCCCGCGAGGTTCACGGTCTCGTTGTTGACGAACACCATGTGCCGCTCGAGCTTGAGCAGGTCGCCCTGAAGGTACTGCTCGTAGCCCGGCATGAAGCAGTACGGCAGGTTGATCACCTGGATCTTCATCCGGTCGCCGTACGTGTCGATCACCGACCGCGTTTGATCTGCCGCCGCTTGGGTGTCCGGTGCGACGTAGTGGGTCGCCCGCCCAAAGGGAGTGAGGAACTGAATGTTGATCCACTTCAGCCCCAGCGACCACGCGAGCTCGGTCAGCTCGTGCTGCTTGTCGTGGTTGCCCTTGGTGATCGTGACGTTCATCCCCAGCTCGACGCCGGCGGGCCGCAGTCGCACGCAGTTGCGAATGCCTTGCGTGGTCTGCTCGAACGCCTCAGCCACGCCGACCTGCTGCGCGTGGGTGCGTGCGTTGTGTCCATGCACCGAGAACAGCAGC
The DNA here is from genome assembly GCA_913061055.1 of uncultured Pseudomonadota bacterium. Taxonomy (GTDB): domain Bacteria; phylum Myxococcota_A; class Polyangia; order Nannocystales; family Nannocystaceae; genus CAJXVA01. The sequence goes on from CAJXVA010000171.1 coordinate 975, forward strand.
GTGGTCAGCCCGCTCTGGACAAGCTTGGACGCGTAGCTTTCGTACGCGCACATGCGTCCGTTGGTCGTGACGTTGACCATGCGGTAGCCCACCTTCCGGCTGTAGCGGATGAGTCCGACCAGCTCGGGGTTGAGCGTGGGCTCGCCCCCGTCGAAGTCGACCATCTCCACGCCTTGGGCGCGGTAGCGGTCGAGTTGTTCGCGCTGTCGCGGCGGGTGCCCGTCGATCTGCGTCCGCGTACCCACTGCGCAGAACGTGCAGTGGTTGTTGCACGCGTAGGTCACGTTCATGATCAGCTTCTTCGGCCCGCTCGAAGCATCGAGCCGGCTCTGAAACGTGTCCATGAACGCCGTGAGCGTCTGCGGCGGAACATCGCAGCCCGTGATCGAGGCTGCTTTCTGAAAGCGCGGACCCCAGTCCTCCACGATCGGGAGCTTGGTGTGGGCCGCCAGTTCGGTGCCCGGCAGCGGCGTCGCATACTGCACCGCGGGGTAGGCCCCAAACTCGTCCCACAGCCGCAGGGCAAAGGCCAACGTCTCGTTGATCTGCTCCGCGTTCTCGCCCGGAAGTCCGATCATGTAGTGGATCAGAAGCGACACGCCGGCTTCATGCGCGTGCCGAGCCGCATCCTCGATGTGCGAGAGGTCGAGCTTCTTCTGCACGACTTCACGAACCACGTCGGGGCTGCCGCTCTCTGCGCTCACGCTGATCGTCGTGATGCGCTCGCGCAGCCGGCCGAAATCTTCGGCCCGCAGGTAGTCGGCCCGCATGCCGTTGGGAACTTCGAGCAACAGCTCGGCGCTCTCCACCGCGTCCAGCACCGTCTCGAAGTGTGAGCGGTGCACGTTGACCATCTCGTCGAGCACCGCCACCCGACTCGCGCCGAGCGTGGCCATCGAGGCCAAGGCTTCCTGCAGCGCTGCGGCCGGCCATCGGCGCTGGGTCTTGGGCTCATCTGCGCGGCGGTCGGGGTTGCTCGAGCAGTGAATGCAGGTGAACGGACAACCGCGGCTGGTGACGATCGGGAGGGTGCGCTGCGTGATCGGGAACGCCCACGCGGAGCGTCCGAGGTTGGCGACCACGTGCTCGTGAAAGCGCCAGTACGACTGGACGTCGATCAGGCTCCAGTCCGGTGCGGGTAGGTCTGCCAGGTCCGGCTGTTCGCCCCGAATCACACCCGTGGCGGTCCCGGCCTCCAGCACGGCGGGCACGGTTCGCTCGCCCTCGTACTGAACGTAAGCGTCGAGCTCGGGATACGAGGCGAGCACGGATCCGCCGGGCACCTGCACGTAGTGTTGGCCCGATTGGTAGAGGTCTGCGAGGATGAGCGGTCCGCGCAGTCCTTCGAGCAGGCCGGCCAGCACATCATCGCGGTGGGGCGGACGGTGAAAGGGCGTGTAGGCGATGACGGTCGCATCGACTTCGCTCTGCGCGGCGGCGAGGGTCGCCTCGACCGAGGCCCCCAGATGCAATCGGCCGTCGCTACGACGCTGCAGCCCGGCCCCGGGCAGCGCAAACGCGTCTACGAGCTCGACTTCGTGCCCGCGCTTTCGAAGAACGGTCGCGAGCTGGACGGCCCCGAGGTCGGCAAAGTACGGGTAGTCGATGAAGTCCTCGGCCACACTGACCGGGGGAAACACGACGCGCAACCGCACCTCGTCACGATACCAGCATGCGCGCGTCGCCGGGCCTATACTGCGGGCATGGCTTTGATGGAGGCTTCTCGGTGGGCTGCGAATGCGGCCGTGGCGGCGCTCTTGTGTGGGTGTTTCTCCCCCGACGATCCCCCCCTGGGGGCGGATACCGACGACGCGTCGAGCACGGGCACGGACGCCTCCGGCCCGCCCAGCGGCTCGGGTCCGGAGTCCAGCGGTTCAACGAGCACCGATCCGGGCACCACGAACCCGACGGCGACGGACCCCACCGACACCGACCCCACCGATCCAACGGACCCCACCGACACCGATCCGACGGACCCGACCACCACCGGCCCAACCACGACCGGGCCCACCGAGACCGGGCCTGAGCCGGCGTGCGGGGACGGGGCTGCCACTGCCGACGAACTCTGTCTCGACGTCACGCCCAACTCGCTCACGGTCCCGCCTGGTCCGGTCGACGTCGCCTTGGGTGACCTCTCCTCCAACGGTCTGCTCGACATCGCGGTCATCGCGATCGGCGGGATGCCCAATCAAGAGAACCGGTTCGTCGTGCTCGAGGCCGACGGTGTTGGCGGCTTTGTCGAGGAGCACAACCTCGCGATCGCCAGCGCGGCGGGCCGAGTCCGGCTCGCGGATCTCGACCAAGACGACGATCTCGACGCGGTGGTCAACGGCAACGACCTGATTCGATTGCGCAACCAAGGGTCCTTCTTCAACGCGTCCGTCGTGCTCTCGAACGTGTTCGGAAACTCGTTCGATCTGTCCGACGTGTTCATCGCCGACCTCAACGGCGACGACATCATGGACATCGCGTACACCGAGGCCTACGGGCGCGGCTGGCTCGCGGGCGTCCTGTCCAACGGTAACTGGCAGTCCGCCACCGAGAACAACTTCCCTGGCCCCGGTGAGGGTGCCTCGGGCATGGCTGCGGCTGCACTGTCTGCCGGAGATGACATCGACGCACTGATGTTCAATCAGTACAGCTCGGGCAGCATTGCCCTGGTCAATGATGGAAGCGGGAGCTTCACCCCTGGACCGTCGCTGTCGCTGTGTCCCGGCAACGTCAGCGGCGTGCGCTACGGCGAGATCGCGGACTTCAACGACGATGGCTTTGGCGACGTCGTGGTCTCGTGCATGGATGGCGACGGGGCTGTGAGCCTGGGCGAGGCTGGAGGATTTGCGGCTCCGATCCCGCTCCCGTTGGCCGGCGCATTCAAGCCCTCCGTTGCGGATCTCGATGGCGATGGCGACCCCGATGTGTTGCTCACCAGTCGCACCCTCGACCGAGCGGTGATGTTCATCAACGACGGTTCGGGTGGGTTCGAACTCTCCGACATCCAGTTCATGGCGCCCGGGCCCGTGTGGGGTGCTGTCGCAGGTGACGTCAACGATGATGGAGCCATGGACGTTGTCGTGATCTCCAACGACGGCGCGAGCGACCCGGGTCGTGTCGACGTTTACACAGCGGAACCGTAGGTCGCCGGAATAGACCTGGCGGCCGCCAGGTATGGCCCGGACCGTGTTCGACCGCATGATGTCCATGATCCGCGCCAACCTTGACCACATGCTTTCGAAGGCGGAGGACCCGCAGAAGGTGCTGGACCTAGCGATCCTCGACATGCAGGCGGCGTTGGTCGAGGCGAAGAAGCAGGTGGCCGTCGTGATCGCGGATGAGCGTCGCTTGCACAAGCAAGCCCGTGAGGCGGGAGGCGCCGCATCCCAGTGGGAGCAAAAAGCGATGCTCGCGATCCGCTCTGGCGCTGAAGACCTCGCTCGGGCCGCGCTGATCCGCAAGAAGGAACACGACGAGTTGGCGACGATGTACGGCGAGCAGTGGCAGTCGCAGAAGAACTCCAGCGACGCCCTGCGCTCTGCGTTGGTCGGACTGAGCCAGAAGATCGCCGAAGCGCATCGCACCCGGCGGATGCTCGTTGCCCGGATGCGCCGGGCCGAAGCGCAGCGAACGATCAACGCCACACTCGCGGGGCTCAACGCCTCTGGGCACGACGGAGCGCTGGAGCGCATGGAGAATCGCGTCACGCAGATCGAGGCCGAAGCCGACGCCACGCTCGAGCTCGGTGGGGGCATGGAGCCCTCGCTCGAGGCTCAGTTCAGGGCGCTCGAAGCCGGCTCGGTCGACGACGAGCTGGCGGAGCTCAAGCAACGCGTGGCGCTCGAGGGGCATCGTCCCAAAGCGCTGGCCTCGGCGTAGCTCGAGGGAGGGCAAGGCGTTCCTTCGCTTTCGCGACCTCGATCCGGAACACCCACGTCACTCAAACTCGATCGCAAACTCGGTGGACAAGCACGGGTCCGTGCCATCGATCGAGTTGGGATTGACACGCCACCGTTGAACGGCTCGGAGCACGGCATCGTCGATCTCCGGGTCTGTCGGGAAGTGACGCACGACCTTGGCGCTCGTGACGGTCCCGGAATCGCCTAGGCAGTATCGGACTCTGACGCGCCCAGAACGTCGAGAGCCACGGGCGGTCGGAGTCTTCGCGAGAGCTTCCACCGAGGGCCCGGGCGTGTAGAGGGCGCGGCTGCCCGAGCCCGAGCCCGATCTTTGGCCGTCGATGTTGCATCCCCCCTGGGTCAGCGGCGGCCACATCGCCACCGGGGGCTTCGCGCGGAGGGCCGCTGGTTCAGGCGTCGCCGGGGGGAGGACGGCTTCAGGCGGGGAGAGGGCGAGTGTCAACAGCCACGGATGCACCCAGATCGCGGTGGCAGCCAGTGCTGCGAAGCCCACCTGCCAGGCTTGTGCGGCCCGTCGTTGCTGGCTGGCTCGTCCGAGATACGGATCAAACACGTCTCTGAGCCAACGTCGACCGATCCCGTTGCTTTCAGGGATGCGACAAGCACCAGTGCGGGTGGGAGCGTGCACAAGACGGCACACTGGAAGGGCGAAGTAATGAGGCGAAGCTCGAGCGCGGGGAGGAGCTTGCCCCCGAAATAAAGCTGTCGCTGCAGTTGTACCCAGCGCCAGGCGGTCAGCGGAGTGACACGGGGAAACGGCTAAGCCGACACGATGCAATACCTGAAATTCGCTGTCTCGATATCGATCATCTCTTGGATGGTCGGCATGATCGTGAACGCACTCATCAAGAACCAGTCGTTCTACGCAAACCTGTCGAACTTCAACTTCATCCGAAGCAAGCGGATCAACAAGTGGCTCGGGCTTGGCGTCTTCAAGTGGGTTGTCAAGAACACCGCCTTCAAGTTCTTCAACCAGAGTCTCAAGGTGGAGACGAGAGTTGGCCTTCCGGAACTGGAGGCGCTGCGCAAGGAAATGACAACGGCCGAAGTCGGCCATCTGATCGGGTTCGGGTTCGTCCTCGTGTTCGCAGCCGAGAAAGCCGCAGGCGGCGACTACCTGTTTGGTCTGACGATCATGGGGCTGAACGCACTCCTAAACCTGTACCCCTCACTCTTGCAGCAACAGAACAAGAGACGGCTGGACCGACTCATCGAGAGATACCGTCGACGCGTACTCGGGGCCGGCGATCGAGAACCAGCGAGGCCGGCTACGGAGACGGGTCTCCCACCAAAAAAATGAGGCTCGAGCACCATTGCTCGAGCCTCCATGCCACAGGAAGCGGGCCCATCACCCGCACAGAAAAGGAAGAACGGATCAGCTCGGCGGAAGCATCACGGTGTCGACGACGTGAATCACTCCGTTGCTGGCCTCGATGTCGGTCGTCACGACCGTGGCACCTGCAACCTTGACGCCGCTGCTGGTGTCGACGGGAATCGTCGCGCCGGAGACGGCCTTCGCTTCGGTCAAGCCGCCAACGTCGGCTGCCATGACCTTGCCCTCGACCACGTGGTACAGCAGCACCGCCTTGAGCTTGTCGGGGTTGGCGATCAACTCATCGAGTGCGCCTTCGGGAAGCTTGGCGAACGCCTCGTCCGTGGGGGCGAAGACCGTGAAGGGGCCCTCGCCTTTGAGGGTGTCCACCAGGCCGGCAGCTTCGAGCGCGGTCGCGAGCGTGGTGAAGCTCCCCGCTGCAACGGCGGTGTCGACGATGTCGGAGCTGGCCTCCGCGGGTGTGGCGTCCGCAGCCTCGGTGGCCGCGGGTGCAGCAGCGTCGGGGGCGACGGTGACAGGTTGGTCCTTCTGGGTGCAGCCAACGGCCAAGAGAAGGGGGAGGGAGAGGGCGGCGAGCGTCTTGGTCATGAGTCGAATCTCGCCCTCTGTCTAAGGGGTGTTCAACCTTTGTCAAGGTATTGGGCAAGGGCGAGTCCAGGACGGCGTCGACCCGCCACAGGTGCGTCCTCCGCCGCTCCATGAGGACTGGAGGCGTTCCAAGCAAGCATAGTGATGCTGCGCGAATGACGCTGTTCTACTGCAGATGCAACGGTCGGGCTGGGCTCCGTCTAGTGGAAGGTGATTGCTGTGCGCTGCTCCGTGGATACCCAGACTCTCGCCTCGGCGGTTGCGATCGCTGTCTGCGTCGCGCTTGCAGGCTGCGGCAATGACCCGGCCGAGGAGATGGCCCAGGGCGACGGAGGTTCGACGGCGGATGCGGGACCCACGGACGGAGGCGAAACGAGCGAGGGCACCACCGGGGGCGACTCGGTCGGTGACGGATCTTCGAGCGAGACCGCCTCGAGTGAGACCGGCACGGCGCCCGACACGTGCTCGAATGGCGTCGGTGATCCGGGAGAAGAAGCCGTCGACTGCGGGGGCCCCTGCGAGGTGTGCCCGGGCGTGGCATTCGCAGATGATCCTCTCACCTGGTCGGTGCCGAACGACGGCTTCCCAAGCACGTTTGGTGGGGGCAACCCATCGAGCCACACGACGATGGATCTAGACGGTGACGGGCGTGCGGACCTGGTGAGCACGCACGACGGTGCGTACGAGGTGTTTGGCGGGGCCGCGAACCCGCATTGGCGGGTGCACTTGAACACCGGAGACGGATTCGCAGACGAAGCATCGCAGTGGTCGGTGCCCAACGAAAACTTCGCGAGCACGTTTGGTGGGGGCAACCCATCGAGCCACACGACGATGGATCTGGACGGCGATGGGCGTGCGGACCTGGTGAGCACGCACGATGGGGACTACGAAGTGTTCGGTGGGGCCGCGAACCCGCACTGGCGAGTGTTTCGAAACGTCGCCAACTAGCCGCTCACCAAAGCTTCACAGGGCGAGCGGGGTCGTCTCGCTCACAGCTCGAGCGCGACCAGCTGCGCGTTGTACGTCGCCTCGAGGGCGGTGGCCTCGCCGGTCCGAGGGTTGACCAACACGTGGGTCCGATCTGCCTGCAGACTCTCGCCCCAGCTGCAGGCCACCAGCGAGCCATCGGACGCAATCGTGAAGGAGATGTTCGTGTCGCCACACTCCGCAACGGCGCCAGAGGAGGGGGGCGTCGTTTCGAGGTCGAGCGTCCACAGCTGCGTGCGGTCCAGGTTGACCATGGCCATCGAAGAGGTGTCCTCGGAGATTGCGAAGTAGCCGGGCTCCTCGACTTGCAACAACACCTCCGTGTCGCCGAGCACGTCTCCGCCGAGCGATGCGCGAGCGAGGTATCGCTCCTCGTCGGGCCCTCCAAGAAAGAACACCTGCCCGCCGTCGCTGGAGAACTCGACCCCGTAGGCCTGCTGGTCTAGCAGGATCGGGTCCCCCAGCGGTCCGTCATCCCAACGAACGAGGAACGTCTCGCTCGGCTCGTCGGGGACTGGTCGGGCTCGGAAGGCAAGCCAGGTTCCGTCGCTGGAGAACGAGATCGGAGTCGGGGCCGCGGTCGAGTTCGCGACCGCGCCCTGGGACATACCCGTAGAAACGCGTTGGGGCTCGCCGAACCCGGAGCCCTGAAGCGGGACCCAGACGCTGTCTCTTATACACATCTGACCCAGACGAGGTCGCCTGCGGCGAGTGCCTGCGCGCCGTCTCCTTGAACCAGGACCATCCCCGTCTTCTCGGGATGCACCACCGGGCTCCAGTACCCCTGCGCGACCGCTCCCGACAGCAGCGGGACATCCATCGCAACCGGCGTCGCGGCGAGTGCGTCTGTGACCTGCAGGCTCGCCCGCCACCCTTGCTCCGCAGGCTCGGCCACGAAAACAAGCGTCTGGCCCTTTGCGACGCTCGAAGAGAACCACACCTCGGCGGTGGCATCGACTTCGAACATCGGCTCTGGACTCGCGCCAGGCTCCAAGGCGACGCGCGCAACGTGGGCGCCATCGTCCAGCGGCTCGACCACCACCAAGTACTGCTCACCAAAGAACCCGCGTGGGCTGCCCTGTTCGGACCCGTACAAGAGGCTCGGCGACGTTGGCCCGTTCGGACCGTTCTCAAACACGAAGTAGTCCGTCCCCATCAGGTCAGGTGTGCTCTGCGCGCTGATCCACGACTCGCCCACCGGGAACGCCGAACACGGGTCATCGTTGGGGCACTGCAACGAGGTGGGCTCCAACGGCTGGCCCGTCCACGGACCCGCGAGCCGTTCGGGCCCTTCGAGGGCTCGCGCAACGACCTGATCGTAGCTCAGCGAGAACTGCCAGGCCCCAGGAGCAAACACCTGCGGAGCTCCAATCTCTCCGCCCACCGCCTCTCGCACTGTCAGGCCCTCCTCGCTTGGGTAGAGAATGCGAATCGGGGCGGGAGGCTCCGAAGGGCCCGAGGATGTCTCCGAGCCGTCGGCCCCACTCTCCCCCTGCGTCGTTCCAGCGCTCGTCGAATCGTCGGTACCCGGGAGTGCGCTGTCGGTCTGTGCGCCGTCGGTTTCGCCGGGCGAGGACGCGGCCTCGGAGCCGCACGCCGTGAGCAGGAGAAGTGACGGCACGAGCAGCCCGTAGTGCGACGAAGAAATCCAGGTCATCTGCGTGCCCCATGTCTGGCCCCGCACGAATCTATGGAGGACTCGTCCCATTCTTTCGGGCCAGTTCATTGAGCCCGGCCAGCGAGTTCCGCGAGGCCCGGATCCGGTCTCGAACGGTTTTCGGCCGGCCGGATGGTGTCGTTGGGCTGATTCCGTAGGTGGCCGTAGGACCGCTGGCGAGATGACGCAGCTGCTCGGCGGCTGCTAGCTTGGCCGCGGACGCAGGATGGCGTCCAGGAAAGCTGTGCTCACGATGTCTCCAACTTCCGTGTCCCGTCTGACCCTCCTGATCTTTGCCTCCACGATGTTCGGGTGCTCGGAGGAGGCAGAGCTGTTTGTCCCGAACGTAGAACTACGGCCGACGCAGGGGGGTTGCCAGGAGTGCATTCTGACAACCGATACATCGACGAGTGAGTCTGCGGCACTCCTCACGATCGAGGATCACTACGTGGGCAACGAGATCAAGGAAGCCGAGCTGCAAGTCTATGACGCGGTCGGCGTCCAGCACGTGTTCGGAATCTCCAGCGCCGAGCTCCAGGCAGGAGCGATCGTGCCCCGCACGGGTCCCGTGACAGAGTACGACGTCGACGTCTCGCTTGGCGGCGTCACGCCGGCACGCGCCGATATCGTCATCCACTTCATCGACCCGAATAACCCCGCTTCGATCGAGACGACGGATGCGTTGACCGTCATCGTCGAGCCCTAGGAGCTGGCATTCGGCCGGCCGCGAATCGGCCCTTGGCGGCGGGCCGTGAGCGGCTCGATCTATCCAGAAGTCAACGGCTAGGCGTCACCGGGGATTCGCCTCGGAGGCGTTGGCGGTCGCGGCTTCGGAGAGGAACGCAGCGACGCCCTCTCCAAAGCGATCGAGGTTCTGCTGGAACCTCGCGTCCGTGGTGTAGAGCGCCGCCACCTCGCGGTACATCGCCCGCGAGCATGGGTAGAAATAGCGGTCGACGTGGAGGCGGTAGGCCTCCGCAAGCTCGCAAGCATCCGCGGAGGTGGACGGCGTGCTGTGTTCGACCGCATGCGCGACGCGCTCGAGGATGCGGTCAGACTCTTTCTTGATCCTCGCCCAGTCCTCCTCGGAGTAGTCCCGCGTTCTGCGGTGGCTCTCGGCGTACGCCTCGGTCTCGCCCCAGCGCTCGGCGGCCTCGCGCTCGTATCGCTGCGGGTCGAAGCCGTCGAAGAGCGATGCAAGCTCGACCCGCGCGTCTCCGCGGAGTCGAGCCAGGGCTTGGTCGACGGCGGCGAGCATGCGTGCGGTGGACTCGGCCTTCTCCTCGAGTTGGGCCCGTTGCTCGAGTAGTGCCCTCTCGGTGGAGAACCCCGGCTCGTCCATGAGGGCCTTGATACGCTGGAGCGGGAGTCCGAGTTCGCGGTAGACGAGGATCTGTTGGAGCCTCAGGAGGTCGGCCGCGCTGTAAATCCGGTAATCGGCCTTGCCGCGCGCGGGGCTGAGTAAGCCGATCTCGTCGTAGTAGTGCAGAGCGCGCGGGGTCACGCCGCTGAGTTTGGCGACCGCTTGGACGGTGAGTCGGTGCTTGGACATGGGGAAACCGTGCGGTCTGACGTCGCGGGAGGGTCAAGTCGGGAGTCGGGTCAGGGATTCCTCTAGGTGTAGCGCATCCGGGAAATGTTCTTTGATTCTCAATGGATGCCGGAGGGCAAAAAAACGTCACGAGCGGTGTCATCCGCCGGCACTTCATCGCGAAGGAATTTCGCCGGGTCGCAATCCGGATCCCAGGATCTCGACTCTTTGTTCTCGAAGCACCCCTCCATCATGACTTCCCTACTCCGCTCGCCAACTAGTCTGCTTCTGCTTTCCTCCCTTTGCGTCGCATGCGCCGACGCGCCGCTCGAGGACGCTTCCCTCGACGACGCTCCGCTGGATGAGCACCGCATCTCCGACGTTGCTGGGACCGCAATCGTCTGCGATCCGACACATCAGGTCGTCCGGCTGTCGATGCCCCCGGAGGCGGACGGGGCCCCCAGCTGCGAAGACTTCCCTGGCATTGGTTGGGAAGCTGAGCCGCTGTTTGCGTCAGCGACTGCTCCTGTCAGTGTTCTCGACCAGTACTGCCGTTACACCTTTGTTCCGGCTGCCGGGGCGACGAAAACCGACGTCGATTTGCTCGCAGCGAACTTTCCGACCGACGCCGAGCTCGGCGCTGACTGTCAGGCGGTGACGCCGCAAGGCGAGGTGATTGCGGATACGATCGGAGAGGACCTCGACCTGTTCTTTGGGTACCTGGCCGGCCGAGTCGACGGGACCGGTTTGCAGGACGCGTATCCCCTTGCCGCCCGAAGCTCGGTCCAGACGACGGTCGTCGACACCTTTCCACGCCCCGAGCCTGGGAATCCCATTTCGTCGCACGGTCCGGTCGTGATGAGCATCATTGAGGCGATTGCTTGTCCGCAGGGCACCGAGGGTTGCGACATCGAGGTTGGGGCGGCTCTCGGCCTTCCCCGCACGGAGAACGGCATCAACACCAATCGGGGCGGGGTCGTCGGGCTTCAGTCCGACCTGGCTCAGGGCATCTTTACGGCTTTGGAGCGGCATCGTGCATCGTCCAGCGAGCACCTGGTGATCAACCTGAGCGTTGGCTGGGAGTCGGTGCTCTTCGGAGGTTCGTCGCTCACGGACATGCCACCCGCGACGCGGGCTGTCTTGGATGCGATTCGCATGGCGCGGTGTGAAGGAAGCCTGATCATCGCCTCGGCAGGGAACTCAACAGGGTTGACCTGCAACGAAGTCCCGCTCGCGCCCGGGCGCTGGGAGGAGATCCCCGCTCCGACGGCAGACGAGTGTGCTTCCATGGGGGCGACGGCCTTCGTGCCGGACTCCGTAGACTACCGGCCCCTGGTACATGCGGTCGGGGGGTTGTTCGGACCGAACTCTGAGATGGGTTCGTCTCGAGAGTTCGGGATGCCTCGCCTCGCGGCGGCGGCGAGCCACGCGGTCGCGCATCCCCGCAAGGGTCTGCCGGAAGTGGCCATTCGGACCGGAACCTCCATGTCTGCGGCGGTTGCCAGCGCTGCGGCCAGCCTCGTGTGGTCTTATCGGCCAAGCTTGACGCCAGCCAAGGTCATGCACGTGTTGTACGAGACCGGGGCGTTGTCCCCTGGAACCTCGGACTTTGGCGGCGGAACGCCAGTGGATGTGCGTCGTATCGACACGTGCAGTGCCGTCGAGTTCGTCTGCGCGCTGCCAGGGTCGACCTGCGGCGCCGTCGGGACCGCGCTCGATTGCAACTCGGGTACGACGGCTTCTTTGTCAGGTATGGTCGCTGCCATCGAAGACCTACCCGCTTCGACTCTCAAGATTCGCGAGGCAGACTTCGCCACAACGCCTCAGACTTGCTTCGGTGCATGTGGTAGAGAGATCGAGTTCCACTCCTACTTCGGAGAAACGCGGTCCTGCGAAGCGACTGAGCGCGATCCGTGGGCACGGCTCACCTCTCCTCAGCCGCCGAAGTCGGGGTGCAACGACTGTGTCCTCACAGGTACGAACACAGAGTCGACAGCACTGCTGACGGTTGACAGCGAGTTCGCGGGTGATGCGTTGCTTTCCGTCGACATCGTGGTCCTCGACGGGGCCGAAATGAAGCACGTCTATTCACTCAAAGACATCGATACGGGGCTGGTGCCAGAGCTCGAAGACACGAGGGTCGCCTCCTACGAACTGCCCGTCGACCTTGACGGCATCGAGGTCCGCGGAGCGACGGTGCTCATGACGTTCGCCAGCGGGGCGGAAACGGAAGATCCGATGCTCCTCAAGTAGGCCGCGAAACGCGGTCAGGGAGTGATGGCCCGGAAGTGCTGCCAGGGTGCTTTCGGGTCCTTCTTCCGGACCGAGAGCAACGCATCTCTAAGCCGCGCAGGTCCCCCGGATGACCCCACTTCATGCATGGCGATTCCGACCGTGGCGGCGTGCTGGTCGGAGACTTCGGCGTCGGATGCAACGACCCAGTCGCTCCCGCTGAGAATGAAGGCGCGGCCGATGTTCATTCCGCCTCCGACCGTCTGCGGAGTTGCGGCTGCAGTCTCGCACCCGGTCAAGACGATGCCCCGCGGAACAGCTTGAAGCGTGAAGACATCGGGAACGCGTAGGCGCTCGTCCTGGGCGACCAGAAGCGCGGAGTCCCACCCGGACATGCCCTCGCGAACGCCGTGTCCTGCGTAGTGAAACAGGCCAACCTCTGGGAGTTTCCGAAGCAGAACGTCTCGGGTCGCTTGGGCTCCTATCGCCTCGGTCACGGACCAGCTCTGTGCCTGGAGGCGACGAGTGACCTCGGCAGCCTCGTCACGCGATCCGGGGAGGTCGCTGCGGGGATCGGCGACCACGAGGGCTCTACTGCGTGGCGCGGACGAGGATGGCCGAGGCCGGAGGTCGAGGCTGTATGCGATGGGCGCCAGAGCGAGCAGAGAGTCCGAGTCACGCCATGGAAGCGTGTGGATCGCGGCCGCAGGACGTTCACCAACTTCGACTACGGAGATACGCTTCACTCCACTAAGGCTGTCGAGTGAGTCTAGGGCTTCGAGCGGCGCCACCTCGACGCCAGCTTCGGACGTCGCGAAAGCGAGGGAAGCGTACACGGTGAGGATCACTTCTCCCGGCTGGGCTTGGCGCAGATCTTCGCACGTACGCGGGGTGGGCTCGAAACCCAGGCCACGCAGTGCGTCGTCGAGGCGCCCGCGTTCGACGTTGTCACGTTGGTCGAGTTGGGTTTCGACCTGGCCGCGTCTATCGCTGGGTACTTCCCACAAGCCTGCTCGACCGACTCCGATGGATGTTTGCTCGGTCGCGATGCTGAAGACTTCGCGCTCCCACGCGTTGCGTTCGTCATCGGAAGCGACTTGCAGTCGGGCAGAGCGGTCGAGCCGTGCCAGCTCACGAGCACGAGCGAGCCGGATGGCACAAGATGCCTCTGAGGGCCGGCCGAGTTCGAGGAGCGCATCAACCAAGCCCTCGAGGCTTGCGGTTCGTCCCGCCAGGTAGAGTTCGCTTCCCGTTTCGATCCCCACGCGATCGAGCGATTTGCTCAGTTGAGCCTCGGCGGCTCGATACTCGGCTACGGCCAGCTCCATGAAGCCCCACTGGGCCAATGCGCGGGCGTGGCGAACCCTCTGGTTCCATGCCTGCTGGCCACTCGGAGGCGGTAGAGATCTTCGAATCAGAGGAGGCTGCAACAGGGGGTCTTGAGTTTCGGTGAGAGCCCGAGCCTCGACCTCATCGACCCAAACTCGGAGGTCGCGATCGACCGACTCGATCTGGGCAATCCATCCTAGAGCTGCACCGGGAGCGCCCTGTTGGTACTCGGCCATCGCGAGCTCGAGTAGCAGACTGGTCCGAAGCCACGCAGAGTCACAGTCATCGAGCCGCTCGAGCCCTGCCGTGAGCATCGCTCTGGGGTCGGTGTCCGCAAGCCCACTGGCGTTGAGGACGAGTTCGGCCCACCCGAGGTTGTTTGCGCGGCGCGCATAGTCTCCGCACTGGAGGTCGGTGTGTTGGAGCGGGTTGAAAGCCTTGCGCCGCAGCCGTTCTGCATCGTCGAGCCTCCCGACCTCGGCTAGCGTGATCGCTTCCATCTCGAGCGGATCGAGTAGCCCCTTGTCGCTGAGCTTCTCGTACAGAGTGCGTGCGGCGCTAAGGTGGTCGAGGGCCGCGCCGATGTCCCCGCTGCGTCGTGCGAGCAGGCCCCGATAGTAGTGCCACCGGGCCTTCGCGGTTGGGTGGTCCGAGGTGAGCGGTTCGAGTTCGTCGAGCAGCGCGCGAGCTCGTGGAAGGTCCGGCTTCTCATCGATGAAGTATCGAGCCTGGGTGCCCAAGACAGTTGCTTCATGCAGCTTCGCGCCCAGCTCGCGCGCCAGCTTCAGCTCGTTCGTGCCGGCTTCGATACTCTCAGATTCGCCGTCCAAGGCGCGGCGAATGTCGTCGAGGAGCCGTAAGCGGATCCAGCCAGAGTGCTCGCTCGCCATGCGTCGAAGCTCGCTCAATGAGGGAGCGTCGCCTTCCCACGCTCGCTCTCGCCACGAGAATGTCAGAATGACCGGCGGGTCCCATGTCTCGTCGAGGGACTCGATCTGGAGCGACTCCGTCTGGGCGGGGACGGGGATGGACAGCCCCACACCTTCGAGGACGACACGACCGCTGCTCGGGATCGGAACTCCGTCTGCGAGCACGCGAAGCCGCGATGCGGCGTGCACGTCCAACCAGACCTTCAGCTTGCTCGTGCTTTCGATCCGGCACACGCGCCCTGACAGCTCCGGACAACCCGCAAAAAGAACCGTGGGTGCGGGGGTCCGCGGAGGAGGGGCAGCGACGTCATTGCAGCCCAAGGCAAATACGAGAAGGCTCAGGGCTGCACGGACGACGCTCAAGAGGCGTCGATGATGACCTCGATCGGGAACCGCGGCCAGTCCTCACGCATCGCATCTTCGGCCGAGCCCGGTGCGTGACCCGCTCGGGCGATGATCACCTGGACGGTCCAGTGTCCCTCGTCGAGCTCGATGAAGCTGTTGAGCGGCCCCCGCAGCTGGACGGACCCGGTGGGGGTCACGGTGGCGTTGGGCACGGTGGCGAAGACGCGCTCCCCATCGGCGCGGCGCGCAGAAAGCACAACCTCGAGGTCCCCCTCGACGGACGTCGCGGGGGCGAACCTCCACTCGATGTTGTCGCTGGGGTCCTCGAGCTTCAGAACCTCCGGGATGCCTTCGTGGTCGCCTCGCACGGCAGCGGGACCGCCCGCGATGCTGACCGGGCCGTAGGCGGGCAGGGGATCGATGGAGGAGGGCATCGCGAGCCACAGCACCAGCGCGGCAGCGGCAGCGATCACGATCCCCGCACCAGCCCAGACCGCGGGGCTTCGCTTTGGGAGCGCGGTGACGTTGTCGGGCGACGCTTCGGTCGGCGGCGGGGACTCCGAAGGCGCAGGCTTCTGCCGGGCCTTGTCATCCAGCTCGCCGAACATGTCGTCCAGCAAGGCGTCGCCGGCCTCGCCTTCAAAGTCGCCCAGGGGGATCGGCGGCTTCGCGGCGTCGGTCTCCCGCTGACGCTGGCCCAATGCTTCGAGGAGCTCGTCAGCCATGCCTTGCACCTCCGGAGGCTGCGGCCTGAGTGGACGCTCCGCCGGTGCCAGCGGCTGCACCAAGGGCGGCGGCCCGCGCCAGCTTTCGCATTCTATACGACCAGGCATTGACGGCCCCCCTGGTCATGTCCATTTGCTCGGCGACCGCGTCCGGCGATATCTCTTGGACGAAGATCAGGTCGAAGAGGTCGTGGTCGCGATCGTTCATCTTGGCGTGCATGGCCGCGAGGACCTGATCGAGTTGGTTGCGTTGCTCGAGCCTCTTGGCAAGGTCTGCATCGTCGGCCGTGTCGATATCGGCCGGGTCGATCGGGGCGTCGGCCCAGGGATTGCCACGCCCGCCGCTGAGCATTCGTGGGATGCGTCGGCGCGCGATCAGCTGCACGAAACTCTCGAGGCTTCGACCTCGCGTTGGGTCCCACCGACGCAGCTGCTGCCCGTCGTTGTCGAACAGGCCCAGCAGCACGTCGTGCACCAGGTCCTTGACCTCCTGCCGCGGATCGCGTCCCTCGGCCGCCGCAAGCCTGGCCACCGCGAAGGACGCTTCCCGCGCCACGGCCCGCATCAGCCGCCGCCCAAGCTCTCGACGCGCAGCTCCGTCGCCCGCCAACGCGCGGGAAACGAGCTCGACATCGTCCAGATCGGACACGCGCCGAGGGTAGCAGGATGTGCGGTCGGCGGTTGCCCACGAACCTCATTCACATCGAGCGCGACGCGAATGACGCGGTCGATGACGAATTGTCGAAACCGCGGCGCGAGGCTCGGTGTCCCGAACTTGCAGCAAAGGAGCGTGTGGTTCGGGCTCACCCGAACGGGATCGAGATCCCCAGCGAGGGCCCGATGCCCATCGTGCAGTTGCCGCGGATCGGACCGCACGTGAAGGTCTGGTTCCACTCGCGGGCCGGCACGCGCCCATCGACCTCGACGCCGACGGTCAGGATGATGCGGCGGCCGAGCAACATGATGAGGCCGCCACCGGCGGTCCATCGACCGTAGGTGCCCAGGCCCTTGTTGAAGGTGTCGAGTCCGAAGCCGCCCCAAAACAGCGGGGAGACGCGGCGGCGGGGAAGCATCAGCACGGTGGCCTGCGGGGTGAGCTGAAACTCGTAGTAGCTGCCCGCTGGATCCCAGGAGAAGACGTTGACCAACTCGCCGCCCAGGCCAAAGTACGGGACGAGGAAGTAGGTGGCCGAGGCTCCGATCGCGAACAGGCTTCCGCCGGCGCCGATCACCGGGCCCGCCCACAAGCGCCCGTACAGGGAGTCGGGCTTGCGCTTGGTGGTGGAGTCTCCGGGAGGCTGAAGCTCGGCGATCTCGGACTCGGGCTCGGCCGGGGTGAACTCTACGGCCGTCGCTTCTGCCGCGGGCTCGGGCTCAGGCTCGACCGGAGCTGCCTCGACGGTTGGGGCGGGCGTCGGC